>DATJPW010000173.1:0-3686 GCA_035506215.1 Desulfomonilaceae bacterium
ATGTTTGTTACAATATTTATGGGTATATTGAACGTGAAGACCGGTGAGTTTATTTACGCAAACGCGGGCCATAATTCCCCGCTACTTTGGGACCAAGATGGTTCACCGAGTTTCCTCAAGCCCCCCGAAGGGCCGGTGGTGGGGATCATGGACGATGCAGCATTCATCATGGACCGGCTGACGTTCAGCGCGGGAACCGTGCTCCTGGCTTATACAGACGGAGTGACAGAGGCCTTTAGTGCCGATGGCATAGCCTTTTCCGGCGAAAGGTTACTGAAAGTTGTGACGCATGTCCGGGAAAAAGCTGTCAAAGAGATTACCGAAGCCCTCCTCGCAGAGATTTCTTCCTTTTGCGTGGGCGCGCCTCAGGCCGATGATATAACCGTACTGGCTTTGAGCTTTGGCCCGCGGACAGGGTCGATTCAGTAGCGCAGAGTAACGAGGGGATGATTATGAGAGTCTATGGCAAGGACGCATTGGCCCGGGCAAACGGTGAAAATGACATGGGCACTCTCGTAGCGGTCGAGGGCAAAGTCTACGATGTTTCAAAGAGCAAAAGATGGGTCCGCGGCAAACACATGAACCGCCACACGGCGGGCCAGGACCTGAGTGTGGCAATTGGTGCAGCCCCCCACGGACTGGAGGTCTTGGAAAACCTAGAAGCGGTTGGAGTATATCAACGAGACCGTGCCGAGCCGGCAATCGGCCTTAAGGGTAAAATCGATGCGTGGCTGGAGAAACACCCATTCTTCAGGAGGCATCCCCATCCCGCTGTGGTGCATGTTCCAATAGGTCTAATGATCGCCCTTCCCGTGTTCGAGGTGGCCGGCCTGCTGACCGGGTCCCCGGCCACGGAATGGGCCGCTTATTTGTGTCTTATTTTAGGTCTGGTGTCGCTTCCCTCGGCCATAGGAACAGGATACTTCACCTGGTGGATAAATTATGATGCGAAGGATTCATCCACAATTCTCTGGAAACGGCGTCTGGCATGGACGGCCCTGGTGATCGCACTCGTTGCGGTAACATGGAGGCCTTTCGTGCTTGAAGATCCTTTGGCATTCAGCGATCCGCATGTCATGATTTATTGCGCCGCCACCATCGCGCTCGGGCCGATTGTTACTTGCATAGGCTTTCTCGGCGGCACTTTGACTTTCCCCTATGAAAAGCACTAGCACGCATGGGCGCCCTTCAAATGGAATAATTCGATCTATGGAAACTTCTCCCGAACCTGCAGCCCAGTCTCTGAGTTCCTCGACACAGTCGAGGTGGAGCCTGTTTCTTGGTCTTTCGCGTACTCCTCACGGGATATTGGACGTCGCCACTCCGGCAATGGCTGCGCTTTTGTGGCTGGGTGATTTCCCTTCACTGCCGGTTATTGTTGTAGGCATTGTAACAGCCTTTGCCGGGTATACTGCCGTGTACGCCTTGAATGACCTCGTGGACTACAAGGTTGATAGAGAGAGGTTGTCGCTTCATAAGGATTCTGTTGAGCTTTTTGATGTTGACGGGATTGCGACGCTGCATCCGCTTGCTCAGGGATTTCTTTCCTTTCGAAGCGGTATCGCATGGACGATTTTTTGGGCCCTCGTGGCGCTGGCAGGCGCATGGTGGTTGAACCCGGTTTGTGCGCTTATTTTCTTGGCCTCTGCCTCAATGGAAACGATTTACTGCAAGCTACTCAGGATAACCCATCTCAAAATCATTCCTTCAGTAATCGTCAAAGCATCAGGCGGTGTGGCAGGGGTGTACGCAGTGGACGCCAACCCGTCTGTCGGGTTCGTGGTTATGGTGTTTCTCTGGCTGGCAGCCTGGGAAATAGGCGGGCAGAATATTGCCAATGATATAATGGACATGGATGATGATGCAAGAGTGGCGGCCCGAACCACTTCCACGGTCAAAGGGGTTCCCGAATCGGTGTTCAGAGCTATCGCGGCTGCTTCTATGGCCACTTTTGCAGGTGTTGCAATGTATTTTCTCGCGGGAAAGGGCGTAGGAATACTGTACCCCATCGGCGCGGCGGTGCTCGGGTGGTGGCTTCTTTTGCAGCCGGCTCGGGACCTGTACTACACTCCGGGGCCGCGGGCGGCAGCAGCATTGTTCAACCGGGCGAGCTACATGCCCGTGAGTTTCCTAGTGCTGACGGCCTTTTCCATAATGATCGCCATCTAATCATTTGCGCAGGCCTGACCTTTGAATCAAAAAGAAAAAATGATGATGAACTGGCCCGAGCGGGTATGGATATACAGCCCATTACGGCCTTTGTTTCAAGCGCGCGAAGTAGCCAAATGGTTGCGACAGGCGCCACCAATATACCGAGACAGTGCTCTGGAGATCGGCTGTGGTTTAGGCAGAGGTGCGAAGCTGGTCGTAGAGAAGATGCGATTCAAACATGTCTATGCTTTCGACCTGGAACAGAAGTTGGTTCAAAGGGCTCTATGCGGTCGCCCGGCACATCTTGGAAACGAAATTTCATTCTTTGTGGGAGATGCACAGGATCTTCCTTTCCGAAATTCCTATTTCGACGCAATCGTAAACTTTGGGATAATTCACCACGTCCTGGACTGGCGGCGGTGCATCAGCGAGGTAGGTCGGGTTATCAGACCGGGTGGGACTTTTTATTTCGAGGAGATCTATCCGCCGCTTTACGCCAACTTTCTCTTGAAGAGAATTCTTCAGCATCCGACTGAGGATCGTTTTAACGGACCTCAGTTCCTCGAAGCCCTCGAATCCGAAAATTTTAGGCTTGCAGAAGGAGTTTGCACATCCTCACGATTTGGGATCGTGGGCGCTGCCAGGAAGATTGAATAAAGCACGTATTCCAAACAGAAAAAGACGCGAAAGTTCACTGAAGTCTTTTCTTTCAGCCTTTCAGCCACGTTCACACATTCTATGCCTTTGGTTTGGGGTTAATCGATCCTTGAAACAAAGCTTGCAAGGAAGGTTTCCTATTCGGGAAAAAGCGCGGAACCTCCAACATATATTGCCTGTATTCTTCGCCGAAGCCCGCCAGCAGCCTAGCTTCTTCCGTTTTTGTTCCCACCATCAGGTATAGGGAAAGCACAACGTTAATGACCATGCCTGTATCTGTAAGGTTTCTGGCCCACAATAATATCAGACCCGCTGCGAATTGTGGGTTCCTGATTAGTCCATAAATTCCGGATGTTATGAGCCTGTTTTGGGTATCAGTTCCCTTGCGACCGACGCCCAGGGCTGTCAATCCCAGGAAATGCCATAAATTGATGAATCTGAATGAGAGATAAAACATGAGGATAGCTAGCAGCCAAAGGATTAGCTGAAATATCCGTACCGCCCCTCGGAATCGCCACAGATCGAACTCCTGCCATTTCGGTGTGATCCAATGGGCCAACAGAAGAGTTAACAGAGCGACAACGGAATAGATTAAACGATAGTACGGGCCTATTGTTGAATCCAATAGGCCGATTCTGTGTATGATCCCTTCGCTGTTCAATGTTGAATGCAGCACGCACCATCCGGTCCAGATGATGCTGATTAGTCCCCATTTGATCAAGTATTGTGAAATGTCCATCGACGCCTGGTGCGACAGTGACGGATCCTGTCAACGAACATCATTCATCATCGATCTGAACGGTCCTTCACGTCAATTCTCCGGATCAAAATGATTTCGTCTTTTCTCCGACAATTCTTCGACAGGCTCCGTAAGCAAT
>DATJPW010000174.1:0-7631 GCA_035506215.1 Desulfomonilaceae bacterium
GGCCGAATGGATTTCGCAAAAAAGATATACGACCATTCACCGATTTGGTTGGAAAATTTCATGGTATCTATCCAGGGGCTTGTTTTCAATCATCGCAGGTGGGACGTTAAGCTGGGCCGCTCGCTCCTTGCGGAGTTAAGGGAAAGTCAATGGTGGACCAAAGAGCATTTTCAGGATTATCAGAAAAAGAAGCTGCGGGAAAGGATGAAGTTGGCTGCAACCCATGTGCCCTATTATCAAGAACTTTTCCGGAAGGAGGGAATAGATTATAGGACGATACGCTGTGTCGAAGACCTCCACAAAATTCCTTTCGTGGAAAAAAACCAGGTATTGAGCCGACCCAACGACTTTCTCTCAGGCGGGAAGCCTGTTGGGCGCTGGAACAAATTCTTCACCAGCGGCACCAGCGGTTCGCCGATGACGGTTTATTGTTCCAAAGAGAGTTTCACCAGGATATGGAGCTTTGTCTTTCGGCTCAGAGAATGGGCCGGTTTGAAGGACCCGATATTCCCCAAGAGGGTTCAACTGACGGGCCGAGATATTGTGCCTGCTCGAAAAATAGGTGAAACACGCATATATTGGCGCCGCAACGTGCCCGGCAAGGCCATGTTAATGTCAACCACCCATCTGTCACAGGGAACTGTTCCAGCCTATATTGAGGCCATCAAGCGGTTCATGCCGGTCTTGATCGATTCTTATCCGTCAGCAATCCTGATTTTGGCCCGGGTCGGAAAGGCATTGGGTTTGGATCTTCCTGAACCGAAGGCCATTATCACCAGTGCGGAAACGTTGTTTACAGACGACAAGCTGGAAATTGGGTCCGCCTTCGGCTGCAAAGTGTTCAATCAGTACGCTTCCACAGATACAGGTGCGTTCATATCTGCTTGCGAACACGGGAACTTGCACATTAATCCGGAATTCGGTATTTGCGAAATCGTCAATGCAGAGGGGATGCCGGTAGCGCCCGGTGAGGAGGGAGAAGTTGTGGCCACAACCTTCTGCAATAGCGAGCTGGTACTGATGCGCTACAGAATCGGCGATAGGGTGGTTCGCGGGCCTGTTGACACTTGCCCGTGCGGTCGCGACATGGATCGCGTTGAAGAAATAACAGGCAGGCTGGATGACATTCTGTTCATTCCGGACCGCGGCTTTGTGGGTCGCCTGGATCCTGTATTCAAGGGGCTTACAGGGATCTACGAAACACAGATAATTCACGAATCCTTAAACACGCTTAAGCTGTTATTGGTGCCCGGCAGTGGTTACGATGATCAGATAGAGACGCATCTTGTCCGCAATTTGCGCAAAAAAGTGGGAGAAAGCGTGTCAGTAATTGTCGAGAAGGTCACGGCAATCCCACGAGGTCCCAACGGCAAATTCCGCTCGGTCATTTCCAAGTGTAAAGACCAATATCCGACTTTTTCCGGCAGGGAGTCGGCTTGAAAGTCAAACTTCTCTATGTCACCACCATCCCCGAAACACTGCGTCTTTTTCTGCTTGGGCAAATGCGGTACATGAGGGACAAGGGTTTCGAGGTGCACGCCGCGTCCGGTCCGGGAGAAGATCTGAATCATTTGGCTACATCGGAAAAAATCCGGGTTCACGCAGTGCCAATGACACGAGGCGTATCTCCATTGAAGGACGTTGTTGCGTTTATCAGCCTTTGGTGGCTCTTCGTCAAGATAAGACCGACCATTGTCCACGGGTCCACAGCCAAGGCCGGGCTTTTGTCAATGATGGCTGCGGCTCTGTGCCGAATACCTGTAAGGGTCTACACGCTTAGAGGGCTGATAAGCGAGTTAGGCTCGGGTCCCGTTAATATGATACTCCGAGCGCTGGAGTGGATTGCGTGTCGCTGCGCCAATCAAGTCCTGGCAGTAAGCCGGTCGGTTGCCGACACAATCAGCCGTGAAAAACTCTGTCCTGGTGAGAAGATAGGAGTGCTGGAAAACGGCAGCAGTAAGGGAGTGGACGCCGAGGACAGGTTCAACCCGCTCCATGTTAACAAACAGGACGTGGAAACCTTGCGGTCGCAGTATCGAATTCCGATGGATGCTACTGTCATGGGCTTTGTATGGAGGATTGTCCGGGACAAGGGAATTGTCGAACTGGCTGCCGCGTGGCAAAGGCTCAAGCGAGATTACCCGGCCCTCTTCCTGGTAATGATAGGTCCTGCAGAGCCCTGGGACCCGGTTCCTTCGGAGATTTTGGCGGCGCTTCGAGGAGATCCGAGAGTGATTATTTTGGATTTTGTGCCTAATAAGTACATGCCGAAACATTATTTGATGATGGATCTGGTTGTTCTGCCGACATATAGAGAAGGCTTTCCCAATGTGCCTTTAGAGGCAGCTGCCATGGGTCTTCCAGTTGTGGCCACTCGTGTGACCGGATGCGTAGACGCTGTAGTTGAGGATGTGACAGGCACGCTGGTTGCTGCTCGAGATCCTGCGGCCCTTGAGAATGCCATACGCTTCTATCTTAACGATCCGGCACTGCGAAAAACACGCGGAAAGGCGGGCCGGCAGCGTGTCATGACCGATTTCCGCCCTGAATTGATATGGGATGCCCAATACAGGGTCTACGTTCGGCTTCTCAATGCCCTGGGTTTGTCGGTAGCTGAAACGAAAACCGACCCGGTCTGAAACGTCGATTCATGAATAATGGTCGAAACAATTCCATAAGCAGACGGATCAAAAGGTTGGCGGACATTTTTGTTGCGGCCGTGGCACTAATTATCTGCGCCCCTGTGATGGCGGTTGCTGCGTTCATGATCCTGGTCACCCTGGGGCCTCCTGTGATCTTCCGGCAGCAACGCGCGGGGTTGCATGGACGGCCCTTTATCATGCCGAAGTTCAGGACCATGACCGACACCCGTGATGCGCAGGGCCGGCTGCTTCCGGACTCTCAGCGCATGACCAGGTTAGGGGCTTTCTTAAGAAAGACCAGCATAGATGAACTTCCTCAGTTCTGGAACGTACTCAAAGGAGATATGAGTGTCATTGGCCCGCGGCCGTTGCCTGTAGAGTATCTTGACCTTTACACCGTTGAACAATACAGGAGGCATGAGGTGCCGGCAGGTATGATGGGATGGGCAAGTGTTCGGGGCCGTAACACAAACTCGTGGGAAAAAAAATTCGAGCTTGATCTCTGGTATGTGGATAATTGGTCGCTGCTCCTTGATATCAAGATCTTCTTCATGGGTATCATCACGGCATTGAGCGGGGCCGGCGTTAATGAAGAGGGGGCAGCAACATCCTCTTCATTCACCGGTTCCGGGATCAGTGACAAAACGGACTGACACATGCCTCCGCCCGAAATAATTACGGAAGATGCTCGTTTTGTGTTCCGGATGGCTGATCCCCTTTCAGAAGCGACAAAAATACATGCCTTTCGCAGAGAAGCATTCGGACGCGATTTTGAAATGGACCACTTCCAGTGGTTTAACCTTAAGTATCCGTACTCGCACAACAGAGTCTACGTCGCGGAAGAAAAATCAACGGGCAGGATAGCCTCCGCAATTTGCATGTTACCTTTTCGGTATCGCATCGGACGAGAAGCCCGGCACATCAGTGTTGCAACAGGAGGAGCCACCCATCCGAATTTTCGGGGGCTGGGCCTGTTCACCAAGATCAGCAGCATGCTCGTCGAACAGGAGGGTCGCTTTAAGATAGAGTGCGGTATCGGTTTTCCCAATCCTGAAGCCCTTCCTCTCCATATCAAAGCAGGATGGGAGGTGCCCTTGGAACTCACGTTTCTCGAAAAACGTGAGTTCCGGCAAGCCGATGGAGCGTGTGAGCCGATTGAAAGATTCGATGAACGTTATGACGGGTTATACGAGGAAAGCACTGAGCATTTCGATTTCGTGAACTTGAAGGACCATCGAGTCCTGAACTGGCGCTACAAGGAAAGGCCGGACGTCGATTACCAATGCTTTAAGATAGGCCGACCGAACCTGGAAGGGTTCATAGTGTTGAAGAGATTTCAGGACAAGGAGATCCGCAAGGTCCACATCGTTGATTTTTTGGCTGCGAACGAAAAAGCGGCCGTTGCCCTGATCCGTGTCGCGGAAAGCTTCTCGAAGGGAAGCGATTTGCTGAATCTGTGGATGCCGCCGACAAGTCCGTACGCGGAGATTTTTTTCAGGAGAGAGTTCGTTCCTTCTGATGAGCGGTCACCCATGATACTCAAATGCCGTGGGACAGCCGCACTCCCGCGAATCGCCAGTCCATGGGTTGTCCTTGGAGACAACGATGTATATTAGGGGAGAGGCCACATGCGTATTCTCGTGGTAGGAGCACACCCTGATGACGAAGTGTTTGGGTGCGGAGGCACTATTCCGAAATATTCACGTCAGGGTCATGAAGTTAATGTTCTGACCCTCACACAGGCAAACGATCTATTTGGCGTAGAGGCTGTTCAGCGGGGACGGGCAGAAGCTCGGGAAGCCCACAGGATTCTGGGAGTCAAAGAAACCTATTTTTCAGACCTGCCCTCTGTTCGACTGGATACGTTGCCTCAACGCGAGATAAATGACCTTCTTCTGGATTATTTTCAGAAGATTCAACCCGAGGTATTGTTCTTGCCGTTCTGCGGGGATGTGAATCGCGACCACCAGATCGTTCATGCATGCGGCATGGTGGCTGCCAGACCCACAGGCCCGATTGAGATCCGGGCGATCTACTCGTACGAGGCTTTATCTTCGACGAATTGGAATTCACCCGGTCTAACTCCAACTTTTGTGCCTAACGTCTTCTGTGACATTAGCGAAACGATTGACCTGAAACTCCGGGCGGTCCAGGCTTTCGCCTCTCAGTTAAGGACTTACCCTCACGAAAGATCAGCGGAATCGGTTATGGCTCTGAGTCGATATCGTGGCGGATTTGTGAATAAGCCGCACGCAGAAGCTTTCATGTGTCTCAGGTATATGTTGTGAGGCGGGCGTTGCCCAGGCGAGTCCTTTAGTCTAAGGCTCAAATCCCCTTGGGAGCAATCATGATACACGGTGGTGGGGGCACATGTACGGATGGCCGGGACATGACCCGGGCTCTCCCGCGCTCTTCACTGTGGCTGCGTGTCGGCGCCTGGATTGACGCACATCCGGCGATCTTTTTTATTCTTTGGTCTCTTTGGCTTGCTGTCTGGTATTTCGGTCTTGGACCACTCTCTTTTGTTTTCATCCACGACACAGGTGATAATGCTCTTCCTTACCGGACTGCCTTAGCAGCCGCCGTTGCAAATGGAAGCTGGGGTTACTGGGA
The DNA here is from genome assembly GCA_035506215.1 of Desulfomonilaceae bacterium. Lineage (GTDB taxonomy): Bacteria > Desulfobacterota > Desulfomonilia > Desulfomonilales > Desulfomonilaceae > DATJPW01. The sequence continues at coordinate 5,256 of DATJPW010000174.1, forward strand.
CCAGCAAAAGGCTTCGGGCATCGATAGTCTTTCGATACTGGTCTCGCCTTTTCAACCGGACGTCTTGCTGCTTGCGATTCTTCCTACCTGGCTGGCTTACGGCTTGATCACATGGGCGCAACGTTTTTTGGCAGGCTACTTCACCTTTCGGCTCCTGAAGGACTCGACCCGGCTTGATACATCGCCCGCTCTTTATGCGGGAATTGCTTATTCATTGTATGCCCAGAGTGCGATAAACGGCCACTGGGCGGGCTTCACTTTAGATAACGGTTTCTTGTGCGAAGCGGGATTACCTTTCATCTTGTGGTCACTTTCTTGCCTGAACTCGAATAAAGCGATTGACTACCTGTATGCATCGTTATTGGGGCTCTTCTTCTCGATGACGGGCTGGTTTGTCAACTCGATATTTTTGCTGCCTATGGTCTTCTTCTGGCAGTTCGTCATTCTCGGAAGATATGGACGAAGGTCTGCACTTATCCTTGTATTTTTCATCCTGGCCTGGGTTGTCAGTTCGCTACCGTTCATTTATGCGTTGATTTTGAACGTACCGTTGTCCCATCGTGCCGATTGGACCCCGCTCGGGTTATGGGGAGCAGTGGGAAATCGGGACCTGGACAGGTATGTGTATGAGAAAGTGTGGTTTGTGTGGGGTCTTATGCGTGACAATGCTGTGCCGGTCGGCTTGCTCTTGATAGGGATCGTGTGCTCCCGGTGTAAAGACCGTTTACTCATGTCCATATTTGCCTTCATAGTTCTGTGCCTGGCGTTTCAACCGGCGTACGGCCTGATAAAGACACTTTCATTGCAACATGTGACTTTTCTCAGGGCCGCTTCTTTCGACAGAATATATCTGCTGGTCCCGTTTCTGCTAATTATCGGCGCCGCCGTCGGCGCCATGTATATACCTCCGGAAGCATCCTTGCGGCTTCTTTTTCAGAGAATTCTCGGCTGGCCTTTACGCGTCAGGCCGGTGATAATCGCGTTGGCAATTGGATTTGTCCTTTTTCAATCGTGCTTTGTCCATGCAAGAATTCTGTATCTGATGGGCCACGGCTATAATTTCAGGGACTTGTACCTCAATCCGAACCTCAAGAAATTGCGCGAGCAAACGAGAGACCTGCCACCTTTCCGGATGGTTACCGTTGCTCAGGGAATTCAGCATCCGGCTATGGCCTGGGTGTACGGGTTGGACACTGCCGACGGGTACATGAATGTTTACCCAAAAAGGTATCAGCAATATTGGGAACAGGTTCTGATCCCTCTGATCAGTTCTAGCGCCTGGATTCGCGATTATTTTCACTATTGGGGGAGCCGAGTGTATCTGTTCTCGCCGTTTTACACCAGGTCGCTCCGTCAACTGAAACAACTGGGAGATGATCCGCTAATAGTCAGCGAATACTGGAACTTAAAGTTGTTGTCTCTGGCCAATGTAAGGTTCGTCGTTTCGCCTTTGCCTCTTCAAGACGAGAACCTGGTTGAGCTATTTCGCGGGGATACGGATGCATCACGGAGGTGGGATAAACTTGCTCTCGTTGCCAGGTCGATGAGTTACCTTCGCGGTGAAAAGCCTCCACTGCCGTTATTCGTTTACGAGAACCGACAAGTGCTCCCACGTTTTTTCATGGTCGGCAAGGCGCGGCGCTTTGACAATCACGATGAACTGCTCACCGCGCTCCAACGCGCAGATTACAATGACCTCAGATCCACTGCCTATATCATTGATTCGGAGCGCATTGTCCTATCAGGAGACGAATCAGGAGTTGCAAAAGCAAATACCAGGTTAATCTCGTACAGTTCTGATCGTATAGTTCTTGCTTCTCATTGTGAATCAGACTGCATATTGGTTATAGCCGACAATTACAGCCCCTTCTGGAAGGCGGAGATAAACGGATTTGCCACACGGATTTTTCCTGTCCACAACGCTTTCCAGGGGATCTACGTCAAGGCTGGTGAAAACACGGTCAGGCTGGAATACGATCCGCCTTATGCCGTCAGGATCGCACGTTAGCTGGACCGTACGCTTCTTATGGAAGATCATCATTCGGCCGGGATCTGCGCCAGATAGCTTGAGATAAGGTGATCCAGGACCATATGTGTGTCCTCGGCCGGTCCGTATTCGCCGTAATCGGTTGCCACATGGATCACGTACTTGGCGATTTTTTTCATTATGCCCCCGTCGAACCCGACGATAGCCACGGCAATACCGCCGTTCTCTAGAGCATGCTCGAGTGCCCGCACTACATTGGGAGAATTCCCACTCGCTGAAATTCCGACCACCACGTCTCCAGGCCGCATCAAATTCTTTAGCTGCTTATAGAAAACATTCTCGTAGCCTATGTCATTGGCCAAACACGTTATCAGAGAAGTGTTGGCCGT
>DATJPW010000175.1:0-34867 GCA_035506215.1 Desulfomonilaceae bacterium
GACCCCGTTTTCGGCACTCACCACGCCAGAGACGCTTACCACGTATTTCGCACAAGAGGGCTGGAACTGAATCTATGGTCATCCGCGTTGAAGTTGAACACTCAGTACATGCACTGCATTTACTTTACCCTGAAACTCAAACGGGCGGTCACGAAAGACGAAGCACTGGCTCGCTTCCGGGCTGATGAGCGGTTGAGCCTCACAAAAAAGCAATCGGCGTGTGAGGTTTTCTCGTTTGGGCGGGATCACGGTTACTTTGGTCGAATCTTGAATCAAACGGTGATAGTTGAACCGTCGGTCGAGGTGCGCAAGGGTCATGAAGTGATCGGCTTCTGTTTTACACCCCAAGATGGTAATTCGCTTCTTTCGTCGTTCAGCGCCGTCACATGGCTTCTGGACCCGAGCACATACGTTCAACGGACTGAATGCTTGAAGCCGTATTTCTTCGCAGAGGTTTAGGCCGGAGAGTTCGCAGACTTTGTATGAGGACCCATATTATTGAGCAGACTCCGCCCCCCTTCCTCGGTTTCGCTTGAATCGCAAGGGGGGCGAGCCCTATATACCGCTATTATTATTTTGTGTCACAATTCATGAGCTACGAGACTTTCATATCCGGCCCAATGCGGGGCACGTTAAAAATCACCTCGATCGCACTGACCTGAGATGTCCAGGGAGTATCCTCGTTTCCCGCTTGTTGGGGTCGGCGCCCTTATTACACGAGACGATCGTGTGGTACTGGTACGAAGAGGAACGCAGCCTGCCAAGGGGGAGTGGAGCATTCCCGGCGGTTTGGTGAACGTCGGCGAAACACTCAAGGACGCCGTGGTTCGGGAGGCCTTGGAAGAGACCGGCCTTGAAGTTGAACCTGTAGAACTCCTGGAATTGGTGGAGCGCATATTTCATGATGATGACGGTCGGGTGCAATATCATTATGTGATAGCGGACTTTGTGTGTAAGGTGAGAGGCGGAAACATTGCGGCAGGTTCAGATGCTCTAGAAGCCGTGTGGATTCATCGAGACCAGCTCCGGCAATTGAATCTCGCGGCCGTCACCTTGGAAGTCATTTTGAAGGGCCTGGGGTCGGGACGAGAATGAATCTGCATTGTTTGCTTGGCAACCCACATGTCGCACTCTTTCCTCTGGCAGGGACCGGCCTTCGTGCAGAACGCGCTGGATGCCGGTCTATGGCATTGCGAGAAGCGGAGTCGCGCGGGACGCTGGATGGCAAACCCCGTCCTTGTAGGGGCGGACGGCGTCCGCCCTCAGTTGGGCGCATGCCATGCGCCCCTACTGGAGATTGCTTCGCTCCGCTCCCAATGACACCAAACGCCGGTGGCGTACAGATCCGTTGACGGGAGGGAAAAAATGGGAAGGGTGAGGCGCCTGAAAACGTTGCTGAACCAAATGGACTTTCTAAGTTGAATAATTCCGAAATCAATCTTATTCCCGAGCCACTCAACCCGTTGTCGGAGATGCTGGCGCTCTCCAGTTTCGGCAACACCAAGAACGTTCTTGTCACTGTAATCGAGGGCCTCGGTAACCTGGATATGGAGGCGGCCAAGCTGGCAGTCCGGCGGACATCGGACAAATTTCCTCGGTTCCGAAGCTGTATTAGGGAGGTCAGACAAAGGGGAAGGCACCGCATCGTCTGGGAACATCGACCGGATCTGCCATTGCGGATAATCACCGCCGATCTGGAAAAGACCGCCTCGTCATCGTCGCATCTGGACTCGTATCTGGGCCATATGGTTCCTCACCTGGACAGAAACTGGGACCTGTTTCAGGAACCCTCAATTGAGTTTCATTTGGTTCGCGTGGCTCCAGACCGCCACATAATAGGTCCGGTTCTGCACCACGTAGCCGCGGACGCGGGCACAGCTTCGGAGGTCGGGAGAGATTTTCTGGCAAACTACCATGAGATTTTAACGGGTGAAAAGCCCCACTGGGCATTCCAGCCGGAGGCCATTTCCACTTCCAGGAAGCGTCAGGTGAAAATCAAAGAGCCGAGGTGGTGGAATTTTCTCGCGGAGGCGAGAGAAGCCGTGAGTAATATGTTTGACAAACCCACACTGCCTGTGGGTAGCGGCTCACCGGGTGACCTACGACAGTATCAAATCAAACGCGCACTCTCTGTTGAAGACACCGAACGGATAGGAAAAATATCTGCGGGGAGAGGGGTCTCATTCGTCGATCTCCTTACAGCGTGTTCAAACACGACTATAGATCAATGGAACGCTGCTCGTAATGTTTCCCCCGGCGAGTTAACCACTTCCATGTCCGTAAATATGAAAGGACGATTCAGGGGCTTTAACACCGACAACAACAGCGCTCTGCTCTTCTTTAGATCTTTGCCGCACGAGAGGGAAAACCCTGATGCATTTATGCGGTCGCTATCGTTGGCTCGAATCAAACAGTTTCGCAATAATAAGGATTTCAAATTCTATCAAGATGTTTCCAGAATGACCGCGGCTTTCAGGCTCTTGCCTTTTGGCCTGAGGAGCAGAATTGTCCACTCCCTGATGCAAAAGCATCAGTTCTCTGTAGCCATAACTATGCTTGGTGTGATCTGGCCCGCGTTCAAGAACGGGAAACCTACCGTGGACACATGCCTTACTCAAGCTGGTAATCTCTCTGTCAGCACCGTGCATGGTATCGGATATAAACTCCTCTCCAACACTCACTTGCTTTTTATCGTTTACTTCTTTCGAAACAGGCTCAACATTGTCCTTGCGGCCTCCGCAGGCCTCTTCACTCGGGAAGAATCTGAAGCCTTTATGGATCTCATGCTTACAAATCTCTTGGACTACTCGAAGACGGCTACAGCTTAGAGCAATTGCCAAAAATTTCGTCCGATTCGAGGCAGTGTTACACCGTCATTCCGGCGTAGGCCGGAATCCAGTCTTTTCAATACGTTCTGGACCCCGGCCTTCGCCGGGGTGACGGGTCACGACAAGGCCATTATTTTTGACATTTGGTATAGAAAGTCTGATCTGTTTTGCCGAACATATCGAATCGAATTGTGTTCAAGGATGTATAGCGAACGCCAAAAGGGATACATATTCCGGACAGGCCGAAAGCAAGAATGAATCCTTGATTCTTACCATTTCGCATTCAAATCCACCCGTTCCCCCCTTTAAAGGGGGGTCAGAGGGGATTTTCTTATAGACTTGAACGCGAATTGGTATCAGGTTTTGAAAAAGCGGGCCGAGTCTCAAGGAGTGAGACTCGGACTGCGGGGAATCACTATGCTCACAAGGTGAGAGTCATGGTTCGTTCCGAGCGGCCGTCATCACTGAAGCCAAAACCAAATTTTCTGTAGAGTCTTATCGCTTCGAAATTAGACGATTCAACGCTCAACCATAGGGTCTTGACAGTTAGATCCCTCGCTCTTCTTAGCGCCAGGTCCGTCAGTCGCGTTCCTATGCCGAGATGCTGCCACGGCCGCCTCACGAAAATCAAATATTCCGCGTCTCCTTGCTGCATGTTAAAGAACAAACATGCGTGCGCCACTACCTTGTCTCGTTGCCACGCAAGAACGTTTTCACCGGTTTCCAGCATGTACCTAACCCATTTACGACGAATCTCGGGGTCGCTTGGAGGCAGACCTTGATCCTTCGCTTCAGGGTCAAAAGCATCATACATTGCTGCAAGAGCCGGAAAGTCTTCTATCGTCGCTCTTCTCATATTAACAATACTGCCGGTCGTGTCGGAGAAGCTAAGTAGCGGAAGTTGAATGGTAAAGACAGTGCCTTTACCCACCTCGCTCGCCACATCGATTCTTCCTCCATGCTCTCTTATCAGCCCATAGCAGATGGTCAAGCCAAGTCCCACCCCTTTGACTTCCTCTTTCGTGCTGAAGAAGGCCTCGAAGATCCTGTCGAGGTTCTGGGGAGGAATGCCCACGCCGGTATCTTCTATGGTAACTACCACATTGTTACGTTCAATATCGTACCGCGTTGCCAGACGAAGCTCGCCCCCGGTCGGCATGGCCGCATTTGCATTCGTGATCAGGTTGATAAATACCTGTTTTAGGTGTCCCTCCACAGCCATGACATGCGGCAGCGCAGGCGAGAAGTCTGTGGTGACACGGATGTTGAGGTCTTGGAATTCCCTCTTGTAGAACAGCAGGGTTTCCTCAATCAGCTTGTTCATGTCTATGGAATACTTTTGTTCATCGTCCGGCTTCAGGAATTCCAGCATCTTTTTCAAAAGCTCTGCCGTGCGCTCTGACTCAGCATAGGCCAAGTCCAGATACTTTCTCTTTTCGTGGGTCTCCGGAACGACTTCTTTGGGTAGCTCCAGACAATTTATGATACCGGATATCGGGTTGCTGAGTTCGTTGGCGAGCTGAGTGGCCATTTTTCCCGTTGCCGCAACGCGTTCCGACCGAATTAACTGGTTGCGCAGGCGCCTGATTTCCGTCTGATCCACCACAAGGCCCCGATAGCCCTGTATTTTGTCCTCCCGGTCCTTCCAGACATTGGCTGACAGAGAAACGTAAACGACTTGGCCATCCTTTCGCTTCCAGATTGCATTGTAATCTTTGACGAAACTCTGATTTTCGATGACGTCTTGGAATTTCCGCCTGTCTTCGGGTACCACCCAAAGTTCGGTGTAAAGGTCCAAATCAAGTAATTCCTTGGCAGACGAGTAACCGAGCATTCTTACCAGAGCGCCGTTACAATCGAGAAACTCCCCTTCCCGGGAAGATATGAAAAACCCGTCACGCGCCTCGGCAAAGAACTCTTGCTTAGTTCGTTCGATTTCCTTGCGCCGTTCCTCGATTTGTCCCGACGTCAGTTTGTGAAACAGGAATTTCGTGGGTGGCATGCGGTCCCTCGCGGCACGGCAATGAAACGCAAACTCAGATCTTCAGATGAGTCTGAGCGATGGAATATCACAGCAAACTTATTGCACAGAAGGATGATGTTGTCATGCTTTCTCAAGTATACTTCACCACGGTCCATTCAATCAACCTTCATCCCGTTTATTATCTCTCTGACATTTTGTCTTGACAGACTCTATACCGGTCGGTATACATCCTACGCATGGGTGCAAGACATGGATAATCGCTCAAACATATTGTCGTGCGCTTTACAATTGTTTTCGTCCCGCGGATATGACGCTGTGGGAGTGCAAGAAATCGTTGATGCCGCCGGTGTCACTAAGCCCACACTGTACCATTATTTCGGGAGCAAGCGAGGTATGCTTGATGTCTTGCTGAAAGAGCATTTTGACGAGCTGTACGAGTTAATCAAGCGAGCTGCAGAGTATCAAGGCGATTTGCCTCTGACCCTCAACAAGGTGACGGCAGCCTACTTTCATTTTGCAAAAGAACACAGCACGTTCTACAGAATGCAACTATCTATGTGGTTTGCCCCTCAGGTTAGTGAGGCGTTCGTGGCAGTGTCGCGCCTGGGTGAACTACAGCAGCGGCTCCTGGAGGATCTGTTTATTCGTGCAGCCGATGATCACGGGAATATGCGAGGACGCCATCGCGCCTATGCCGCCACCTTTTTGGGAATGATAAATACCTATATCGGACTGTCACTCAACGGATACACAACCATAGACGATGACTTGGTGTACAAAGCGGTCCATCAGTTTATGCACGGCATCTTCTCGTAAGGACGGTTTTGTTCTCTTTTTTTGGCCACTGAGTATACCAATCGGTATACTGAGAAACGACACGCAGGAGTCAAAAATGACACACTGGGCCTGGGATGCAATATTCTATCACATTTACCCGCTCGGCTTCTGCGGGGCGCCTTCCAAGAACGATTTCTGTTCTCCGGTAGTCCCAAGACTGGAGTTGGAGCGCGACTGGATACCCCATTTGCGAAATCTTGGAGTGAATGCTCTATACCTGGGGCCGGTTTTTGAATCCGGCACCCACGGCTATGACACCGCGGACTATTTTCAGGTTGACCGCCGTTTGGGCAACAACGGAACACTGTCACAACTTGTGTCTTCACTTCATGAAAACGGCATACGCGTGATACTTGACGGCGTATTCCATCACGTGGGGCGAGATTTCTGGGCATTTCGCCACATTTTGGATCATCACCAAAATTCGCCTTATTGCGCCTGGTTCCAAGGGCTCTCTTTCGGGAGACACAGTCCGTACGATGATCCTTTTAGCTATGAAGCATGGAACGGCCATTATAACCTCGTGAAACTCAATCTACAAAACCCCGATGTCAAGAATCACCTTTTTCAAGCCGTGGAAATGTGGATTCAAGAATTCGACATCAATGGACTTAGATTGGATGCGGCCGATTATATTGACCTGAATTTTCTGAAGGAACTTGCCGGAATTTGCCGACACGCACGCCCTGATTTCTGGTTAGTCGGCGAAGTTATTCATGGTGACTACAGAAAATGGGCCAACCCCGAGACCCTCGATTCAGTTACAAATTACGAATGTTACAAAGGGTTATACTCAAGCCATGTGGACAAGAATTACTTTGAAATCGCCTATTCACTGAATCGCCAGTTTGGAGAGCGCGGGATATACCGCCATCTGCCGCTGTATTCCTTTGCCGACAATCATGATGTTGACCGGGTCGCCAGTAGCCTCAAAAGACCCGAACATCTTTATCCTTTGTATTGCTTGCTCTTTGCGATGCCCGGCGTGCCGTCAATCTACTACGGCAGCGAATGGGGAATTGAGGGAAAAAAGAAAAACGGAGACGATTCGCCATTGCGCCCGCATCTGGATCTTTCCACAGCCTCGCAGACCGGCCGGCATCATGATCTTGCCAAGATTATCGGCAAACTGTCTAAAATTCGACGCGGTTCCGAGGCCCTCAAATACGGACACTACCGCCAACTGGCAGTCAGGCACGAGCAATTGGCCTTCGCCAGGCAAACGTCAAATGAATGTGTAATCGTACTTGTTAACGCTGCCGATCATGCGATTCCCTTTGAATTGTCCGTTCCCGCTAATTACGGGAATCAATTGATAGATATGCTCAATCCAGGGGAATCCTTTCCAATATCTCGCGGGAAAGCAGAAATTGACGTGGTGTGGCCCCGTTGGGCGCGAATTATGTTGGTGACATAGATTCCCCATATTGTGAGGCCTGGCACGCTGCCAGACGTAACTCTCAGAAACCGAGCCACTCGGTTGGCGGACAGGATTCGGCTTTTTGGGCTTGTCGAAAATCCTAATTTTCCGTAGCTTCCCTTATCAATGGAATTTCCGCCATTGCCGGAAGACGAAAAGTTGCATGACAGACTATATCTCTGTCTTAACAAGTGGTACATATTTCGCGGGCAGGCCAGGGGAACTGAGTTTGTTTATGCTGGAGGAAATCCTTACGATGGACATGGTTCCAGCCCCCTCGGCACGCCAGGAGGCGCCTGAATGGACTCCACCAGCACCATTGGTATCTTGGATTGATGGAGGTGGATCGAAAATGGAAGTCGCTGCCAACTTCACCGCGTGGGACAAGATCAGAGCCTGGATCTGGCTTGCCAGACCGCCATTTCAGACTGTTGGAGTGTTGCCATTTACTCTTGGTTCCGTAATTGCCTGGTACAGCGAAGGATACTTTGACTGGGGCCTCTGGGCCTGCGGAGCCTTGGCAGTGGTTTTTGTTATGCTGAGTACGTATTGGGCGGGAGAGTGCTTTGACTATGAAGAGGACACGATTTCCGGGAATCTCGGTCGCAGCAAATTCGCGGGAGGGACCGGCGTAGTTCAAACGGGCGCCGTATCGCGCCGCGCCTCTTTCATCGGCAGCATAATTGCACTGACGCTGGCTGCTTGCACAGGGTTAATCATTTGGCTTGGATTCGGTACTGGACCTTTTACCATCCCTCTTGGAATAATTGGTATTGTCGGTGGCTTTCTTTACTCCACGCCCCCGGTACGTTGGGTTTCCACGGGATGGGGAGAGTTATGGATCGGACTCTGCTACGGTTTTCTGCCTGTAGCAGTAGGGTGCTACCTGCCGACGGGCCGGTTCGATGCCTTGGCCCTCATTGCCGCGGTGCCAATATCAGCAACGATATTCAATGTGATCCTGGAAAATGAATACCCTGATTGGGAAAGCGACAAATCCACCGGCAAACGCAATCTGCTGCAGAGATTTGGGCCGGAGCAGGGAGCGAAGATCTACCTGGCTGCGTCTGCCGTGGGCTGGGCGGGCGCGGCTTTTTCCGTAGTTGCAGGCGTTCCGACAATCTTTTTCGCCTACTACGCTCTGCCTCTTTTAGCTTCCATTTACGTTTCTCATGGACTCCTGAAACGAAAATGGAAGGACCGCAGAGAATTGGAAGTGCTGTGCGGTCTGGGGATATTCGCCAACCTGGGGACCACTACAGCGTACATATTGGCATTTTTGTGCGCAAGAGGCTAAACAGCGTGAGCTTCAGATTACACTTCAACAATGAAAACCGCGTGATCCGGAACAGATAGGCTGATGAAATGATCCGGGAAGTTGCTCGCAAGGTGAAGCCTTTTGTCTCGCCGCCGACGCTTTTGCTACGGCAGGCTGCAAGCGTTTTGGCTTTCGGGGCACTTGCTAGATGGAGGTTTATGCCGCACTGGCTCGTCAGGCATGGCCTGAAGTCTGTTCCGGTGTCCGCGGGGTCAATCGGAATGGGGTGCATTGGATTTCCTGCCCACCCTGCCTGGGAGGTGACATCGGCATGTAATCTCACTTGCATACATTGCCACGCGTCTGGGGGAAAACCTTCTCCGGATCAAATGAATACTGAGGAAGCTCGACGTTTCATCGACGATTTGGCTGAAGTCCGTGAATTTCGGATGCTGGTTTACACTGGAGGCGAGCCTACGGTCCGACCGGACTTGATGGACCTCTTGGCTCATTCGAAAGCCGTGGGATTCCAAAACGTAATCGCAACCAACGCCACTCTGATTGACGAGAACATGGCGCGGGAACTGAGAAAAAACGGAGTGGTGGGCGCTGCAGTGAGCCTCGACGCCCCGACCGCGCAGACTCACAATTTTGTCAGGAACAGTCCTTCTGCCTATGAACTGGCCATGCGCGGTATCAGGGCTATCAACAAGGCCGGCATACTTTTGCAAATAAATGTTACTGCAATGGATTACAACTTCGCCTTTTTAAACGAAATGATCGATATGGCCGATGATTACAGGACCAGCATCATGCTCATGTATCAGTTGGTGCCGGTGGGTAGAGGAGAGAGAATTGAAGCAGCATGTCTCGATCTGGAAGAGAACGAGCGGCTTCTCAGGTTCCTTGGCAACAAGCAGCGTACGGCCCGTGTCATCATCGAGCCTGTGGCCGGTCCACAGTATTGGCCCTATTTGTTGGAGAGCAAAGGCATTACCCGTGGTATGCCGTTGCAATTAGCGGAAAGGGTGTTTCACGGATGCGCAGCCGGGCGAGGGTTTGTGTATATAAAGCCCAATGGCGAAGTATGGCCTTGCCCATTCGTTCCTGTGAATTGTGGAAACGTGCGCAATCAGAGCTTCTTAGAAATATGGAGAACCAGTCCGATTTTCAATGACTTGCGCTATCGCGAAACAGGTCTCAAAGGCAAATGTGGTGACTGTCGGTATAGCAGCATATGCGGAGGATGCCGCGGTCGGGCCATGGCCATGTCCAAAGGGGACTACATGGCTGAGGACCCTTCCTGCTTTATACCTGTGAGATCCAGGAATGGCGGGAGTCAGGTGGCTCAAGCCTCAAAAGAGAGCGATGTCCTCAGAAAAGGTTAGATCGGCCCGGAGTCTTAGCAAAGTGCTAAAGCAAGCCCTGAAGGCGAGCGCCAGAGAGCCGAGTGACTCGCCATGCGGAAAGTCCGAAGGAGGGGCAACTTTGGTTCGCTACGTGCTTGCCTGGGTCCCGATGCTCATGATTGCGATAGCAAATGGCGCTCTTCGCCAGGCAACGTTCGGGAAAGTCATGCCCGAACTCCGCGCTCATCAACTCTCGACGCTCATCGGCTCGGTAGCCATTGGGCTGTTCATCTGGTTGGTCATCCGCGCGTGGCCGCCATCATCCGGCCGTCATGCGCTGCTAATCGGGCTCGTTTGGTTAATTCTGGCAGTTGCATTCGAGTTCTTCATGGGTTTGGTTCTCGCGCAAAGGCCTCTTGCCCATGTTCTTCATGATTACAACGTCTTAGCGGGCCGCGTGTGGGTCTTTTTTCTCGTCTGGCTTACGCTGGCGCCGTGGGTATTTTTCCGCCTTCGAGGCGCTGTCTAACCGGCTGTTGCAGCAGACCTGCTTACCTGTGCTCAGCACTACCGCTGAAGCGCAATGCAGGGAGTCGCGACCATTTCACATTTCTGGACTGGAAAATTTGTCCAATGTCATCATTCTCTAGCTTTCTCCGAAGAATTGGTCGATTGCTTTGGTGCATCGTGGGCGCAGCAGTCGGTATTTCTCTGGCTCTAATGCTCGTTGGCCCTCCAGCTTCCCCGTTCCTGCTCGCCTCTCTGGGTGGTTCCACAGTTTTTCTGTTTGGTCTTACCCGTACTCCCGCTGCCCAACCACGCTCACTTTTTGGCGGTCACATAGGGGGCGCTCTGATTGGCATAGCTTGCTATCAGTGCTTTGGCGACGCGCTGTGGGTCTATGCGTTCGCCCAGGTGCTCACTCTTGGCTACATGCTTCTTACCAAGACAGTCCATCCTCCTGCCGGGGCTAATCCGCTCATCATGATCAACAGCCATGCAGGCCTTGCGACCCTTTGGCAGCCGGTATTTGTCGGTACCTTTACACTCGCGGCAGTGGCGTTTTTCTGGAGTCGTATGGTCCCCGATTTGGTTCACTATCCGGTGAGTTGGCTCGACAAGTCTCCCCCCTCCGCTTTCTGGGGAGGCTGGAATGACTAGCCGATCCGCCCTCGATTTCATGTGGAAGATAGATGAATATTGAACGACTGGGCAAATTTCCACGCTGGTCATATATCTCGCTAACGGTTCTTGCGGTTGGCGCCATATACTATTTCTCCCTTGGGCTAAATGGCTTCGGGCCGCTTGTTTGGATTGCTCCTATCCCTATCCTTATCCTGGCGTTCGGTTTGCCGCCCCTACCGACGGCAGTGATGGCCTTCTCTGCTTTCCTGCTTGGAAGTTTCACCCTTTTTTCTTACCGGGCCCAGTTGATGCCGATTGGGCTGGTCGTACTTTCGTTAGTCATCCCGGCGATCGCCTTTGCTCTGGCAGTACTGGCTACCCGATGGGCAGTTCTTCAATTCAATCACTGGAGTACGGTCGCCGTCTTTCCGGCTCTATGGACTTCGTACGAATACCTGGTATCAGTTGCCTCTCCGCACGGACCGGCGGGGAGCTTGGCCTACACACAGACAGCGTTTCTTCCGCTTGTCCAGATCGTCTCTCTGACTGGCCTTTGGGGTGTAACATTCATTTTGACCCTTATCCCCGCTAGTATCGCGGTTGCGTACCATCTCCGTCGGAACAAGAGACAAGCAGCACCAACTCTGGTAATTCCCTTGGCCCTCGGTCTGGCGATCCTGTTCTACGGTTGGGTTAGTCTTGCCCAACCCGTTTCAGGAAGGTCCATTCGCGTTGGCCTAGCGACGACCGATACCACGATCCGGTATTTTCGAACCCAAAAGTCAGAAGAAGCACTTCAAGTTGTTCAAGCATATGCCCGCCGCATCGGTCACCTGGCCTCTCAGGGAGCCCAGGTGATAGTTCTGCCCGAAAAATTCGTTGGGGTCACTCCGGATTATGCCAGTGACGTTTATAGAGTCCTTGGGGAGGCCGCACGTAATAGCCAAGTGACGGTGATTGTAGGGCTCAATCGGATTGGTGAAGAACATTCTATGAACGTGGCTGTGGTATTTTCTCCCATGGGGTTAGTTGCGGCTGAATACAACAAGATTCACCTTTTGCCGGGTTTCGAATCACGCTATCAAGCGGGCACAAAGCCGGTCGAGTTTTCTATCTTGGGAACGACCGCCGGCCTGGCAATTTGCAAAGATATGGATTTCCCTGGCTGGACTTCACGATATGCAAGAGATGGGGTGGGGATCGTCTTCGTTCCGGCGTGGGATTTTGGACAAGATGGACGATGGCACTCTCGCATGGCAGTCATGCGGGGTATCGAAGGCGGGTTTGCGGTGGTACGCTCGGCACAAGACGGCCTGATAACGGTTAGCGATCACTTGGGACGAATACTGGCCGAGGACAGGAGTTCTAGGGAAGCTGACGTGTTATTAGTCAGCAATGTTCAACCGGGACCCGGACGTACATTCTACAGCACGAGCGGAGACTGGGTGGCGTGGCTCGCTTTGCTTTTTTCGATGCTGCTCTTTGCCAAGATGCTGTTTCGAATGTGGAGAACTGGAAAATAGCCCTTCTATTGATGAGCATTTTACAAGCATTCGTCTCCTGCTCAGGCCCATCTCTTGAGCGATTGGCAGATCAAAGGCAAATACGCGCGAACCCAATATCGGGGATCAGGATGACGTCTGTTCAAACTTGAAACGCAGGAACAGCAAGATGAGCACGGTAATAGGAACCGCCAAGTCGCCTATCCAAAGAACCGGACCAGCATTGTAGATTGCTACATTTCCTCGTTCAACAATGTCCAGGATATGACCAAAAGCGCATCCCAGAAGAAAAACAGAGCTGCCTATGCCTGTTGCGGTCCAGAATCCTCGTCTTAACCAAATACAAAGCACACCGCAAACTCCCCAGCTCAGGTCAGCGAGGGCCACTTCAAACTGAAAGGGGCTTCCAGGCTCCCAGCCGATTTTTCGAGCTATCTCATCGGCCATAAAGGTGTGTCCGTACCAAGCCAGCAGGCTGCCTGCACCGATGTTTATCGCGAGCAGGTACAAGAGAAGGAGTTCAACGATCCTCGCTTTTGTGCGAGGCTCCCTACTGAGCGCCAAGTGCAGTGCAAAACCGATGAGGGATGCTGATAAGAAAAACACCGACAGCATCATTCGTCTCCCGTGGTGTCTCTAGAGGAATCAGCTCTGTTCGGTGGTGAGGAATGCATTAAATTTCGCCTGGCACCACAACGGCCCGAGCAGGGTTGAGCTTCACAAGTGAGCACCTTATAAGGGATTTTCACTGTTTATTGGCAACCGGACGGTAAAAGTGGTCCCCGACCCCACCTTACTGGAAACTGTGATATCGCCGTTGTGGTTTTTCACTATCCCGTAGGTCACTGCCAGTCCTAATCCCATTCCCGTGCCTTCGGTGGAAGCCTTGGTAGTGAAAAAGGGATCGAAAATCTTGTCCAGGATCTCCTCTGGCATGCCGCACCCCGTGTCCCCCAATTCCACCTCGATCCAATCATACCTTTTGCGTGTCCTCACCGTTAGAGTGCCGGCCCCTTTCATGGCATCGAGAGCGTTAAGAATAATGTTCATAAATACCTGTTGCATCATGTTGGAGTCGACCACGACCTCGGGAACAGACGGGTCGTATTCTTTATTTAAAGTTATCCCGAAGAACTTGTGTTGACGGATTACGATCTCAAGTGTTTGATCCAGGACCTGCTCTATGTGGCGAGGTTCTTTTTCCATGGGTGTTTCTCTGGCAAAATCGAGAACGCCCTTTACTATTTCTCTTATTCGGGTTGTCTCCCGTACTATGACTTCCAAATCCTTGTGGGTTTGCTCGTCACTCTGGAATTTTCTCTTGAGAAGGTGAGCAAATGTGAGGACCCCTGTGAGCGGTTGGTTGATTTCGTGAGCGATGCCCGCAGCGAGCTGCCCCAGTGAGGCCAGTTTCTCCGAACGCAACAACTGGCTTTCCAGCGCCTTCTTCTCTCGTTGGTCCGTGACAATCCCCAATGAGCCGACTTCCTTACCGTCTTCATAAAGGATTGCCCCATATAGACGAATGGGGATCTCAACTCGATTCCTGTCCAGCCAAACCATGTCCTTTTCGAGGATCCCCGGTCTTCCAAAAGAGCTGGACCTGAAGTCCTTCATGATTTGCTTGGCTTCACCCGGCCTATAGAGGTCTCTGACATCCAGCTTTCCGATAACTTCCTCCTTTCTGTAGCCTGTGAGTTTTTCGGCCGCTGCATTGAAGACGACAATCTCTCCCCCTTTTTTCACGTATATCGTAGGACTGGGGGAGTTTTCGATTAGGTTTTCCATCAACTGAAGAGTGCGAATAAGCTGCTTTTCGAGACTCCGTATCTCGCGAAGGTCAGTAAAGATTCCTACCGAACCCGTCTCTTGGCCTCCTTGGTAAAGTAGGGACGCGGAAAGACATACGGGGATCTCCTTGCCATATTTGTCCACAATCACAATTTCTCTTTTCTCGAGAACTCCCGGCCCTCCGAAGTCGTCGGATTTCAGGTCCCTCATTATTCTCCTGGCTTCGCCACGCGGATAGATATCCACGATATTCATCTTTCCAATTACTTCAGCCTTGTCATAGCCCAAGAGCTTTTCGGCAGCGGAATTAAAGATGATGATCGATCCGCCCTTGCGAATGCTGATAATGGCGTCGGGTGACTTGTCGATTAGGTTCTCCCTGAACTGGTATGCTTCTTCCAGTTCAAAGTTTGCTTCCCGCACCATGGCTTCCAGGTTGGTGGTATATTGCTTAACCTTTCTCTTCAATGCCACTTTCTCAAGAGAACGTTTAAGTGAAAGCGACAGGACCTCTTCGCTGATAGGCTTGGTAAGAAAATTCGACGCCTCCCTACGGAGGCACTCCGTAGCCATTTCCATGTCTCCGTGGCCGGTGACGATTATGACTTCCGAGTCAGGGTCTAGGGCCTTGATGCGGGTCAGCACTTCTATTCCACCCATGCCAGGGAGCCGTACATCCAGGAGAACCACATCCGGGGATTCTTTCTCGAACATTTTCAACCCGGTGGGACCGTCTTGGGCCAGTAAAACCTCATAGCCGTCCAGTTCAAGGGTCATCCGCATTAGATTCCGGATGCTCTCTTCATCGTCCACCACCAATACTTTCGTCATTGTTGGTCTCCGTTTTCAGGGTAGGCAAATCTACTGGGAACCTCGCGCCCATGCCCGTCCAGTGTCAACTTGGATAATGTCCGGGCGCGCTTCTTTATAATACCACGACCTGTCGGTTGAAAAACCGGTTTGGATTCGCAAGTCGAGACTTGCGGCCGAATCTGTTGCCTGATAGGAGCGCCGGAGGAGTCGGAAGCGAGTCACCACAGAGAGGATCATTGGGGTTCCGTGCGATCCGGAATTATAAAGGTTGTTTGACGGTCACCACAACAAATAATGCTCCATCAAACCGCGGTTACTAATTTTTTCTTTTCTCCAGCAGGAGCAACACAGCCGGGAGGGTGGTCAATGTAAGAGGAACAGCAGCCACCATACCAATAACCATAGACCAGCCGAGAAATTCGAGCGAGTAATGCCTCGAAGTCAGCATGGAAACAAAGCCCACAATGATCGTCATAGACACGACCATGGCTCGGGGCGTCACACGCGTCGTGGCCTTGGCTATGGAGCCGCCTTCTTCAAATAGACTTCCCATGACCACATGTGCCCCATTATGTATTCCAAACCCGAAGATCAGAGGAGCAACGCAGACTATGGAGAAGGGAAGCCCCATACCCGTCGCGCCCAGAACTCCGAGAGTGATGCATAAAGCTCCAAGCATCGGGATAAGGCATAGCGCAACACCTCGAGGACGCGGGAAAATAGCGAAAAAGATGAGAACAACCGAGACGAACGCGTACAGGCCTAGCCTGAAAAGCTCCGACACGAGGTTCGAGAGGATTGCTTCCATCGCTTGTCGTGTTCCGGATATGTTTACCTGAACAGGTAATTCCTTCACTGCCTCCAGTATTCTACCGTCAGCCTTTTTGAGGTCCTCCGGGTTGGTAATCTTGTCCGAATATCTTATCTGGGTAAGAAATCGGTATTTTCCCTTGATCCTTGCCATGTACCAGGACCGCTCCAGTTCTGCAAAGTCACTTTGAGTTTCTCCCACGGTGACCATTTGCGCGGACTTGAGGATGTTCCCGACGGAACTGAACGATTTTTCCATTGTTTCACTCGCGGTCGCGGACAAGCTGGAGTTTTCCAATTCAACCTTAAATGCTCTCCGAAATTCCGGCCAGGATGCGTAGATTTCAGAGAGTGCTCCGATATTTTGTCTTGCAACAGAATCCGGAGACATCAGATAAGAGATGGAATCGAATGAAGCTATGTCATCATATCTCTGAATCAAACCCTCAATAACTCCGTCCAGTTGACGCTGGATGGACAAGCCGGCCTGCAGGTCATCCACGTCAAAGCAGAGATGAACGGGCTTGGAAAAGTTCGAATGGAATTTCCTGGAGATCCTCTCGGAAACGTCCATGGAGTTCATGTCTCTGGCAAGAAAAACCTTGAACAGGTCTTTCTCATAAGAGATCCGGAACGCGAAGACTAGACCGGTCAGGACCACCAGCGCAGAAATGGTCACAATCACGGCCGGGTTTCGCTGGAATAAAGTCGATATCGTCTTGAACGATACCCGTATCCGAGGAAAGTAGTCTTTCTTTCGATTTGATGCCACGGTCACCAGAGCGGGGACGAGAAACAAAGTCGATGTCAAGGTCAGAGCCAAACCCGATGCGCCTAAATATCCGAACTGGGCCAGGGCCGGTTGGTTGGAAAAGCAGAGACAGAGAAAGGCAAGAACTCCAGTCAGCGCTCCCAGCATCACCGGAGGGCCGG
The DNA here is from genome assembly GCA_035506215.1 of Desulfomonilaceae bacterium. Taxonomy (GTDB): domain Bacteria; phylum Desulfobacterota; class Desulfomonilia; order Desulfomonilales; family Desulfomonilaceae; genus DATJPW01. The sequence continues at coordinate 16,651 of DATJPW010000175.1, forward strand.
TCTGCTCGTAAGCTGTAAAGACGGCTAGTTGAGGAGGTGTTCCCTTATCGATCTCCTCCCTGATGCGGCCCCAGAGATGTTCTCCATACTCAGTTCCCAATCCCAGGAGGACTGCGGTGGCGCCCATGACAACAGGATTGATTTCGTCGTAACTCAAATACATGATTGCGTAGTTTGGCCCGATTCCAGCCCCGAGAGAAACCAGCAGGAGAACTGCGGACCAAAAACTCTGATAAACGGCAAGAAGGAGGGCCAATACCAAACCAAACGAACATAGTACAATGGTCAAGCTTTCCCGGTCGAAAATGGCACCCGATTCCTGCTGAAACGCCATCTTTCCGGTAATATACCAGTTCATTCCTTTGAACTGTGGCCCGATGCCGGGGACAGATTTGATTAATGAGGAGACACGTTCAGGGATAACCTGGTTCAACCGATTCCACAGGTCTTCTCCGCGAATAATATCGTGACTGGGGAAATCGGGCGTGACTTGCATTAGATAGGTGGTGCTGTCCGGGCTTGCAATGAGCATATAGGTGTCTCCCAGACTGACCGAACCGATCCTCTTCTTCATGGAATCAGCCACGAACTGGCCGAGTTCCAGCGGGTCCTCCAATATGCGTTTTTGTAAGTAGGGATTTTCAATAAGGAACAGCCGATTGGTATTTCTCCGCAAAGCGTCCTTGGAGCCCTGAGCACTAAGTATCTGCCGGATTTGCTCCCTCTCCCCATCGTTCATACCAAGGAGAAACTGTTTAAGTAACAGTGCCGTCTGTTCCTCGTTTTCCGGATCGACGAACTGGTAACGTACGCGGCGGACCCCTGGGAGCTGTGCAACAGCTTCCCCCAAACCTTTTATAAATGGGAGACGGGCAGCGCCTGGAGGTTCCGGAAACTCCAACACAATAATCAAAGCATCTGCTTCACCAAAAATTTCATTGTCTTCCTTTGTTAGGGTAATAATCGGATTTGTTTCGCCCACTCCTGAGATGAGGTCGGTGCTTATCTTGAGGAAAGGCAAGGTCGAGAACCCGGCCACTGAAACGGCCAGGAAAATGGCTATCACCAGACGTGGAAATTCTGCGGAAAATCTGCAGATCTTCAGCAGTATGTGGATAAGCAAACGCATTAGTTTTTCCTGTTACGCCTCGACTTCACCTTATAAAACCATTAAACCGGTTTTGTTTGCAAGTACCACCCCTTTGGTAGTCCTAATTTGAAGAAGATGACACGAACAATCAGGTGATCGATAAAAGCATAGGCAGGAATTTGATTTATCAGAATGAAAAAAGGCCGATTCTTACGGAGACGGTTTGCCCAGAATATGCCAACAACGTCATACCCAAGGAAGCTCAGGCGCCGGCCTGGATTGCAATCAGCGCCGTTCGGTCGCACCTAATGGATTTGATGGAGACAAGGGCTAACCTTCAGATGTCAAGTCATCCCTTGGGAAAGTGAGAGCCTCTGGGACCAGCGCAGGAATTCAATATGGCACTTTCAGAAGGAAAAACTGCACATGTCAGAATTCTTCATGATTAATGTTTTTCTAATGGATTACGGTCGCCCCCCAGCCACGCATCTTCCGGCGCGGGGAGTGGCACCATTGTGGCACCAACTCGTAGCAGTGCCTCCCTTTGAACAGTCGTTGGCGCTTGCCCGAGTCCCGGTGCCGCATGTGCCGGCATAGGCCCCGGCACGACACGTGTGCCCTGTAACCAATGTTCCCCTGGAGCAGGCGGCATCTACGGGCACAGGCCGGTCATTAAAATCCATCAGACATGGCTTTTCGTATTTTGGTTTCTGGCCGGATTCGCTCACGTGGCAGCCTCCCAATTTTTCTACAGGGGTCTACTTGTACGATTCATACCACAGAAATTCAAATTAGGACACTACCTCCGTTTAGGTCCCCAAATAATAAACGCGCGCACCGTAGAGAGTGCGAAAAATGTGGAAAAGGGGCGTTTTCTGGCGCCCGTGAGATTTAAGACAAAGTGAAATTGGCCCTCTTTCGGGAACTGGAGAAATAATGACAATCGGCAGCAAATGCAATGGGGATGTTACTCTCCCCATAGTGAAACTAATACATTAAAAAATGCTACCTTTTTGCTGTAATTACTGTATAGTTCTTTCGCCTGATCACGATCAGGCACTATTTTATGGGTAACCGGAGACGAGGTGTCCCTGAACAAGAAACTTGTTCTTATTTCATTTCTCTATTTTGCCGAAGGTTTTCCCTTCGGTCTGATCGAACAAACGCTGCCGGTGTATTTCCGTATCCATGGCATGTCACTGGCGTGTCTGGGCCTTTTCAGTCTCTTGAGTCTCCCGTACGTCCTGAAATTCATATGGGCTCCTGCTGTTGATTTCCTGGGGACACGCCAAAGGTGGATCTCATCGGCTCAGTTTGCGCTCGCAGCCTCAATGTTGGCGTTGCTCGCCCTGGATCCCTCTAATCCGAACCTGTTGTTGTGGTTGTCCATTGCGTCGCTGGCACTCCTGTCAGCCACACAAGACATTGCCATAGACTCCTATTCCATTGAGTTGCTCGAAACACGAGAGATGGGCATGGCCAACGGAGTCAGGCAGGCCGCCTATCGAATAGCGCTCATTGTGTCGGGCGGAGTTTTTGTGGCGGTCGGGGGCTGGCTTGGATGGAAAACGATGTTTCTCATTGCGGCGGCGGTCCTCACATTGTGCAGCCTGGTCTCTTTGAGACTCCCTCCAACCAAGACAAAGCATCAAAAGATTTCCTTGTCGTCTTTGCGAGCCCCGTTTGCAGACCTCCTGACGAGGCCCAGGGTGATGCAAGTCATTCTATTCATTCTATTTTACAAACTTAGCGACCTCGCCATGGCGCCGATTGTGCGTCCGTTCTGGCTGGCGAGAGGGCTTTCCACAATGGAGATCGGTCTTATTGCGGGGACGTTCGGTACAATCGCAGCCATTGCCGGCGGCCTTACGGGGGGCATCTTTATGGCGCGCTTCGGGATCTTCCACGGGCTATGGTTCCTGGGCTTGTGGCAATCTCTCAGTCATGCCGCGTACGTATGGGCTTCGGCATATCCGGATACCGGTCACTTTGGAATTTACGTTGCTTCTTTTTCGGAATCTTTCTGTAGCGGTCTCGGTACAGCGGCCTTCTTAGCGTTCTTGATGAGTATATGTAACAAGGAGTATTCCGCCACCCAATATGCCGTACTATCGGCACTTTTCAGGGTTGCCGGTATTATTGTCGGCAGCTTGAGCGGATGGATGGCCGACGAGCTCGGCTACACACATTACTTCGCTGTGACCTTCTTTCTATCACTGCCCGCATTTGCCTTTATCTTGGATGTACGGACATGGATACCGGACAATAATGCCCTCGAAAAGTTACGTCCAAGGAATGTGGAACCAAGAGAAGATTCAGCGATACAACCCCGACTGAAATCCCCGGTAGTAGCGTTGCACGGGAGTGTACCGTGTGAGGAACCAGCCCTCGACTCAATAGTGGCTGTATCATTGGTAGACGAAGAGTTCGATCCGGACGAATCAGGGAGAGGGCACGTTTCTGTTCACTGGCTTTCATGATTTGATTGAATGTGGTATAAGTGTTTTTATCAGGCAATTCGCGAGTTGCTCTAAGGTGTCCGGTATTCGATCCATGCATCCGCCTTGTTCTTCGCATGAGCGTGAAGCGGCGCGGGCACGGTAACTCGGCGTCGACAACTGTAAGACAAGGTTATCCGCTAATTTTAATAAGTTAGCACTCTATTGTCGTCAGGTTCTTACGGACAATAGATTATTTGGTATCAGGAACCTTGAAGATAATAAGGTGTCATCATTACAATTACTCGGGGCACAAGAGCTTAACCATAAAGCAGTCAGGAGAATTATCATGATACCGGCGCCATCAGAACTCATACTGATCTTATTGATTGTGGTCCTGATCTTCGGAGCCAAAAGGATTCCGGAAATCATGGGTGGCCTAGGGCAAGGCATCAAGACCTTCAAAAAGGCAATGGAGGGCGAGGATACGAGTGAAACTCCTCCGCAGCAGATCACGGGATCGCCTCCGCCTTCGGTTCCTTCTCAAACGGGCACGCAGACCGCCCAAGAGTCTAATATTCCCAAAGAGAAGAGTGACTTGAAGTAATTCCCGATCCTCGGCCGAAAATCTCTGATCGATGATGAAGCTGTCAGGCAGCTCATCCTTGCCGGCAGTCCAAGAATAAAGTCCACATTCCCAAACCGTATTTTCTTGATGTCACGTGATGATGAGGATACTGACATAGACGTGACATCTTCGCTTTGTTTGCCTCTGATTCACATTCGGGTTTTGGTGGACATTTCTTTGAATAAAAGGCTCAGTAAAAAGCCATGCTGGAGAAAGCCTAATGGAATTCTGGATTGGCCTTTCGGTTGGGATGCACCTTGGAAGCGTGATAACGAAGCATTTAGAGCGTTTTATTGAGGCGCGAGGGCTCTTATCCTCTGGAACTCGTAAGATCATCGACCGTATTGAGAAGATCGAAAGCGAGACGTGCGAGACTTTAGATGACGTGGTGAAATGAAGGATTTTCCGGACAGCCGGGTTTCTCGAATATAACCTTCCGAGACCGAAAACCTGCGACAAAGTCGGTTCAAATTACCCCGCAACACATGGAAGGGATTTTGATCACACTATTCTGATAGAGAGGGTTTTTTATGAGCGCTTTTTGGATTGCTGTGATTCTTGGGATTGTCCTTGGATTGACCGAATACCTGCCTATTTCCTCAGCAGGCCACCTCATTGTGGTTGGAAGTCTATTGAATTTTACCGGCCCCAAAGCCACTTGCTTTCAAGTTTTCTTACAAATAGGAGCAATTTCGGCTGTAGTTGTCTTATATAGGGATCGTTTCATCCACTTAATACCATTTTTGCAGCGCGAGGAAAATCAAGGGTTTTCAGGATGGAGGGGAATCTCGTTCCTGGCATTAACTACCTTGCCGGCAGTAATAGTTGGGGCAGCGGGCCACCATTTTATCAAAACATATCTATTCGGACCTCTGACGGTGGCTGTTGCTTTGGGAGTAGGGGGAATAGCAATTCTCATTGCCGAGAAATACAAACCCGAAGCTCGCGTTTTCGATCTCAACGAGCTGACTTATGCCCAAGCAGGAATAATTGGATTGGTGCAGTGCCTCTCTTTGTGGCCGGGAGTATCTCGCTCTGCATCCACAATCATAGCCGGGCTGTTCTGCGGATTTTCTCGGAAGATAGCCGCTGAATATTCTTTCTTAGCGGCGGTACCCATATTGATTGCGGCGGCTGTATATGACCTGTATAAGAACTGGCATCTATTTCACTCTTCCGATCTCCCCTTATTTATGTTGGGACTTTTGGTATCATTCGTGTCCGCGTTGATGGCAATCAAAACTTTTATTGCTTTTCTTCAACGCTGGACGCTGGTTCCCTTTGCCTACTATCGATTGGCAGTCGCTCCCATAGTGTACCTGGGCGTGGTCAACTTCCTTCGGCAATGATCAACCCGAAACTGAGTTGAGTCGAATGCCACTTGGGAGATTCCCGCACCTTTTTGTCCAGGGGGTGATTCGTATAAGTGGGGCCTAATTTCGTGTGGCCTCAATGTCCTCGCGTAAGAAAACTCGTCAAAGTTCTTGTTCCGGGCAGCAAACCAATCGGGACAGCCGATAATGCTTAAGCTAAACCTCATCGATAATCAGCATCACTTGGTCTACGCCCGATTCCAAGCGAATCGTCACGGGTGACCGGAACCGGGACGAAAGGATATGAGAGCCACGATACCGGCGCGGTGGGACGCCATCCGAAATAATGATAAGCTCCGGGAGGCGCGTAGCGGTAGCTAAACGGCACGTCGGCCGGGACAACATACTGCAATCCGTGATTCGGTACCATGGCCCCTCCAGGAACAACATTAAATTGCGCCACGGCTGACGAGCACAGCAGGAAGAACAAAACCAAAGCTACAAAAAATCTACTCATTGTTGATCTCTCCGCAGGGTCTGCATTTTGACGACTTGCCGTCCTCGGGTATCATTTTGAAGAGGTGAAGTTAGATTAATCAATACGATTTCCCGATTCATATTACCAGATGTTTTTCCGGTCCAAAGCCAATATGCCTGGTACAGAGCAGTTCTCGAAAGTTTTGAAGTAATCCGATACTTGAACTGGAAAAGAATCCAGTAGGGGCTGGCGTCCCTGCCAGCCCAAGCGCTTGATTTATAAAACCGAATGTGCCGGCACGGAGGCCGGCGCCTACCAATTTCGAGGGATCGCTTTTCGCAATTCGCGATCTCTTTTGAGAATCACTACAGCTTTAAGGCTATACGAATGATACATCTGGAGACCTTCCAGCGAGCACAAAAATCGACGGTCGCTTTCTTGCTTTCCAAGGGTTTCCGGGGAAATTGTGTCCGAGATTGCCCCACTAAGCAAACTGTGAGCGATTTTAGGACATAATGATCACGCAGTAACCTGCCAAAAACACGCAGCTATATAAGTTAGGTGTCCAATTGTCATGCATATCCGCCCAGTGGATTTTATGGTGCATATCGATCATTGCGATGACAGCTCTGCAAGCAACGTGCTGTAATCATTGGTGATGCTTTGCCATTGAGGTAGACCTGACACAGATGGCACGGATCATGCTGATATTTCAAGGTCGGCCCGAATTAACCAAATTATTGCGCCTCGCGGAAATCGTGGCTAGAATCACGCGATGACTGAGCGCACTGTTTGCATTGCTCAAAATTGATGTCTGAAGTTGACGGGCCGGGCTAGCAGTGAATCGTTGTTATGGCACTTATGAACACATCCCCTAAAGATACCCAAAATCAGGGGCAGCGTAGGGCAATGTGCGGCATCTGCCCCGCGGGGTGCTGGGTTAGGGTGTCTTTTGATTCCGCTGGAAGAATTAGCGAGGTTCATCCTGATTCCGACTCGGAACTGGGGATGATCTGTAAGCTGGGCAGAAATTCACCACAGATCGTTTACTCACCGGATCGGCTGCGCCATCCGTTGCTCAGGACCGGTCAAAAAGGCACGTACGAATTTAAGCGGATCTCATGGGACCAAGCTTTTGACACTATCGTCGCCAGACTTCAAGCCATAAAAGAGACCTTCGGGCCGGAGGCCGCCGCGATCTATACTGGGAGGGGAAGCTTTGAACTCGCTGAATGTGATGTCTTCCAGCCCCAAGGCGTGGCGGTGTCGTCCGCATCAAGCGTGCTATTTCCTTTCGGGTCACCCAACACCCTGGGGGTGGGAGCGCTCTGCTACGTATCCTTCGCAATGATCGCTCCCCACGTAACCATGGGCGGCATGATGATCGACATGTTCTCCGACCTGGAAAACTCGGAATTCATCGTGATATGGGGAGCAAATCCTGCTACAGACTGCCCGCCATTGGACTTCTCTCGCATCATGAAAGCCAGACAGCGCGGCGCGGAAGTTGTGGTGATTGACCCGCGGCGAACAGGGACCGCTATTGCGGCCGAAGCGGAGTGGATAGCTGTCAGGCCGGGCACTGACGGCGCGTTGGCCCTCAGCATGACCCAGGTGTTGATTGAAGAAGAGCTGTATGACGAGGACTTTGTTGAAAAATGGACGCATGGTTTCGACGAGTTCGCCAGATATTGTCAACATTTTCGGCCGGAGGTCGTCGAGCCGATCACTCGAGTGCCCGCGGACACCATCCGTCGGTTGGCCAGACGCATAGCATCGGCGAGGGGAGCGTCCTCGGTCATGTACAGCGGCCTTGAATACAGTGACAGTGGGGTTCAGGCGATTCGTGCCACTATGGTGCTGTGGGCCTTGGCCGGTCAACTTGATGTTCCCGGCGGTCGCTGCTTTGCTATGCCGCAGAACCGGTTCCCCATGAACCGGGATGGGCACGTGCCTAATCCCGATGTTCGAAAAGCCCTCGGCCGGGATCGCTTCCCTGTGTACAGCGCATATCGCGGGGAATCGCATGCCATTTGCCTGCCTGACGCGGTATTGCATGGAAAGCCATATCCAATCAAGTCACTCATTATCGAAGGTGGATCCATCGTCACCGCTTGGCCTCAGCCCGAAGTCTGGCGCCGCACTCTTGCATCTTTGGACTTCCTGGTATGCATTGATCGTTTCTTCACTGCTGACGCCGCATACGCTGATGTGGTGCTGCCCGCGGCAACATATTACGAGATCGAATCATACATGACTTACGGCCCGCTTTTCAGGATCCGAGAGCGTGTCATTGAGCCGGAGGGCGAGTCTCGCCACGGTTTCTTCATCCTGGCCGAGTTAGCCAAACGATTGGGTTACGGCCACCTTTATCCTCAGACCGAGGAGGCGCTCCTCAGGCATGCGCTGAAACCATCGGGGATCACTCTGGAAGAAGTTCGAGCCGCAGGCGGTGTGGCCCGCGTCCCCGCCGTAATGATGGAGTACAAGAAGTGGGAAAAGGGACGGTTACGGGCTGACGGCAAGCCGGGCTTCGAGACCCCGACGGGAAAATTTGAAATCGCTTCAACTATACTCGAAGAACACGGCCACGATCCTCTGCCCGTGTACACGGAGCCCAAAGAAGGTCCCCTCGCGCAACCCGATTTGGCAAAACAGTTTCCGCTGGTCTTCAATTCGGGCTCACGGACAACAACCGATTTCCGCTCTCAGTTTCATAACGTGCCTGAATTGTTGAAAGAGCGCCCTGAACCGACCGTCATGATCAATTCCCTGGACGCAGCATCCCGGAACATTGCAAACGGTGACCTGGTAGAAGTGGTCGGACCGCGCGGCCGGGTCTCCTTCAGAGCGCAAGTGACGGACAATATCATGCAGGGTGTCATCGACGCCGACATGGGTGGAGGTGGACCGGTTGGGCCGCAAGCTTGGCAAGACTGCAATGTGAACCATCTGACCGACCTGCAGCATTACGATCCCATCTCCGGTTTTCCAGTTTATAAAGCGCTTCTTTGCGATATCGTCAAACAGAAGGGAGGCGCAGACGCAGCCGTGGTGGGTGCTTCTGACGAGCTTGATCCCGCGGTTTCCGGAAGAGGTCCGTCACGGACCATCACGCGGATGAAGCATATCTATCTTGACCACAATGCCACCACGCCGGTGGACCCTGAGGTCGCGAAAACGGTGGCACAATGCACAGAGCAATGCTTTGGGAATGCTTCCAGCATTCATACACCAGGAAATGAGGCTAAGCTGATTGTTGAGTCGGCTCGGCGGAGCATGGCCCAGTTGATTAATTGTACGGCACGAAGAATTCTCTTCACTAGCGGCGGTTCCGAATCAGACAACCTGGCCATCAAAGGAGCGGCCTTTGCCCTCCGTCACAGAGGGAATCACATCATCACGACCGCGATAGAGCACCCCGCGGTCTTGGCCACATGCAAGTGGTTGCAGGAACAAGGGTTTCACGTCACGACACTTCCTGTTGACCCAGAAGGGTTGGTCCACATCGAGGACCTGGAAGCCGCATTGAATCCGGGAACCGTATTGGTGAGCGTCATGGCCGCCAACAATGAAACCGGCGCCATACAGCCCGTAGCTGAATTCGCACGTATCGCGCACGCTCATGGTGCGCTCTTTCACACAGACGCCGTCCAGGCGGTCGGCAAGGTCCCCGTTGATGTCCGGGAATGGGACGTAGATCTTCTGAGCCTGTCAGGCCACAAGATCCATGGACCCAAAGGCGCTGGAGCGTTGTATGTTCGCCAGGGCGTGCCGCTCGATCCGCTCGTTCACGGCGGGAAACAAGAGCATGGGTTACGCGCGGGAACGGAGAATGTACCGGCTATTGCCGGACTCGGTAAGGCTGCCGAACTGGCGATGCAAAGGCTGCCGGAAATGGGCAGGATAAGGATTTTGCGGGACAGGTTGGAGCAGGGAATCCGGAGAATCGTCCCCCTCGCCAAACGTAACGGGCCCCCAGACATGCGACTTCCGAATACCCTGAACGTAACATTACCCGGCATGCGGGGTGAGTCGGTTGTCCTGGCCCTGGATCAACGGGGGGTAGCTCTCTCGTCAGGATCCGCTTGCAGAGCCGGTGCTCCGGAGCCATCGCACGCCTTGCTGGCGATGGGTCTTTCATCAGAAGAAGCTCACTGTGCGCTCAGATTTTCGTTGGGCGTAGGCAATACTGAAGAAGAAATCGACCGTACTCTCAGCCTGATAAAAGACATGATTGAAGATGCCGCAGCAGGAGTTCGGTTCGTGCCTTGCCGTTAGCCTGTAACAATGATGGTGAGTGCTAAATGATAAAAGATTCTTTGGCCGGACCTTCCAAATGTTCCTGAGAATACAAAACTTATGAAGGACGCGGGGAGGAACCGACGGAACGCAGGACTTAATCAATATTAAACGGTGTTCGGATGAACTGAACTGGCTTATCCTTACTCTGACTAACTCTTTTCATTCGCACGTTTTCACGTCGCGCTGAACTGGAAAGGAATTCAGTTTCATGCATGTCCATTCCGCCGTAACACGAGCTGCCGTCCGAAATTGGTTCGGAGACGAAGCGGACGGCTCTATAGCTTATGATGTTCTGAGAGGTCTCACGGCTCCCCAGAAGTACATACCGAGCAAATACTTCTACGATGCCCGTGGGTCGGAGCTCTTTGAAGCCATTTGCCGTCTTCCGGAGTACTACCCTACGAGAACGGAATTGCAGGTGCTCACCTCAGATGCGAAAGAAATCGTTCGGGGGTTCCGCCGGGGCGATCTGGTCGAATTGGGCTCCGGGGCCAACTGGAAAATCCGAAAACTACTTGATGCATTGGAGCCGCATGATCGGTCTTCTGTACGGTATGTGCCGGTGGACGTTAGTCATTCGGCGTTGTTGGAATCGGCTCAAGATCTAATGGCTGCGTATCCGGAACTGAAAGTCAGCTTCATTGTGGCGGACTTCACTCGCGACCTCCACAGGATTCAATCAGATCGGCCCAAATTACTACTGTTCTTCGGAAGTACCATCGGCAACCTGGATGAGCGAGAAAGCAGCTCTTTTCTCCGAGGTGTCGCCGGGATTCTCAATCCGGATGATCGCTTTGTTTTGGGATTGGATATGCTCAAGCCTGTGCATATCATCGAGGCTGCTTACAACGATTCCAGAAATGTCACCGCGGAGTTCAACAAGAATATATTGCTCGTGATTAACCGGGAGCTGGGCGCGAATTTCAGACCTGACGATTTCGACCACGTAGCTTTTTTCGATGAAAAATACCGGCGTGTGGAAATGCATCTCCGAGCCAGGCGGAACATTTGGGTCGAAATCAGTGAAATCGACCTCATCGTCGTCTTGAAGAAAGGTGAGACCATTCGAACGGAGATTTGTCGAAAGTTCAGCAGGGCCGGTGCGCAGGAGATGATTCGCGAAGCCGGCATGGCGGTGAGCGGGTGGTACTCTGACCCAAAGGGCTGGTTCTCGATTGCCGAAATCGTGCTTGAGCGTTCTTGAGCCGGCTTCTCCTCCAATTAGTCTTGTTATGCCGTCACGAAGACGTTTCAACGTTGCTGATTACAGTGATGGAATCACTGGGCTCAGCAGCCCAATTGACAAGGAGGTCTGTACCATGGCGTGGAGAAATGAAGATTCGTTGTCACCCTTTCCCCTGCCGACACGCCCTTTGTCGAATGGGCAATTCATGGCTCAGCCCCAAAGCCGTCAACAGAAACAAGTCGAGAGCCTCTTATGGGAATTAGCAGGCAGAATGGGAAAACCTCACGGCCTCGGAAGACGCGAGTTCCTTAAGACCGCGGCAGGAATGTCCGCCGCATTCCTTGCAATGAACACAATATACGGAAGAGTCTTTAATGTGGATGAAGCTGAAGCCGCAGACTTGGACTACAGCAAAAAGCGGTCCGAAAATCTGGCCGACCAGCTCATTTTCGACAGTCAGCTTCACTTTATAAACGACAATTTCAAATTCGAGGGACTCCTCAACCTGTACAAGTATGCGGGTACCCACTGGAATCCTCAAATCAATCCCGCTCAAGCGAGCTTCAAAGATTTGCAGTTCGAGAATTTTCTGAAAAAAGTCTTTCTTCAGAGTGACACCAAGATAGGGTTACTGAGTGGCGCTCCTTAAGACAAGAAAGAAGACTGGCTGCTTAGCAATGACCAGTTGGCTGAAGCGCGAGCGCTGGTCAACGCCGTGGCAGGGTCTCGACGGCTACTTTGTCACGCAGTTATTACACCCGGACAACCGGGATGGACGGAAGACCTGGATCGGAGCATTTCACAGATCAGACCGGATGGATGGAAAGGTTATACCGTGGGCGATCCTCTATCTGTGAGCAAGTATCCCTGGCGAATGGATGATGCAGATCTCGTATATCCGGCGTACGAAAAGATGGTCAAATCGGGCGTCCGAAACGTATGCGTTCATAAGGGGCTGCTCCCGGTGGATTACCGGGAGTCTTTCCCCTTATGGGAATATGCAAAAGTGAACGACGTGGGCAAAGCGGCAAAAGATTGGCCTGATCTGAACTTCATCATTTACCATTCCGCACTCAAGCCGTTCACCCAGTATCCTGAAGCCCATCTGGAGGAATTCAGAAAAACGGGCAGGATCGACTGGGTCACGGATCTTGCGGAGATTCCTGAAAAATACGGTGTCACCAATGTGTATGGTGAGATAGGAACGGCCTTCGCCAATGGCGCAATCTCTCACCCGAGGCACGCGGCCGCAATGTTGGGGATTCTCATAAAAGGACTTGGCACGGACCATGTCTTATGGGGAACCGACTCTGTGATTTATGGGTCGCCTCAATGGCAGATCGAGGCCTTTCGACGAATCGAGATTCCCGAAGATCTTCGGGAGAAGTACGGTTTCAGCTCCCTGGGGGGACCTCGTTCTGCCGCTAAGGAGGCTATATTCTGGACGAATGGCGCTCGCCTGTTCGGGCTGGAACAAACCCGATCAGACGAGAGTGACTTCCGAAACGACAGACTGGCTCAGCTCAAAGAGCAGGCCACCGCTGCCGCCTCTCTTAAACGCATCTTCCCCGCCGGGTAACAGAGCGATGGTTTGCAGGAGTGATTGTCTCAATGCCCGATCATCTGCTAAACTGACATCATAATTCAAAACCTCTCTTCTGTGTCTCGCCGTGAGGCGTTGGGTATGGGAACCATTTGTCGAGAGGAGAGTTGCTATGCAGACGATCCAGCCAGGTGAACAAGTGGTCAGTATGGTCCCGGACGGGGAATCCATCGAAGTCTATACGGTAGTTAGGGTTCTCTCAGATGGGGTGCAGGTGGACGGAGCTTCCGGGAAACTTTCAAAGGCGGAGCTACGATTATACAGCGAAGGCGCCGTGAAAGGGATAAGAGAAAAGGAAAGGCAACTAAAAGAGATTAAACAAGAGATCAGGCGGTTGTTCGAGACGCTTGACAAAGTCGGTTGACTTTTTTCCGCATTTTGACGGAGATAAGTTCTAATCTTGCCGTAACCGTTCACAGCGACACTCTCGGCGCGTCTTCCGATAACCATCCGCCGGCAACAAAACGATTGACTGGCGGCACGACGCGGAAGTATATTGCGACGTCGGTTAAAAGCTCGATCACCTGCGAAGAGTGCGGTTACGCTTAATCCTTAGACAGAATCCCGGTCATGCTAATCATATCTGACGCCTCGTGGTCGCTGAGGCTTCAGTCATGAGTCGCTTGATTGCATATTCCTCCAATTATCTTTTGGGGAATCAGTGTCATATAAGTTGCTTGAAACATCACCAACTCGCCACCATTAGAGAGGAAACTGAATCATGAAAAGATTACTGACGATTGTCCTTGTCGGTCTGATGCTGGGAATTTTCTTCTTCCCGGGGATGCCTGAAGCACAAAACACCATCAAAATAGGCATGATAGATACGTATACCGGTCCTGCAAGCGTCTATTGCAATGACGTCAGGGATGGACTCAAATTGGCCTTGGACGAGGTCAACGCCAAAGGGGGCGTGCTTGGCAAGCAGCTCGTGCTTATCACTCGTGATGACAAATTCAAGGTGGACTTGGCTCTCAGCGCAGCAAAAGAGCTTATCATGAATGAGAAGGTGGATGTCCTTGCCGGCACCATAAATAGCGGGGTTGCATTGGCTGTATCGGCCCTGGCAAAAAAGGAAAAGATCCCTTTTATCGTGACCTGCAGCAAGAGTGCAGCTATTACCGGAGCGAAGGGCCACAGGTATGTTTTTTCCATGAATGAGAATACCGCGATGATCGGGCGGTCATCAGCCATAGCGCTTGCCAAACGACCATACGTAAATTACTGGATAGCGGGCGATGATTATGAATTCGGCCACGCTATGGCCGACGAGATTTGGAATCGGCTCCAGCAACTCAAACCAGAAGTCAAACTTATGGGTCAAACCTGGTGGAAGGTGGGAGAGCCGGACTTCACCCCATATATTACTTCCATACTGTCGGCAAAGCCGGATGCAGTCATTTTGGCGGCCGGAGCAAACGATGCGGTGCCTTTCATGAAGGCCTCCAAGACCACAGGATTTAGTGAACGGATTCCGTACTTGATGAACTGGGCCACGGAACTTTCCACGCTCAAACCACTCGGAATGAATGCGCCCGAAGGGGTACTCGGGCCCTCGCCTTATTTCTTCTACTTCCCGGATAATCCCGAGAACAAGGCATTTGTGGATCACTACAAGAAAGTGTACGACAAGCTGCCGTCAGCCTCATCATGCGCGGGCTACATAGCCGGCCTTTTTATTGCAAAAGCTTATGAAAAGGCAGGCACAACGGACAGTGAGAAATTCATCGATGCTCTCGAGGGACTCACAATTGATTCCCCTGTCGGGAAAGTAAAAATTCGTGAATTCGATCATCAGATCATGCAACCCATGTTTGTGGGTGTAACAAAAATTAAGCCGGGCTATGAATTCTTGGTCGCGGACCAAATCGAAACAATACCTGCGGACCAGGCCATAGTGCCGCTGGACGAAGTGAAGAAGGCCCGGGAACAATAGGCTCTCTTCAAGGCCTGTCGCATAATCGTGTGTAATGACAACAATGGCCATAGCTTTCCGGCTATGGCCGTTGTTGTAGATTTGGCAATGCTGCATTCAGTCATTTCCATGCCCCAACGAACAAGGAAAGTCCCACCTATGTAATTCCGCGAATTTCGAGGACACCATACATATTCCTTGATTGGACTTCGCTTATCAACATAGCAAGATTTGCGTGAATAACCCAGCCGCGGCTTCCGAATGACGTCAGTCAGCCTGCACATCATTAGAGATTGAGAGCTTATTAATCGAACAGCTTGTATTTTCTGTAAAGGAGCGGTTTTAAGAGCCTCAGACCAAGGATCGACGCGGCGGGCTTGATCCATGAGCCGAGGCGTGAGCGGCTCCCAAGGCAAAGGCGGCAATGCGGGTGTAGCAGCAGCCCTCGATGGAATCCCTTCACAATCCGCTCCAACTCCGGACTTCGGAGGATGTCTACGAGGGAGGAGTCTTTAAGATTGCCCAAAGAAGTTCGGCCGTCAAAGTCTATGCAGCAAAGCACCACATCCCCGGAATATAAGATCGCGAAGTGGTCCCTCAGTCCAAAACAATAGCCCCGATGGGCTTCCACAAGCTTTTCTCCGGCGAATGCATTGCCCCAGTCCGTGAGTATATAAGTCTCTATGAATATGTTCGGGCTGATCTCAATCACATTCCAGCCGTAGATGCTGATCTTGTTGATTCTCCTGACCAGGGCCTCATGTCGTGTGGGGCGGATACCGAGCCGCTGATGAACAAGTTCGGTCCATTCGAGAATGGTTTGCCGCAGTTGCGTGGAACTTCCCATAAAATCCGGAATTCCTTGTTGTCGGCACAGCCTGGATGCGAAGCGGGTGGACATGATTCGTATTTTGAAAATAGGCGGGGCCGGACGAGCTGCACAGGCTGCGAGTAGGTCCAGCACTCGCTCTCTGTACTTATCGAAATCCATGCGAGTGCCTCGCGTGGCAAGAAAGCTCTCTCGATCAGGCGTTTGCAGAGAAATGTCTATCTGATGAAGATCTCGTTCAGCCAGGCGCTGAATCATGGAAGTGCTGAGCAGCGCCCCGTTCGTGGTCAGACCCACCGCTAGATTGCGACTTGCCGCGTGGTCCAGAATCGGAAAGAAGTCCGGATGTAGTAAAGGCTCGCCCATGACATGGAACGTCACCTTTTCCGCGATGTCCAGGTCAGCAATCTGATCCAGAGCCGAGCGAGCCAAATCCTCGTCCATGAATCCGCGTTCCCTGGTCATTTCGCCGTCCGGACAGAACACGCAAGAAAAATTGCACCTGTTGGTAAGCTCCAGATGTATCCGCTGAAACTTAGGAGGTAGACAAGAGGGGAGTAAAAGACTCCGGGAAACCCTTTTTTCTGTAAAAAAGTGTTTCCCGGCCCCTTCCCAAAAAACTCTAACCTTATTCAACATACGCTTGGGTACCCCGATTAACCGGCTACATCACTCGGAGGCAATGCTGCCATCCCGAATTCGGACAGACAGAGGTCAATATGTGAGACTTCCGGCACACCGTTTTTTGTCTCCCTCGAGGAACGCGGGATTCTCCGGATCCTTCCCAAAAAACTCTAGACTTGTCGATCATGGGCCGTAATACTCTAAAGTTGAACAGATTTGACACACGTCTCTCTAAGCATTGTTGAAGCTGACCATTGTGTGTGGCCGAACCGCTCACTTGCTCTCATAGCGCCGCAATCGCATACGAGCTTTCTCAAAGGGGGTTCCCGAACCCTTCCCAAAAACTGTAACACTATGTCGTATTAATCGGCAAGGTGATCCGTCGCCGCCCTTGCAAAACATTTGCTTATCAGTTGTAATCGGTCGAACCACTTGAGCCCTCGCTTCCCGCGGAATGCCTGAGCAATCAGGCATCAGGCCGTGCTTAAACCGTGGACCCAGCGCATGGGCCGCACGTGCGACGGAGACCCTGTATGAAAGGCGGCGCGTTGAAACAATTAACAGTGCAAGAAATTGTCAAAGAGATCGATGCGATTCATCGGGACTTGGCCAAGCTTTCGGTGGATCAGCTTCTGGGAGTTCCTTCGGCCCTTAAGACCGGCGACATTATTCAGTTGCATCCCCTTCCTGTTGCCAAGGAAACGGAAATCTTCTTGAGACAGGCCCTTACGCATGCAGAAACCGCCGAGGAGAAAGCGAAAATCGAAAAAATACTGTTCGGCTGTATGGATCTTGCACTTGTGGAAGAAACCGCTTCGCTCGGTGATATGCTCAGGTTTTATATGGAACGAGGCAGGATGCTGGTGGGTCCGGACAAAATTCCCGCTCTGGAAGTGATTCCTTGGCTGCAAGTCCAGACGGATTTCGACAAACGCGAAGAGATGCGAAAAGAAATGACGATATATTTGAAGGGGATCGTCAATCCCATCCTGCTTGGAATGACGGAACTTTCAATACGAACCGTGAAGGAAAAGTTCGGATTCGAAAATTACGCAAAATTCTATGAGGCCAAGAAGAATGTTTCTTTTGCCGAACAGGCAAGTTTATTTGAGCAATACCTCGACAAAACCTCCGCGTCCTACATGCAGCGCATCGCACCTTGGGTGGAAGAGAAGATCGGTCGGCCCTTTAAGAATCTAAGTCGATATCACGCTTTGCATCTCCTCCGCATCAGCCGATTTGATCGAATTTTCGCCACCTCACGTCTCAATGATCTTGTCCTGCAGACGTTTAAGCCACTGGGGCTGGATTTGTCTTTGCGCGACGATGTGATCGTGGACACCACAGACAATCCGGCCAAGAATCCCGATGGGATCTGTATAGGAGTGGAAATTCCAGGCGAAGTCTACGTGCTGATGAAGCCGGTGGGAGGCTTGATAGATGTAGAAACGCTCTTGCATGAAATGGGTCATGCTTTCTTTTTGAGTCATTTCGATGCCGATCTGCCAACGGAACATAGGCGCCTCTATCGATCTCCTGCTTTGGATGAGACCTTTGGGTTTCTTTTTATGGACCTTATCGACAATCCGTCCTGGTTGACCGGACAGGCGGGTATGCCGACGGCAGAGGCGGATACTTTGGTTAGTCTATTTCGAACGAAACGGCTATGTCTTATCAGGCGCTACATTGGTAAGTTCTTGGCTGAGAAGGAATTTTATGAAAATGGGGACATAAAAGATTCCGTGCCGTATTGTCATCATCTTAACAAAGCTACGGGATTTATTTACGAGCCGGAAGGTTATTTGATC
>DATJPW010000176.1:0-23235 GCA_035506215.1 Desulfomonilaceae bacterium
AGCACATTTATGCGGATATTGCGTCGGTGCGTTCCAGATCCTTTTGATGACCGGATGGTTGGGGCTCGGTTTCGACCTCTTGGCTGCACTCGGCGTTGAGGCCTTCTCGGCTTTAGTCATGCTTGTCGGCTTTGCCGTTCCGGCTTCGATCGGAGTTCAGGAAGGCGGAAAAGTCTTAGCTTTCTGGGCGCTCGGTTTGCCGCGTTCAGCTGCAATGGCTGTCGGGGTTGCATTCCGCATCACTTCTGTAATTAAGATAGCTGTTGGATTGATAGTCCTAATGCTGCTTAAGCATCGGTTCCAGGATTCTCCAGTCAAAACAGAGTCTTGAGATCGTCTCAAAGGAAAAGACCCCGATGGGTGATTTTCATCGGTTAATTAAAATCCTCTGGAGCTTTGGGTGATTTGAAGGCCTTGTGCGGGGGACCCTGACTCTTGCTGAGCTCCGATCACCCATATTTGACATGATTGCCAGTGGATCTTACAGTGAGCGTCCAGAAAAACCGTTGGTTGTCCTTCCGATGAATGGCGGCAAAAGAGAGCTGTTTCTGTGCTATTTAGCAAAAAATCATATTTAACGAGGTTATTTACGATAGATGACGAACTTTTGGCTTGGCTGTTCTCACTGGGCTGGGGTCAAACCCTGGGCACAAGCCAAGTGGCATGAATATGGCTTAGGCTCCGACAGAGGTTGCGTGCATCGGCCTTCCTCCCCGGAGCGCCCAGGCCCCAGGATCACGCTTCATCCAGGCGATCCACGTAACCTCACCATAAAGAGTGCAGGTGCTAAGATGAAGAGGAAGATCGGCACGATGTGGCTTGAAATCAACTAATGGCTATGATCATCGAAGCCGTAAAAGCTTTGGATATCAGGGATGCCACATTTACCAAGAATTGCTCGAAAAGAGGAGGTTTCTGAGATGCCATTCTCCGCGAAGCGGACTTCGATAGGGGGCTTAAGTACTAAACTTAATTTTGCCCTCTGTGGGCAAGAAAGGAAAGAGTGGTAATGAAAAAATTCAAAATGGTGAAGGTTGTCTGTTTGTTGGTTGTGGGATTGTTTGTTCTATCGAGCGTTCCCGTATTTGCACAGAGTCCGGTGAACGAGGGGCTTCCCTGGGATGCGATCATTGAGTTCTCAGCCGGTTCTGTGGCAGCTGGGATCGGCTTTAGCTGGGGAAGCGGCACCTTGACTCAGGCAGGCAAAACCTACCAGCTAAAGGTCGATGGGCTGACGGTTGGAAACGTAGGCATCACCAAGGCCACGGCATGGGGTAGGGTGTACCATTTGCAGAATGTGAATGACATCAATGGTACCTATGCAGCCATCGGTACGGGTGCGACGATCGGAGGAGGCGGCTCGGCAATCGCCATGAAAAATGCGAAGGGCGTCGTCATCGATATCTTCACGACCACGGCGGGAGTAAGCATCGGCCTTGGAACGGCCGGCGTTACAATCACACTCCAGCAGTAAAGAAGCTAACCCCGGCGAGAGCTTGGCTGCCTGCTTGCAAGCCCCCGATATACGTACGTGTCAGCAGAAGCCGAGACTCTTGCCGGAAACCAATCAAACGTCTTCCTACCATATGGGAACCGCTTCAGGCTAATGTCCCCGAAAGGTCTTTCTTGACGAAAAGCCGATTGAGGGAAACGATCTTGCGCTCATCAAACTCGTCCGTCGCTGATGACCGTGGAGTAATACTTGTCGCCTCTAGCCTCATAGAAGCACAAGCAGAGCCTTTGCGCATTGCCATCAACCGCCGCACATACCCGCCTGGCGAAACAATTCATTTTCAATGAATTCCACGATGCATGCTCCGGAATCTTCCCTAGATCGGAGAAAAACCATCACGGCATCAAACACAATTGTTGCATTTAATAGAATTTTTCATCGTATTCCACGAGCCGATTACCTCTCTCCATGTATATTGCTGAAACTATTAGATAACATCCTATGGCATGAGTCTTGTTAAAAAACAAGTAGCGCCATCCTATTCTGGCGCTGAATGCGGACGTTACCAAATCAAAAGGCTCCGGCCCTTGGTGAAAAGATGACTGTTAAGGGGTGAGGTGAAAAGTCGGGAGAAGATGACTCAAGTAGCCCATGGAAGCCTTCCAAATAAAGCACCTTTTTCGGGAGGAAACGAATGAATTCTGAAGCCCCTACCCAAATGGTCAACGACATTAGACTCTTATTGTATGGAGAAGTGGGTGATATCCTTTACTCCCACAGATCTAGTCTCGCCAGCCATCCGCTCGACTATATCGTCCCTGCAGTCTGGGGGCCAAGCCAAGGCAGAACGCTAACTCAGGAACAACGAGAGATCAACCAGCGCGTACAAATGGTGGTCAGGGAAACTGTCAATCTATTGGGCATAGGAGACATGGGGGACTCTCAGGTTCTTGCCGTAGAGTTCTTGGTCCGTGAACTTATTCTGCACAGGTTTCTTTGCAGGATCAATTCTCTCGATAGGCAGTACGCGATCCACAAAAACTCAGACAGAGAATCAGTGTGTATCGTCCATTTGTCAGAACCTGTTGGAGCACCGTGATGGGAGGGTGGAGACGTGTTCGTCCGTGGCACCAAGGAGAAAGGAGCATGCGTATGTTTCTAAGGGAGTCTCTCGTTCTTCTCGTTGTATCAGGCCTATCTCTCACGGCTTTACTATTCCTCTCGCGACGGGTCATGGCCGGTTCCCCTTCTCCCCTTTATCTGATCGAGTGGCGTAAGGAGACTTATCGATGAAATCTTCGTGCGAAGTCTTAATCACTTTCTTGATTTTTTTCCTCCTCTCACTATTCTCACCGACACTGGGCGTGGAGCGGTTCTCGCGCGCCGGTTCTCCCTGCCTGGCCATTACCCTTGCTGAAGCACGGGCGACAGACGGAGAAGAAAAGGAGCCGCCAGAACCCTTTGGAGGCTCCTCGAAGACCGAGTATGCTTCCGACCCCCTGGAACCCATGAATCGAGTGTTTTTTCAATTCAATGATAAATTGTATTTCTGGTTTATTAAGCCGGCTTCGAAAATCTACGCCACTTTCATCCCACCCGGGTTAAGGGTTTGCATCCGCAACGGTTTTGAGAACCTGCGGTTTCCGACCAGGTTCCTCAATAACTTGCTCCAAGGGAAGTTTAAGGAGGCCGGGATCGAAACAGGGCGTTTCCTCATCAATACGACAATCGGATTTGCAGGTTTCTTCGAGATTGCGAGTCGTGACTTTAACCTTCCGGCGCCCCGCGATTTAGATACCGCTCAAACCTTGGCATTCTACGGATTGAAACCGGGCCTCTATCTTGTTTGGCCGTTTTTGGGGCCATCTTCACTTCGAGACTCCTTTGGAATGGCTGGAGATACCGCCCTAAGCCCAATCTTTTGGCTTCCGCAGGATCTGTGGGTCAGTGTTGCAATTAGAGCTGGAATCATTGTGAACAATACTTCGCTACGAATCGGTGAATACGAGGATTTCAAGAAGGCCGCTCTCGACCCCTACGCATCAATGCGGCAGGCTTATCTCCAGTACCGGGAGAACCAGATACTAAAGTAGCGTTACATGCCATTATCAGCCATGCCGACTTTTCTGGTACGGATTTCGCATCGACACTTATTGCCCGTGTGGATTCCCCGATTCATATGGGCTCTATATAACCCTTCATAACCCCTCATAAGCGTGCAGCATGCTACCCCGCATGCTGCACCGTCCACAGATGTAGACTCCCAAAGGTCCATCGACAACCGCAGATTCCGCTTCCGCCGGACTGCCGAAGTTTTTCTATGGCTCGAACGGTTTGCTAATCGCCCACTCGGGAAACAAAAGAAATGAACTGGCGAAATTAAACAAACCGGTTTCGTGCTATTCAACACAAAATTCATATTTGACGAAAATATTGCGTGTTAAAGGAGAATGAAATGCTCATCTGATTTTAAGGATCAAGAGGATTTGAAAGATATGCCCAACTTTCTCATCCGGCTTCTGAGGGTGTTGGGGTTGACTCCAAGGAGTTGTGCCGCGCCTCTGGGGCCGCTTATTCTTCCTTTGGTAGTTTCCAGTGCCTGACGGATTTGCTGGA
Organism: Desulfomonilaceae bacterium; assembly: GCA_035506215.1. Lineage (GTDB taxonomy): Bacteria > Desulfobacterota > Desulfomonilia > Desulfomonilales > Desulfomonilaceae > DATJPW01. The sequence goes on from DATJPW010000176.1 coordinate 4,070, forward strand.
CCACGATCTGATCGAGTGAAAGTAATTTGGTGCCATCAGTGTGCTCTAAAACTGCTTCTTCACCCTCTTTGTGGTCCCTCAAAGGAGGGGTCGCTACCTTGATGTCACTCCATAAATTGGAGTGTTCGGGGGAGGAATCTTCGAGGTTGTACTCCAATAGCTTTTGACAAAGCGTTTCCATGCTGATTCCCAATAGATCGGCTGCCTGAAAGCGATTGCCGCTCGTTCTTTCAAGCATGCGCTCGATATGAAGCTTCTCCATTTCTCGCAGAGTAGATGAGGATGGCTTGTCGATTCCGGGCTCGACCTTATCCGCAAGATCGCCAGGCAAAGCATTCGTCGAAATTACACCGCGTTCTGAAAGGATTACGCCGCGTTCAATAACGTTCTTAAGTTCTCGGATGTTGCCCGGCCAGGCGTATTCTTGGAGACGTCGCATAACCTGGCTGGAGAGCCTGCACGGACATTTCCCCGCAGAAAGACGCTCCAGAAAATAATCCACGAGCAAGGGAATGTCCTCTTTACGATCGCGCAGGGGCGGAATATGGATTTGAAATGCATTGATCCGGTAATAGAGCGCCTCGTGAAAGCGACCCGCCCTGGCTTCTTGCGCAAGATCACGGTTGGTCGCAAACAGGAACCTCACATTTACATGGCGTTCCACCTTGTCTCCTACTCTTCGAATTGTGCCGTCTTCAATGACGCGGAGCAATGAAGCCTGGACCTCCGTCGACAGCTCCCCTATTTCGTCCAAGAACAGCGTACCTCCATGGGCTAATGCAAGCAGTCCATCCCGGGTTTCAGTCGCCCCGGTAAATGCCCCCTTGCAGTGGCCGAAAAGTTCGCTTCGCACCAGCTCCCGTTGGAGCAAGCCGCAGTTCTTGACAACTAGAGACTGTTGGGACCTTCCACTTCTGGAATGTATTATGTTGGCGACCACATCTTTGCCTACTCCGCTCTCCCCTGTGATCAGAACAGGCGCGTCGGTCGGCGCAACCTTTTCAATCAGATACCATACGTGCTGGAGCGCCTGAGAGTCGCCAATGAGTTGTGGGGCCTTGGAAACCTCGTTTTGCGAGTAACGCAAAACGCGGTTTTCCCGTCGAAGCCGGACACGCTGATATGCCTTTTCGATTATGAGCTCCAGGTGGCTTGGGTCGAAAGGCTTGGCGATGAAGTCGTAGGCGCCCTTCTTCATGGCCTCAACGGCGCTTTCGATGTCTCCGTGGCCGGTAATAAAGATCACTTCGAGATCCGGAGCGGCTTCACTAAAAGTGTCGAACAGTTCGAGGCCGTTGCCGTCAGGCAGGCGAATATCCAGGACCAAGACATCGAACCGGTATTTTCGAAGCAAGTCGAAACCCTCGCGGGCACAACCAGCGGTGCGCACTATTCGGCGTTGATCGGAGATTTCCTTTTCAACCATCCGACGAATAGACTCTTCATCGTCTATCAGCAGAATTTGAATGGGCTCAGCGGGCACGATCACTGACCTCTTTGGGCAATTTGACCAGGAAGGTCGATCCCTCTCCCTCCTGGCTGCTGACCAGAATTTCTCCGCTGTGAACGCGGACTATATTGTAACAGGTGGAAAGCCCTATGCCGATGCCTTCCCCGACCGGTTTCGTGGTGAAAAAGGGCTCAAAGAGCTTCGCCATATGCTGGGGTGCAATGCCGCAGCCGGTGTCTTCCACGCTCAACCCTATAAAATCCCCATTCACTTGATAAGTGCGAATCCTGATTGACCCTCCCTCGCTGACAGCGTCGAGCGCGTTTAACAGCAGGTTGAAAATTACCTGCTCTAGCTGCGAAGCATCCCCCATCACAAGCGGCAGATTGGCATCCAGATCCAGATGGATAAGATCATAGGGGTAATGCCTGGGATGGTATTTCAGCAATTTGAGAGTGTCGGTGACCAAGCTGTTTATGGAAACCGAGCGGAATTTGGGCGATGGCTGCCGGCCGAAGGTCAGCAGGTTTTTGACAATCTCCCGGCAGCGCCCGCATTCTTTTAGAATGATCCCCACATATTCGTCGAAGTCTCCGTAAAGATGTTGCTGCGTGATTTGCTCCAGCCGGGGCAACCGGTGCTCCAGCCCCTTGGCACAGCCGTAGATCGCGGCAAGGGGATTATTGATCTCGTGGGCCACGCCCGCTGCAAGCACCCCAATGGAGGCCATGGTCTCCCTTTGGTAATATTTGGCCTGGAACTCCTTTTCCAACGTAACATCGCGCTTCAGAAGCAGAAATTGGCGCGGCTTCCCTTCAGGATCTCGTAAGGGAGAGGCCGTCAATTCGAAGTGCCTGTTAGATCCGTTGACAGCAAAAATGTAGACCTGCCGACAGACTTCATTCGTTTCCCTGGCGACTTCCACAGGGCAGGAAGAACACGGCTGCGATGTACCCCGAAACACTTCGTAGCAATATTTCCCAGCGGGGTCAGATTCGCCAAAGAGTCTGTGGAAGACCTTGTTTACAGAAATCATGCGCAAGTCGCTGCCAAGTAAGGCCAGCACATCCGTGATCCCCTCGACAAATGCCTCGATGTGCCGCTGAGCCCCTTTTCGCTCGCGCCTTACCCCGGCATCTCTTAGCTCTCGTTCCAGTGCCTGGGCAAGCCTCCGCGGATTAGCTTTCATGACGTAGTCATGAGCGCCTGCTTTCATCGCATCGACCGCAACCTCTTCGCCTATCTTCCCAGACACAATAATGAATGGTATATCCAGGCCGGTTTTCTTGAGGGTCTCCAGTGCGGCAATTCCGCTGAACCTGGGGAGAACGTAATCCGAAATAATGACGTCCCAACCCCCGCTTTTGAGCGCCTCCACCATCGCTTCTTGTGTCTCAACCCGCTCGATTTCAGGATCATAGCCGTTGCTCCGCAGTTCGCGCGCCAGCAGCAGGGCGTCCTCCCTGGAATCCTCAACCAGCAAGACTCGGAGCGACTTTTTCATATTTGATCTTCAGCCATCTCAAATGTGAGTTAAGCTTTTTTCCGTCCAAAAGGAGGTTCGTTGATCACGAGCCAGTAGAGTCCCAATTGCTTCACCGCCTCGGAAAACTGCTCGAAATTTACCGGTTTGCGTATATAGCTGTTGGCCCCCAGCTTATAGCTCTCTATCCGGTCTTTATCTTCATTCGAGGTTGTCAGGACCACCACCGGAAGCAATTTCGTCCTTTCATCGCTGCGTATGCGCTTGAGCACTTCCAGGCCGTCCATTCTCGGCATCTTCAGATCAAGCAGTATGAGTTGCGGCATAACATTGGTATCCCGACCTGCGAACTCACCTGTTGCAAAAAGGTACTCCACCGCCTCAACTCCGTCTTTTGCAACTTGCACGTTGTTCGCGATCCTCTCCTTCTCAAGTGCTCTTAACGTGAGCTTCACATCTTCGCGGCTGTCTTCTACCAAAAGAATAGTGCTCATCTTCTTTTCTTCCCATGTCTGAGGCTAATGCGGTTCCCCTTTCTGACGTCAGGTCCATTCGCACTGGTGAATTGACTCAGAATTATGAAAGGGCTGTTTGTTGCAAGGCCAGGCAGCAACTTTGCCCTGAACAGGGCGGCGAGGGCCGCCAGTATTATGCGCATAGGCAACCCGACCAATAACGAAGAAAGAGACGGTCCTTCCATCAGAGATCTTTTCTCCCTGGCAAGCTTACTTGCAATTCTTCAAAGGAGAAAGAGGTATCATGGAGTTTTACCAGTACCAAATTCAATCATACGTTGAACTTCCTCCCTGTCAAGGAATTAGTTGAATCATTCCGGCGCACATCTGCTGCCGCGGCAGACAACTCCCATTTGATGCTGTTGTCCTAGGTGACTTCAATTCCACCTTGAGCCGCGAGCGCCTCTGCCTCAATATACTCTCGAAGCTTTCGGTTAGCTGAGACGTTCTCTTCCCGGCAGATCCGGCGGGATGCCGAGACTGGCGCAGATTCTCGGGGTAGCCGCTTGAAGGAATCATTCGTGCCCAGCTTCAATCGGCGTTCTCCTGGTAGTGTCTTGCGAAAGAGATTCACGATACACGGTCAATAAACGATATTTGACAAAAATGTTCGTCATTTTTAACGATTCTAACAGATGCGATCAGTTATATAGCTGGAAATAAAAGATAAAATACTTTGGCATGAGTATAGCTTATTATAATCTTGCCTGAATGAATTTCTAAATAGCCCTGAACCGCAATCGCCCGATTCGGAGCGGGAAACATCTAGGCAGACATGAGGATATTGCTATGCTGAACGAACTCTTTACAAACCATGGTTCGGCGATTTTCCTTGGCACTCTACTCTGTATCGTTCTGGTAGGTGTCATATCCCGTCGTCAGAAACCCCGGGAAGAAAGACCCGACCCTCCCGAAATCTTCGCACCCATTCGCGGAATGTATGTTTGTTATGAATGCGATACAGTGTTCAATACAATTCGATGCCCCAAATGCAATGAGGACGCTGTCATACCACTTGTGCACCTTACGGGGAGCATCGAAGAAGACAAACGGATCGCATCTGTCGTCGCCAAGCTGCAAGAGCACAGTACTTGGAACTTACCGGTCTTTCAAGATAAGCAGGTGGTTGCCCTCGCGCCTCCCTGCAGGCCCGAACCTTCAAACGGAGTTCCCAAAGTTTCAGCAACGTTGTTTTAGAGCGTATGGAGGTTTAGGAGCGGCTTATAGCCGCGATCAGTGCTGGCTGCCGCTCCTGCAGTTGTATTTATTAACTTTCCAGACGCTTTTATACTTTTCCGTTCCAATTCGTTCTGAATTTTTGTCACGTGGTCTTCACCTTCTTTGGGGAGCGCTCCAGAGGCAGCTAATGCGAAGAACGTTCCGCGCTACTGGCAATAGCAAGTTCCTTCAAAGCTGCCTGAGCCGCTGCAAGCCGCGCAATCGGCACGCGGAAAGGTGAGCAGCTCACATAATTCAGGCCTAACTTGTGGCAGATTGCTATTGATTTGGGATCCCCACCATGTTCACCACAGACACCGACCTCCAGGTCGGGGCGCGCTTTGCGGCCATACTCCACGGCCATTTTCATGAGTTTTCCAAGACCGGTCTCATCTATAGTCTCGAAAGGATTTTCGGGAAGGATGCCTCGTTGTATGTAATTCCGCAGAAATCCTTTTTCTGCGTCATCGCGGCTGATTCCAAACGTGGTCTGGGTAAGATCGTTGGTACCGAACGAAAAGAACTGTGCCTGAAGTGCAATCTCATCGGCGGTGAGAGCGGCGCGCGGGGTTTCGATCATTGTACCGAATTTGTAGTCTATCGTTATGCCCTGCTCCTCCATGATCTCTTTGGCCACTGATTCCAAAGCTTCGAGTTGAAACTTCAACTCGTTGACATGCGTGGTGAGCGGGATCATTATTTCCGGATGAACGTCAATTCCCTGCTTGGAACACTGGCACGCCGCCTCGAATATTGCCCGGACTTGCATCTGTGTCAATTCGGGTATCAGAATGCCCAGCCTGACACCCCTTAGTCCCAGCATCGGGTTCGCCTCGCGCAATTGCATCACCCGCCTCAAGATATGCTCATCTTCTTCGATCTTGTGCAGGAGGTCATCGATTTCTTTGAGGTTAACGGCACGGATCAACCGTATCTTGCTGTCAGCAAGTTCACTCATGAGCGTTTCGAAGTTGGGGAGGAATTCATGCAGAGGCGGGTCGATCAGACGAATAATCACCGGCAGGCCGTCCATCGCTCGGAAAAGACCGGCAAAATCCTCACGTTGGAAAGGAAGCAGCGCATCCAGGGCTTCCCTCCTTTCTGCAGACAGATTTGTCATGATCATTTTCTGAACTATGGGCAGCCGTTCGGATTCAAAAAACATATGTTCAGTGCGGCATAGCCCGATTCCGCTGGCGCCGTAGTCTCGGGCCCTGTCGGCGTCAACCGGGTAATCGGCATTGGCCCGCACATCCAGTCTTCGGAAATCATCAGCCCACCCCAGCAGTTTCATCAGCCATGGGTCGGAGATGTCGGGTACTACCGTTTCCAGCTTGCCAATAAAAACTTCGCCGGTACTGCCGTCTATTGAAATCCAGTCCCCCTCATTTATGACCTGTTGGCCAACGGTCATCGTGTGCTGGGTAAGATCAACTTCAAGGGCCGCAACGCCTACTACAGCGGGCTTTCCGAATTGACGGGCAACCAGAGCCGCATGGCTGGTGCGGCCGCCCCGACTGGTGAGAATGCCTTCTGATGCCAGCATTCCATGCACATCGTCGGGTCTTGTCTCGGGCCGAACCATGATCACTTTCTTTCCTTCTTTCCGTGCCCAACTCTCAGCAAGATTGGCATCGAAGGCGACCAGCCCAACCGCCGCACCCGGGGATACATTGAGGCCGCCGGCAAGCAGCCGCCCCTCCGATTTCGCAGCTTTTTTGGACTCCAGGCTAAACTGTGGGTGCAAGAAAAAATCGACCTGCTCGGGGGTAACACGCATTACTGCTTCTTCCGGGGAGATCAGCGCCTCCTCGACCATTTCCACTGCAATTCGCACAGCCGCCTGCGCAGTGCGTTTTCCGTCACGGGTCTGAAGCATCCATAATTTGCCCCGTTCAACCGTGAACTCAACGTCCTGCATATCTCGATAATGTTTCTCCAGTAACTGGGTAATCTCGGTAAACTGCGCCCATGTGCCCGACATGGTCCGGGCCATGTTTTCAACCGGATCGGTTATTCGAATCCCGGCTACGACGTCCTCCCCCTGAGCATTGATCAGGTAATCTCCTTCAATTTTCTTTTCGCCGGTAGTGGCGTTCCGGGTCATTGCGACCCCTGTAGCACTTTCGTCACCCATATTGCCGAACACCATCATTTGAATATTTACGGCAGTGCCCAGATCATGGGGGATTTTGGCGGCATTTCTGTAGTCAATTGCCCGTTTGCCGTTCCAGGATTTGAACACGGCTTCCGTTGCGAGGCGCAATTGTTCGTAAGGGTCGGCAGGGAAATCGAAACGGTTGTGGTGTCTGAAGATATCCATGAAGCGCTTCACAACAGCGATCCAGTCATCTACGGACAATTCGGCATCACTTTTCGCACCGCGTTTCCTGCGTGCCTCGGCAATGACTTCTTCAAAGGGTTCATCCGGGACACCCATGACCACCGAACCGAACATCTGAATGAGACGACGATAAGAGTCGTAGACGAACCTTGGATCCCTGGTGGACTCCATCATTCCTTTAATTGTCGCTTCATTGAGCCCGATATTGAGAACCGTGTCCATCATTCCAGGCATCGAAAACTTGGCGCCGGATCGGCAAGACACGAGCAACGGGTTGGCGGGATCGCCGAATTTTTTGCCCGATTTCCTCTCCACTTCGCTCAACGCAGCCAATTCCTGTTCCCACATGTCATCCGGAAACTTCATCCCGGCTGCGAGATATGCATTGCAGGCCTCGGTCGTTACGATGAATCCGGGGGGCACGGGTAGACCTATCCGCGTCATTTCGGCTAGATTGGCCCCTTTCCCTCCCAGTAAGGCACGAACCCTGTCCCAGTCGCGATCCACAGAAGCCTCTGCTTCGTCCAGTTCATCAAACAAATAAATCCACCTCTTAGGCATATCCTCCTCCATTTTTCGGATGAATTAAGAAGTCAACATGAAAGTCGCACCTTCAGAAACCCACGAGTTCACCGCAACATCCTAAAGTTCACAATAGTGCGTATGGTCTTGAGCCACCGCGATCATGCTTGCGCATTCCGGGCATCCTGCCCCCATAAATCTCGGGTCGAAAAGAGAAGGTGGGCAATACTTCGCTTTTGCCCACTCAACCACTCCGTCAGCAGAGGGGGCAATACTCATGCCAAGGTATTTTCTCTATTGATTTCAGCTGCTAAATGGATTGTCGTCTGTCAAAATCGTTGAAAATGATTTAATGTTTTGTGAAATATCGTTTACTTGTTTTATGTCGTGAATTTCTTTCGCGCTTAGGGCAGACTACCAGGAGAACGCCGATGATGAACCTACGCGTCGGTTTGGCCGTTCCAGAGCTGCGGTTGCTGATGTTGGATTCAACAGAGACGTAATTGGTGAACTCATTGAAAAAGCCGGTGTCGCCGGTTGTCAGCTGCTGGTCTTTCCCGAGCTTTGCCTCACTGGCTATAGCTGCGCTGACTTATTTTACCAGCGCACCCTGTCGTCTGCTGCGACCAGAGCTTTGATTAAGCCGAGGCCGCCCACCAGTCCGCTGGGCTCGGGTGCTCAACCATCATCGAGCGCCGGAGCCCTGTGGGCGGCGCCTCGTTTGCTGCTTTCGGCAGCTACACTTCTTCGACCGTGATTGCGTCCTGCTCGCACACCTCAATGCAGCTTTCGCAGCCCAGGCACTCGTCTTCGTTCACCGGTTCAGCCTTGCCTTCAACCAGTTCGTAGACATCAACCGGACAAACGTCGACGCATTCCGCGTCACCAGAACACTTGGCCTTATCGACTGTCACCTTAAAGCTCATCTTGATTCCTCCGTAAGCACATCCGTTGATCCGAGTGTCTCGTGCCTGCAACACAAAGCGCAGTCCCTGAGACAGACAACCCACATGATTACCTCCTCTCCGGATTAAAGTCATTCAGAGAGGATATTTATTAAATGCGGATCGATTCACGCAAATCGCTTCTAATTACAATAGTCATGCCAAAATAGCTTGTGCTTTCATATAGATGAGAGAATAACGGGTTAGAAGTTAACCGTCAGTCTTGTCTATCCTGCCTTCTCTATCCTTGCATCCGGCCAACCGGAGCGGTATTATCTTTATCCGGAAATTGCCCATATTCAAGTTCAGGAGCCGACGATGCCTCTCACCAAAGCCCAAATCGTAGAAGAACTTTCCAGTTAAAGCATTTTTGGCAAGGCTCAATCAGGCCAAATCCTCGACGGAGAGCAATACAATGCAACCGAGCCTGCATCCTGACACGAAACCTTCTGATGATGGAGCTTTAGAGATTTCTCTTTCCGATTACCTGCTCGAACCTCTCCATACCGACGGGGGGTTTATCCTCTACCGCGGCCGGAGGGATTCCACCACGCCCGCCATTCTCGTGCTGGTGCCCGTCCTAGAACATCCAGGGCCGGCAACCCTCGCGTATATACGGCAAGCGTACTCCCTCAAGGCTGAACTGAATTCCGAATGGGCTGTTCGCCCTCTCGGGTTGACGCAGCTCCAGGGCCGCACCGTGCTGGTCCTCGATGACCCTGGAGGTGAGCCTCTGGCTCGATTCGTGGGCGCACCCATGGAGCTGGGGCGTTATTTGCGTTGGGCTATCAGTCTCTCTGGAGCTTTGGCTCACTTTCACTCGCGCTTCCTGATCCACAACGACATCAAGCCGGCTAATGTAATGGTGAACTCCAGGACCGACCAAGCATGGCTGATGGGATTCGGCGTTGCCTCGCGGCTGATAGGAGAGCGCCTCGCCGCAGAACCGCCGGCACTGATTGCGGGATCACTCGCCTATATAGCACCGGAGCAGACGGGTCGTATGAACCGCTCGGTTGATTATCGCTCGGACTTCTATTCCCTCGGGGTAACTCTGTACCAGATGCTGACGGGTATACTGCCCTTTGAGGGAGATGATGCCCTGGAAATCGTGTACAGCCACATCGCCAGGACTCCGGTCCCGCCTCACGAACTCAATCGCGATGTCCCGGAGATGGTCTCCAGAATAGTGATGAAGCTGATGGCGAAGATCGTCGAGGACCGCTACCAGACAGCGGGAGGCGTCAAGGCAGATCTGGAGCGCTGCGCCGCCGAACAGCGGGACCATGGACGGATAGCGCCATTTCCGCTCGGAGCCCGTGACATTCCGGATCGCCTGTTGATTTCGGGAAAGCTTTACGGGCGGAAACGGGAAGTCGATGCGCTGCTTGCCGCCTTCGACCGCGTCATCGAGGGCGGCAGGGTAGACCTGGTGCTGGTCTCAGGCTATTCCGGCATCGGCAAATCTTCAGTGGTTAACGAACTGCGCAAGGCACTCGTTCCACCCCGCGGCCTTTTCGCCTCGGGCAAGTTCGACCAGTACAAGCGCGGCATCCCGTATTCGACATTGGCGCAGGCCTTCGAGGCACTCATCCGCTCGCTCTTGAGCAAGAGCGCGGCCGAGCTTGATAGCTGGCGCCACGCCTTCGAGGAGGCACTGGAACCAAACGGGCGGCTCATTGCGGACCTTGTCCCGGAGATCAAGCTCATTATCGGAGAGCAGCCTGCCGTCCCGGCACTTGAGCCAAGCCAAGCCAAAGCCCGCTTCCAGCTTGTATTCCGCCGCTTCATCGGGGTGTTTGCCCGCCAGCAGCATCCGCTGGCACTCTTTGTTGACGATCTGCAGTGGATTGATGGAGCTACGCTCGATCTCATCGAGGATCTTCTGACCCAGGAGGAGGTACGGCACCTGCTCCTGATCGGCGCCTACCGCGACAACGAGGCGGGCCCGGACCATCCGCTCATCCGCAAGCTCGGTGCCATCCGCAAAGCTGGGGCTGCGGTTCACGAGATCACGCTCGCGCCGCTCGCGTTGGCAGATGTGACGCAACTGATCGCCGATTCCCTGCACTGCGACCCCGAGGGCGCGGCCCCTCTGGCGCGGCTCATCCACCAGAAGACGGCGGGTAATCCGTTCTTCACCATCCAGTTTTTGTCGGCCCTAGCCCAGGAAGGTCTAGTGGCCTTTGATTACGACCAGGGCCGATGGTCCTGGGATGTGACCCGAATCCACGCCAAGGGCTATAGCGACAATGTGGCCGACCTCATGGACGGGGAACTGATCGGCCTTCCGGACACGACCCAAAAGGTCCTGCAGCAGCTTGCCTGCCTGGGCAACGTGGCCCAGACCCAAACGCTTTGCCTGGTCCTTAAGATGCCTGAGGAGGGGGTCCATGCGGTCTTGCAGGAGGCGGTTCGCCGGGAGTTTGTACAGAGGCTCGGGGATTCGTACCGGTTCGTTCACGACCGCGTGCAGGAAGCGGCCTATGCGCTGATCCCGGAGGCGGCACGTGCCGAGGCTCATCACCGGATTGGAAGGCTGCTTTTGACACACACGCCGGAGGAGAAGCGGGAGGATGCCATCTTCGAGATCGTCAATCAGCTCAACCGTGGTACGGCCTTGATCGACTCGAACGCCGAGCGAGAAGAACTGGCTGGCCTCAATCTCATTGCCGGCAAGCGCGCCAAGGCGTCTATGGCCTACTTATCGGCGTTGGCCTATCTCACCACTGGTACGATGCTTGTGGCAGAGGACTGCTGGGAGCGGCGGCACGACCTTGCGTATTCCTTAGAAATCAGTCGAGCGGAATGCGAATTCCTGACTGGCGATCACGAGGGCGCAGAGCAGCGGCTGGCGATCATTTTGGAGCACGCTGCCGATACCATCGAGCAAGCGGCCGTCGCCTGCTTGCGCATCGATTTGTACACCGCGCTCGATCAGAGCAAGCGCGCCATCGCTGCCGGCCTTGACTTCCTGCGGCGTGTGGGCATCGACTGCCCGCCGCATCCCTCGGAAGAGGAAGTGCGGTGCGAATACGAGCGGGTCAAAGCAACGCTCGGCAGCCATGCAATTGAGGAACCCCTCGGCCTGCCTTTGATGAGTAATCCGGCAGCCCTCGCGACCGTCGAGGTGCTGACGAAGCTATGGCCGCCGGCCGTGTTTACTGATGCCAACCTGGCTTCCCTGATACTCTGCAAGGCGGTCAGTCTCAGCCTTGAGTGGGGCAACTGTGATGCTTCATGTTTCGCCTATGCCCTGCTTGGCCGGATCGCCGGACGCGATTTCGGCAACTACCAGGACGGATTCCGATTCGGCCAACTCGGTTACCAACTCGTCGAAAGATGTGGGCTGAAACGCTTCGAGGCGCGCACATATCTGTGCTTCGCGAATTCTATCCTGCCCTGGATCAAACACGTGCAGGCTGGCCGTGATCTGCAGCGCCGGGCGTTCGAATCGGCGAACTGGGCCGGCGACCTCTTGTACGGCGCCTTCGCGTGCAATAGTCTGAACACGGATCTTCTGTTCGCCGGTGAGCCGTTGCCGCAGGTGCAAAACGAAGCCGAAAACGGCCTCGCGTTCGCCGAGAAGACCCGGTTCGGCCTTGTCATTGACAGCATCACTGCGCAACTCGCCTTGATCCGAACACTCCGCGGCTTGACGCTGAAATTCGGTAGTTTTGACGACGAGCGGTTCAAGGAAGTTCACGCCGAATCCCATTTCTCCAGCAGCCCGGCCCTGGCGATCGCTGCCTGTCGTTATTGGATTCGGAAATTACAAGCACGCTATATCGCCGGCGACTATGCGACGGCCATCGACGCCGCATCGCATGCGCAACGACTGCTCTGGACCGCCCCGTTGGCCTTTGAAGAAGCCGAATATCATTTTTACGGCGCATTGGCCCGAGCCGCCTATTGCGATTGCGTCTCAGACGCCCAGCGTCGGCAACATTTTGACGCTCTGATCGTCCACCACAAGCAGCTCGAAATCTGGGCGGAGAATTGCCCGGCGAATTTCGAGACCCGCGCCGCGCTGATAAGCGCTGAGATCGCTCGCATCGACAACCGCGTTCTTGATGCTGAGCGCCTTTATGAACTAGCCATCCAGTCCGCCCACGCGAACGGCTTTGTGCACAACGAAGCAATAGCTTATGAGTTGGCCGCGACGTTCTACCGGCAGCGGGGCTTCGACCGGATCGCCCAAGCCTACCTGACACAGGCGGCCGCCTGCTATACCCGCTGGGGAGCTCTTGGCAAGGTGAAACAACTGGAGCGTCTGCATCCTCGGTTGGCGCAAGCCGGAGAACGGCAACCAGCCGCCCTAGCCGAGCACCTGGATGCCTTGTCGCTAGTCAAGGTGCACCAGGCTATCTCGAGTGAAATTGAGACGAATAAGCTACTCGGCAGAGTGATGCACATCGTCATGGAGAATGCCGGTGCGGAGAGTGCTTTTTTACTTCTTGAGCGAGATGGGCAATGGCGCATCGCGGCCAAAGGGGGAATCGATGCGGCAGAGGTGAAAATGCCTCAGCCGGTAGGTATAGAGGAAAGCGGCCTGGTGTCATCCGGGGTGGTGCGTTTCGTGGCCCGCACGAAACAAGCCGTCGTGCTGGATGATGCGTCGGGGGGGGGCGATTTTGTGAATGATGCCCACGTCAGGAACAAGCGAACCAAGTCACTGCTATGCCTCCCTCTGGTGAGCCGTGGCAGGCTGATGGGCATTCTGTATTCGGAGAATAACCTCGCCACCCAGGTATTCAATCCGGGGAGGGTGCGGCTTCTGGAGATGCTTCTCTCCCAGGCGGCAATCTCGTTGGAGAATGCCCGCATGTACGAGACGGTGCGGGAAAGCGAAGAGCGGCACCGGGTCACGCTCCAGACGGCCATGGACGGCTTCTTTCGAACTGACCTGAAGGGACGATTCATTGAAGTCAACGAGACATATTGCCGGATGAGCGGCTACAGCGAGCTGGAACTCTTGACCATGAACGCTGCGGATATCACGGTTGTGCGGTCCGCCGAGATGATCGCCGACGAGATCAGAATCGTTGCGGAAGAGGGGTCGCGGCGGCTTGAATCGGTCTATCGACGGAAAGACGGCAGCCTGTTCGACGTCGAAATCAGCGCTCAGTACCAGCCCATTGCCGGCGGTCAAGTCTTCGCTTTTGTACGTGATATCACGGAGCGAAAAAGAGCCGAAAAGTCCCTCCGGCAGAGCGAAGCCTACTTGGCGGAAGCGCAACAGCTGAGCCACACAGGAAGCTTCGCTTTCGATTTGGCCGACAACAAGTATATCTACCTATCGGAGGAATGCTCCCGGATTTTTGAATGGGATGCACAAGAGAGTTTTCCGAGCAGGGAAGCGATTTCCCGACTTATCCACCCGGAGGATTGGGACAGGGTGAAGGGGGACTTTGAGAAGTTGCTCCGCGAAAAGGTAGATACCTCGAGCGAGTTCAGGGTCGCGCTGCCCAGCGGAACCGTCAAACATATTCAGGCTATCCGGCACCCTGTCCTGAATGATGTGGGAGACGTCGTTACAGTGGTGGGCACCGCGATCGATATTACGGACCGCAAGCGCGTCGAGGAGACTCTGCGGCTGGCAGGCGTTTACAACAGGAGCCTGATCGAAGCCTCCCTCGACCCACTCGTCGCCATTGATCCTGAAGGCAGGATACGCGACGTGAATGCCGCGACGGAGCTGGTTACCGGATACACACGAGAGCAACTCATCGGCACTGAGTTCTTAAACTACTTCACCGAACCTGGAACGGCACGCGCAGGCTATGAGCAGGCTTTCAATCAAGGCTTCGTGCGTGATTATGAGCTCGAGATCCGCAACCGGAATGGAGAGATTACGCCGGTACTTTATAACGCCTCTGTGTACAGGGATGGCACCGGAAATGTGATCGGTGTGTTTGCCGCAGCGAGGGATATCACGGAACTTAAGCAGGCGCATGAAGCGCGCACAAAGTTGGCAGCGATCGTCGAATCCTCTGATGACGCGATTATCAGCAAAGATCTGGATGGTACGATCACGAGCTGGAACGAGGGGGCCGAACGGCTCTATGGTTATCCTGCCTCAGAAGCTCTGGGCAAGCCCGTATCCATTCTGATGCCCCCAGACCAGCAGAATCAGGTGGCAATGCTCCTCGGGCGCATCATGGAAGGGATCGGAATCGACCACTATGAAACAAAACGAATCAGAAAGGACGGCGGAACGATAGATGTGTCGCTGACCCTCTCGCCCGTCAGGGACCATCGGGGTCAGATCATCGCAGTCTCGACTATTGCGCGCGATATCACGGAGCGCAAGCAGGCGCAGGAAGCGCTCGAAGAACTGCTGGCCGACCTGGAGCTTCGGGTCAAAGAAAGGACGAAAGAGCTTTCGGAGGCGAACCAGTCTCTTGAGGCCGCGAACAAGGAGTTGGAGAGCTTCAGTTATTCGGTTTCCCATGACCTGCTTGCGCCCCTGAGGAGGATCGAGGGATTTTCCCAAATCTTGCTGGAAGATTACGGTCCGCAACTCGATGAAGAAGCAGTTAGCCTCCTGGGGTCAGTCCGATCCAATACCGCTAAAATGGGCCAGCTGATTGAAGACCTTCTTGCCCTTTCCCGTCTGGGACGCACCGCCATGCAGGTCCGGCCGATTGATATGTCGAATCTTGCCTATCAGGTTTCCGAAGAGTTGAAATCCATGAACCCGGATAGGACTCTCCGCATAACCATCAATGACATGCCTTCCGCATTAGCCGATGAAATCCTTTTACGGCAGGTTCTTACTAACTTGATTGAAAACGCGATCAAATTCACACGGGAAAAGGACATTGGGGTCATTGACGTTGTCGGTTATGAGAGCGGAAACGAAAAGATTTACTCCATCAAGGATAACGGTGCAGGATTTGACATGGCCTATTATCACAAACTCTTTGAGGTATTCCAGCGGCTGCATTCTTCAGATGAGTTCGAAGGTACCGGAGTTGGTCTCGCCATTGTCCATCGGATCGTTTCAAGACACGGAGGCCGGGTCTGGGCGGAAGGAGAGATTGGCAAAGGAGCCATCTTCTACTTCTCGTTAGCAGACATGGCAAATGGTTGAGGGAGGGACGGAACTAACCGGAGTCAATTAGGTAAACTCAATGGTAATGGATCATCGATCCGAAGGCGGTCAAACACCTATGATAAGTCTTCTCTCAAAAATCAAATTCTCACCGACAGTTTCTATTTCCGCTAAAATCACGGCCATTTATTTCGCGGTCGGGACCCTCTGGATTTTGTTCTCTGACGCCGCACTTGGGTTGGTCGTACGTGATCCATCGGTAATCACCAAGCTGTCGATGGCCAAGGGGTTTTGCTACGTTTCATTAACAGCCTTGATGCTTTATGTGCTTGTCAGGCGAGGTATAACTGAACGCAAACGGGCGGATGAGAGTATCGCCCTTCTGAGCTTTGCCTTGAACCATGTGCGCGATGCGGCTTTTCTCATAGATGAAAAGGCGCGTTTTCATTTCGTCAACGAGGAATCCTGCCGCGTTCTCGGGTACACCCGGCCCGAACTCTTGGACATGGGCGTGCCTGATATCGACCCTGACTTCCCCGGGGAGCGTTGGCAAAGTCATTGGAACGAGATCAAGGCACTGGGTTCGAAAAGACTCGAAACCCGCCACAGGACAAAAGATGGCCGTATTTTCCCGGTCGAGATCTATGCCAACTTCATCCAATACGGTGATAAGACATACAACCTGGCCCTCGTGCGCGACATTACCGAGCGCAAAAAGGCGGAAGAGGAGAGAGCTTCTCACCTGAGATTCCTGGAATGCATGGACAGGATCAACCGAGCCATGCAGGGGACGAACGATCTCGAGCAGATGATGAGCGATGTCCTGGATGTCATGCTGTCAATCTTCGAGTGCGATCGAGTCCATCTACTCTACCCCTGCGACCCGGATGCCCCTTTGTTCGAGGCGGTCATGGAGCGCACCCAACCGGAATATCCGGGAGAAAGAGGCGTGATCCCCATGAGCCCGGATGCCGCCAAGAACTTCCAATTAACTCGTTCGTCAAGCGGAGCTGTTGCGTTTGGCCCCGAAGGAGACTTTGGAGCGCGTTTTGGTCAAAAGTCCCAAATCATGATCGCCCTATATCCGAAAATAGGCAAGCCGTGGGCATTGGGAATGCACCAGTGCTCATACCCGCGCCCATGGAGACATGAGGAGAAGCACCTGCTGGAGGAAATCGCTCGGGGTGTGACCAACGTACTGACCAGCCTGTTGGCACACCGGGATCTACAGGAAAGTGAAGAACGCCACCGGGTCACACTCCAGACGGCCATGGACGGCTTCTTCCGCACCGACACGGAGGGACGGATCCTTCAGGTCAATGAGGCGTATTGCCGGATGAGCGGCTACAGCGAGCAGGAACTCCTGACAATGAACGCTGCGGATATCTCGGCTGTGCGGACCGCCCAGATGATCGCCGACGAGATCAGAAGCATTGCGGAAAAGGGGCCGCGGCGTTTTGAATCGGTCCATCGCAGGAGAGACGGCAGCCTGTTTGACGTCGAGATGAGCACTCAGTACCAGCCTAAGGCAGGCGGTCAAATCGTCGTTTTTGTACGTGACATCACGGTGCGAAAAAGGGCAGAAGAGGCCCTCCGGCAGAGCGAAGCCTACCTGGCGGAAGCACAGCGGCTGAGCCAAACAGGCAGCTTCGCTTTCGATGTGGCCGGCAACAAGTATATCTACCTTTCCGAGGAATGCGCGCGAATCTTTGAATTGGATGCGCAAGAGGATTTACCGATTAGGGAAACGGTTTCCCGACTTATCCACCCGGAGGATTGGGACAGGGTGAGAGGAGACTTTGAGAAATTGCTCCACGAAAAGGTAGATACCCCGAGCGATTTCAGGATCGCGCTGCCCAGCGGAACGGTCAAGCATATTCACGTGATCCGGCACCCTGTCCTGAATGATGCGGGAGAGGTCGTCACAGTGGTGGGCACGGCGATGGATATTACGGAACGCAAGCAAGCTGAGGAGGTCCTGCGGCTGGCAGGCGTTTACAACAGGACCTTGATCGAAGCCTCCCTTGACCCGCTCGTCACCATTGATCCTGAAGGCAGGATCAGCGACGTGAATGCCGCGACGGAGCTGGTTACCGGGTACACACGGGAGCAACTCATCGGAACCGACTTTTTTAACTACTTCACCGAGCCTGAAAAGGCGCGTGCAGGCTATGAGCAGGCTTTCAACCAAGGCTTCGTGCGTGATTATGAGCTCGAGATCCGCAACCGGAATGGAGAGATCACACCTGTAGTCTATAACGCCTCTGTGTACAGGGATGAAATTGGGAATCTGATCGGTGTGTTTGCCGCGGCGAGGGATATCACGGAACTTCAGCATGCACAGGAAACGCTTTCGAGACTGGCAGCGATCGTCGAGTCCTCCAATGACGCGATCATAGGCAAAGACCTGGATGGTACGATCACGAGCTGGAACAAGGGGGCCGAACAGATCTATGGTTATTCTGCCGGAGAGACTCTCGGCAGGCCGGTATCCATCCTACACTTGCCGGGCCGGCAGGATGAATTCGCAATGTTCATGGGGCAAGTCAGGGAGGGGATCAGGATAGAGCACTACGAAACGAAGCGAATCAGAAAAGACGGCCAAATGATAGATGTGTCGCTGACCCTATCGCCCATCAGGGACCGGCGCGGTGTAATCATTGGCGCCTCAACTATTGCACGTGACATCAGCACGCAGAAACGCGCGGAGGAGGCCCTCCGGCGCAGCGAGGCGTCTCTCGCAGAAGCGCAACGGCTGAGCCACACCGGCAGCTGGATTTGGGACGTGGCCAGCAACATGTATACTTACTCCTCGGAGGAAAACTCCCGAATTTATGGTGTGGATAGGCAAGAGGATTTAGAAACCGAAGGCGTTCTCCGGATCGTCCACCCGGACGATCGGGACAGGGTGAAGAACAGCCGGGAGAGGTCCCTCCGCGAGAAAGTAGATACGTCCGACGAGTTTAGGATCGTGCTGGCCGACGGAACGATGAAACATATTCATGCGATCCGGCACCCGGTCCTGAATGACGCGGAAGAGGTCGTTCAACTCGAGGGAACCACCATAGACATTACGGAGCGCAAGCGTCAGGAGGAAGAGCAGCGCCAAAACGCGGAACGCTTCCGTGCCGTCGCTGATTACACGTTTGACTGGGAGAGCTGGATCGGGGTCGACGGGAAACTGCTCTGGATAAACCCGGCTGTCGAGCGAATTACCGGGTACTCGGTGGATGAATGCATGGCCATGCCGGATTTTCCTATCCCCATCATCGCCGAGGCAGATCGGGAAACGGTCGCGCACCAATTTAGAGAGGCGGTTCAAGGGTCCAGCAGGAATGATTTCGAGTTCCGAGTGCGTCGCAAAGATGGCCTCTTGGCGTGGGTAGCTGCCTCCTGGCAACCCATTTCCGACTCCCGAGGCGCCGGACTTGGATATCGCTCCAGTATCCGGGATATCGCCGAGCGCAAACAGGCCGAGGGCGCGCTGCGGGAAAGCGAGGCTGCGTTGGCGCTGGAACGCGACCGTCTGAGTCTGCTCCTTGAGATTAACAATCACATTGTGAGCAAACTGGAACCGAAGGAACTGTTTCACTCTGTCGCACAATCGATGCGCAGCCACTTCGGAGCCGACGT
>DATJPW010000177.1:0-20682 GCA_035506215.1 Desulfomonilaceae bacterium
TGTTTTCATTAGAACCTCCTGAATTCAGGAACCGGCCTGATTTATTCGCTTTTCGTTTGGCCGCAAATTGTTCCTGAAATGTGAGATGCAGGCTCTGGGGGAAGGATTCGCAACTTAAATGGAGGGACGATCAGTGAAGGAGGCAGTCGTGATGAGAACAATTCCGCACTGCAGAAACAGAGTGCCCGAAAAGGAGCCGTGAGGTAAACTTTCTACTTGAAGATTTACCTCGCGGCTATTCTTTTCCCTTCACGCATTGATTATGCATCTGCTGTTTGTGTGGCCGTGGCCTCCGCCTCTTTCTTTGCCGCGGCTGCCGCTTTCTTTGCGGCCTGTTCAGCCTTGATTTCCGCTACAGCCAGGGCCTGTTTCTCCGGATCGGTATACCGGAATATGAACTGACGGCACGCCCACACCCCGGTTTTAGCAGCTTCTTCGTCACACTTTTCGTAGTCGATTTCAATGCGACCATTCACCAGTTGGACGGCGTCCTTGGTTTTTCTTGTGCATGCCAAGCAATGAATGCAGCCGGCCTTGCACACGTTGGTCACAGTCTTTCCTGTGTCATGCGTGCTGCAGGGCACGTAGCACTCGGCATTTTTAGGCAGGAGCTGCAAGACCTGCTTAGGACAGGTTTTCACGCAAACACCGCAGCCGGTGCATTTTTCGGGATCGATCACCGGCATGCTGTCCTTCATGGTGATGGCGTCGAAGGGACAAGCTACAGCGCAGTCGCCGTACCCTATGCACGCGAACGTACACTCGTACGGACCGCCGAAGGCTATAGCCGCGGCCTGACACGTATCAAAGCCGATATATGAATGCTTTTTCTTTACCTCGCCCTCGTTGCGCGAACAGCGAAGGAAAGAGATCACCTCACTGGCCGCTGCCGCTTCTTTACCGGTGATGGCCGCAACTTTGGCTGCAACTTCCTGTTTTCCCGGCGCACATTTGCCGCTGGGACAGGCTGGATCCGTCACCACCGCTTCCGCATAAGATTCGCACCCGGCGAATCCGCATGCGCCTCAATTAGCGCCGGGCAAGCAGGCCCGTACCGCTTCAATTTTAGGATCAACCTTGACGGCAAACCGCTGTGCCGCATACGCCAAAGCTAAACCACAAATCAGGCCGAATGCCGCGAAGACGATTAATCCCGCCAAGGCCGTGGTCCAAACTGTCTCCATAGTTTTCCACCTCGAAGAATATCTTGCTGCACCTCTAGAAAATTGCCAGTCCTGAAAAACCGAGGAATGCCAGAGCGAACAATCCGGCAACTATGAACGCAATGGGTAGTCCCTGAAAGCTCGGCGGGACCCTGCAAACTTCCAGCTTCTCCCGAACGCATGCCATGAGAAACAGGGCAATCGCGAACCCCACGCCCGCTCCTAATGCATACGTAAAGCTGGCAAACGGACCGTGGCCGCCATCGGCATTCTCGAGAGGTACTGCCAAAATTATACAATTTGTAGTGATTAAGACAAGGTACACGCCCAGTCTCTTGAACAGGTACGGGTTGACCTTTCTCAAGATGGTGTCCACCGCCTGAACGAAAATGGCCACCGTTCCTATAAACACTATGATTCTCAGAAAACTGAGGTTATAAGGCAGCAGGACAAACGTCAAAAGCGCCCAGCACATTACGGCGCTGAGAATCATGACCGTCGTAAAAGTTATCCCCATGCCGATCGCCGTGTCTTTTTTCTGGGAAACCCCGAAGAATATGCAGAGTCCCAGGTACTTTGTAAAAACGAAGTTGCTTATCAGCATGGCGCCGAGGAGCAGTCCGAAAAGCACTTGAGTTTCGCTCTTTTTGATGGTGAACTGTCTGGCGCCGATGACCTTCCCATCAGACGTAATGTCCTTCGCGTCCACCACATATTCCGCGGCTAGGTTTAAAGGTTCTTTGAATCGGAGGGTAGCGCTGATGCGCCTCGGGTCGAGTGTAACGGAGTCTACCGCTATCTTGATGTCGGGATCTGATTTCTCGTAAACATCGAAATTTGCCGGGTTCTTAGCCCAAGCCTCATCAACCGGCAAGCCGAATGAGATCTCAATTCCCGTGTCTTTTTGAAACGACCCGCTCCCGACGCCTTCGGCCATGACAGGAGCGAGCCCCAGCAACAACAACACCAAACAGAAACTTGTCGTGATCAGGAATCTGCTGATTTTCATATCAATGGCCTCCCGCGGCCCTGGGGACCTTGCCTGTACGCAGATATTCGATCCAATTGAATGTAGCCATTATGAAGCCGATTACGAAGAAGCCACCGGCAGGCAAAATCATTATAAGGAGCGGTTTGAAACCGAGCACATCGAATCCCCATAACTGCCCCGCGCCAAAAAACTCTCTAATAGCCGAAGTAAGGCAAAGACCGAACAGGAATCCAATGCCCATACCCAAGCCGTCGAAAAACGATGGAACAAGCGGCTCCTTGGACGCAAACAGCTCCAGTCGAGAAATTATGATGGCGAAAACGACGATTAGCGCAATGAATAGCTTGATTTCACCATACACCGCCGGATTCACCACAGGCAGGATCATGTCTATGACGCTGACCCACGTAGCGATGATAATCACATAAGCCGGGATCCTTATCCTCGGATGTATAAACGACTTGAATATGGAAGCAGTACAGCTCGACATCACCTGAACGAACAGGACAGAGACGCCAAGCATAACGCCGTTCTTGATATTAGTAGTCACCGCCACAGCGGGGCACAGACTCAATGCGAGTCGAAATATCGGATTTTCCGGAATGAATCCATTCCAAACAAGTTGTAGATTCCTATTCACGTCAACCCTCCGCTAAAAAGCGACCTGAATATTTTGCTGTTTGACAGCATCATTGACGATTCCAATCCTGTATACGAATTTCCGCACTGTATCCTTCACTCCGGTCGTCAACGCACGTGATGAAATGGTAGCCCCGGTAAGCGCATAGATATCATCTTTAACGTGCTTTTCTTTAATCTCATTGACTTGTTCCGGAGTCAGCCCCAGCTTCTTGATTTTTTCGGGTTCAAGAACGGACAAGTAAGTTTCAGGTAGGGGTTCCTTCACGACTTTGAGGTTCTTTAAAATATCCAATGTCTTACCGACAAATTGGTTTCTAAAGAAATCTTGCTGAATTTCAGCTCCGAGCCCGGGGTCCTCCTTGGCTTCAATGATCGCTACGCCGGTCACAGTGAAATTGGGGTCCAGTGATACCATAAGCTTAATAAAGGTCTTGAAACCTTGCGTGATTCCCGGGACGACATATCCCAACCGTTTGTCTCCCATGTCTGCTATATATACGGTGTCAGCATAGGTAGCCTTATAGTCCTTTGGCAGCGCCGCTTTCACTGCGGCGTCTCTGGCGCCGGCTTCTGCAAGCACAGACGGCTCCGCATTCAACGGCAGCACTTTCCCAGCTTTGCCTGACAAATCGACTTCCGCGATCACATACCCCTTTTCTTTGACCGGAAGCACATAGCCTAACAGAGTTACTCCCGATGAATCATGGAGAACGTAACGATGGATCGGAAAGATCTTCAAATCTTCAGGGGCCTTTTTGCCGTGACCGAAGCCGAGGAGACCCTGGATAGTCTCTTCATTTATTCTTTCCTCGGTTTGCTTGCGGGCACGTTCGGTGTTGGCAAATACGACGCCCAATATTACAGCCGCGGCTATACAAACCGCCGTCAAACTGACTGTGATCTTGATTATATCTTTCATGTAAGCCTCTTGAATCAGGGTCGGCCTATTTGATAGCCGCGACAGGCGCCTGCTTGGGCGGAGCGAATCTCTTCGGCTTGAACCATTCGTCCAGCGCGGGAGTGAGACAATTCATCAGAAGGATCGCGTAGCAGATTCCCTCAGGATAACCGCCCTTCAAGCGAATGATCACGGTCAGTGCACCCACGCCAATGCCAAAGATGACCTGAGCGCTCTTCAGAGAAGGAGATGTCACATAATCGGTGCACATATAGAATGCGCCCAGCATTAATCCTCCTGAGAGCACCTGAACCAGTGGTTGACCGCCAAACCAGGTCTCCCCACCGAATATCCAACTTAAAACCGCCACTGTACCAATGGTCGAAACCGGAATGTGCCACGTGATGATTCCCCGGGCTATCATGAAAAGTCCGCCAAGCAAAATGAGAAGAGCCGAGGTCTCGCCGATGCAGCCAGGTCTAAATCCAAGGAAGAAATTCTGATAAATTACGGACAGCCCACCGAACTGCTGCAAAAGGGCCTGTAGCCCGTAGTGTCGCAAGACATACAACGGAGTGGCCGTCGAGACAGCGTCCACTCCGGCTCCCAGGTAGATGTCCATTGAAGATTTGGCCCAATCTACCGGCGGAAGCCATGCGGCGGTCAGATACACCGGGAAAGCAGCCGTGAGAAATGCTCGCCCCACAAGCGCAGGGTTCCAAACGTTGAAACCCAAGCCCCCCATGAGTTCCTTGGCTATGAAGATCGCCGGGACCGCTCCAATTATGGGCAGCCAATACGGCACACCGGGCGGAATGACAAAGGCCATCAAGACGCCAGTCACCACAGCGCTGCCATCGTTCACGGCCACGCGGCGTCCCAGGGCCTTCTGAGAAAGGGCCTCAACCACCACACATGAAATCACGCTCACAATAGTTATGATTAAAGCCCTGAAGCCGAAAACATAAATGGATAACAGCATCGCCGGAGCAAGTGTCCCTGCCACGGTCCACATGATCTCCGAAGTGGACCTCTCGGACCTTATGTGCGGAGATACTGAAACAGTCCATTGCGCTTCCATATCCGGACTTGTTAGGGTTTGCGGTTCGATCTTAACATCCTCCCTCTATTCCGAATCCATCACAAACAAGACCTATGTATGGTCGGCCTCATCCGTGCTTTTTTACTTGCACTTTCGCCAGCCTCGCGAACTGGACAAGCGGGCGTTTTGCAGGGCACACGAAGGCGCAGCACCCGCATTCGAAGCACTCATTTACGCCGAACTTCTCTGTCAAATGCCCTTTTCCCGCCTCTACGTAAATGCCTATTTCTTTAGGCAGCAGGCCCATGGGGCAGGCTTCCAAACACCATCCGCAATGTATACAAGGTCCATACTCGGTCGTATCGGTCTCACTTCTACTCAGAAACAGCACACCAGAAGCCGTTTTGATGATGGGAACTTCCACCGAGGATACGGCAAACCCCATCATGGGCCCACCGTAAACGATCTTCATAAGGTCGTTGCCGGTACCGCCCAGGTACCCGACCACATCGCTCAGTAGAGTGCCCACCTTGACTTTGAGATTGGCGGGCCGGTTGATCGCTCTGCCGCTGAATGTGACCACCTTCTCATACAGTGGCTTATTCATGGTGACGGCCTCTAGCACAGCCAAAGTTGTGGAAATATTCTGGACGATCACGCCGACATCAAACGGGAGACCACCACCGGGAACGGACCTGCCGGTGAGAGAATAAATCAGCTGCTTTTCGGAGCCTTGTGGGTATTTTACCGTCATGCCCTGAACTGCTATGTTGAACTCATCCCTTCCGGAAGCCTGTTGCGCGGCCTTGCTGAGCGCGTTCACCGCGTCGGGCTTATTCAATTCAATCCCGATAATGGCTCGTTGTATGCCAAGTATCTGAAGCAGAATCTTCGCTCCTTCTACCACCTGTTCCGGTTGTTCAAGCATGAGCCGGTGATCTGTGGTCAAGTAAGGCTCACATTCCGCTCCGTTAAGAAGAAGAAGATCAACGCCGGCCGTCGGCGGAGGTGAAAGCTTCACATGAGTCGGGAATCCTGCTCCTCCCAAACCTACTATTCCGGCCTCTTTGACCTTGGTCAACAACTGCTCCTTGGTCATTTTGCGCCAGTCTTCGATTTCGTATTTTCGCGGCGGAGCAGCAGGATCAGTATCGATTACCACTGCATCACACCTGACCATCGTAGGATGCGCACGAGATTCGATGGCTTTCACGGTCCCGGTGACGCTACTGTGAATTGGCGCGCCTAATCCTTTTTCAATCGTAGCGATGAGTTCTCCCTCCGTCACTTCTTGCTTCTTTTTCACCACCGGAGTGGCCACCGCGCCGAAGTGCATGGATAAAGGGATGACTACCTGCCCTGGGACAGGCATTTGTTCGATCGCTAGATGTTCGGTGAGTTCTTTGCTCTCTGGGGGATGAACCCCGCCCTTCGGAAATGTGAGTGCAGGCATAGTTCCTCGTCTATTGATTCATATACGTAGGCTGACCGTGACAGGAAGCAAATTGCCAGCGTCTAAGGACTGCATGTCATGAGCGAAACCTGCCCGGTCAACTCGATAGCGATCATTCCGGAGACTCTTCCGACAGACTCCCCAAAGTAAACCCGTCAACTTCGCAAATGCGCCCTCTCCACCAGACCCCGGTGTCATGCGGGACAGGCGCACCGGCCCCATGAAAGAACCTCGCATTCTTAAGATGGATATAAGTTGGGGGGAGCTGAGAGTCCTCCTCGAACACAGGCGTGGGGTATATATACCCATACCTCCTGTACAATGGCTCAATGTGCGTGACTTTGTCCCGGTCTCGAAATGCGCGCACAAGATCGCTGTTAACCCCTTCAAAGTACCAATGGCCACTGACAAGGTTTCCTGAAATGAGGATGCCATTGACCGCCAATATGATACCAATCTCGAGATCGGTACCATTCACCATACTGACAATACTCTGAAGGAACCAGTCTTGTCTAGAGGGTTCGTCTATCCCGGCAGGATGATTATCGGATTTATCAGTCACTGCTGCACCCTCACACCTAGCGTGACTGTCCTTGGCGTGCCACGCATCAATTCGAAAGTTGGATGGTCTGCGTCTGACCGTTTTGATCTCAAAAGTTGACACAAGAAGAAGAACACCCTATAGAATATAAACGAGGCCGCTGAATGGCCTGATAAACACCCCATCGCACTACCCCTGGCACGGCCAATCAGCGAACCTCAAAAAATTCACGTCAATGCAAGTCAATAACAACAATCATCCAAACTCGCATGCTCCTCTTCCACGCGTAAGTGAACGGTTATTAATCATCCTCCTCTCAGATGGTTCTACTGGGCGCCGGCCATCCACCGATTAATATGCCCAGAGGGATGGATCCAAGTAAAAACGGGACCAGTTCGACAGTGCTGTCACCGCACGTTCTCCACGTCGGGTGGCCGTGAGTGGCGGCACATGGTCAATCTGTCGTGGTGCTCTTCCCGTTGCCAGTTGGTCACTCATCTGTCTCCACAACAGATTGCGAACTTGTCCCCCCATATGACACGGCGATCCCGGATGATTTGGTCCGCTACATGGGAGTCTTCTCGTACCTCTGTCTTTGCCGTGTCGTCTTCTTCTTATCTCTGCCCCCCTCGCCCCTGTTTACAGCAAAGAAAGGGCCAAAAGATTAATCTTCGCAATGTTCTGTTTTTACGATCAATTGGCTGGACACCACTTAAGTTGGCGAGAAACAATTTTCAAAGGCTTTGATTTTCTGAAGAGGACCGTTACGATTTTTTGAAAAAGGTTCGGACTGAGAGTGCCATGAACGCTTGGCCTAATGAGGTTCGGAACGTGATGAGAGGCAATTCCAAGAACTTTGATTTTTTGGAAGGCCGCTGTTACGATTTTTTAAAACAGACCTGACCTGAAAACGCTATGAATGGTTGTGCTTATGAGGTTCGGAACGTAATGAGAGGCAATTCCAAGGGCTTTGATTTTTTGGAAGGCCGCTGTTACGATTTTTTAAAACAGACCTGACCTGAGAGTGCTATGAATGGTCACCTTCGCGGGGCTTGGGGAGAATACTGTATGCCTTTAGTCTCTTCTTGAGCGTCGGGTACGAGATCCCAAGGATCTTGCAAGCATTCCCATAATGCCAGTGGGTGCTCTGCAAGGCATCAAGGATGTGCTCCTTTTCATCCTTTCGAGGGTTCCCTTGTTCCTGCATCCTTCCCCCAGCGAGAATACCGTAAGCTTTTATCCTCTTCTTGAGCGTCGGGTATGAGATCCCAAGGATTTTACAAGCATTGCCATAATGCCAGTGAGTGCTCTGCAGAGCATCAAGGATCTTCTCTTTCTTGTCCTCCCGCCGGTTGTCGTGCTCCTGCATCCTTTCTTCGGCGACGCCATCTCTTGCAGTTTTAGGGTCACCGCCATTAAGGATTAGGGCTACTTCTTCCTCCAGAATGGAGTTACCCCGAGCGCGGATGACCGCGCTTACAAGGAAATTCTCAAGCTCTCTAACATTTCCGGGCCAGTCGTGCTCTATTATCTTCCTCAAAGCCCCCGCTTCGACACGGTCCACTCTCTTATCGAGATTTCGGTTGATCTTCTTAAGAAGGTATTCGAGCATGAGAGGAATGTCCGACTTCCGTGCCCGTAGGGCCGGCATACTAATTTTGGCCACGCCGAGGCGATAATATAGATCGCGCCGGAACCTGCCGTTCTTGACCATTTCCATGAGGTCCCGGTTCGTCGACGCGATGACCCTGGCATTGGATCTGAGTGTCTTAGCACCACCTACGCGCTGGAATTCCTTGTCTTGCAAGAAACGAAGTAACTTCGCCTGAAGCTCAATGGGGATCTCCCCGATCTCGTCCAATAGGACGGTCCCATTTCCGGCCACTTCGAACTTGCCTTTTTTCAGCGCCACCGCTCCGGTAAACGCCCCCTTTTCATGGCCGAAAAGGTCACTTTCCAGCAGGTCCTCCACGATGGCTGAGCAATTTATGGCTATGAACGGTTCGTCTTTGTAAATACTGTTAGAATGAACCGCCCTGGCTACAAGTTCCTTGCCGGTTCCTGTTTCGCCCTCAATCAGTACTGTCACCCTGTTCGTCGACAGCATCCCAATGGTTTTAAAAATCTCCTTCATTTCCTTTGTCTTACCGATAATTTCCCCCGGATCAAAGTCGTCGGCGGGGTTAATAACCAACCCATCGGTCCGCTGCTGAATCTGGCCCAGTTCGAGCGCTCTCTCGATAGCCGTGTCTAGTTCGTCCAGATCTATAGGCTTGGGAATGTATTCAAAGGCGCCTTGTTTTATGGCTTTTACGGTTGTAGCCATGTCGTGAAAGGCAGTAACCACTATGATGTGGGGGGCTTCACCCGTCTCTTTTATCGTGTTTATCAGATCGATGCCGTTCGCATCCGGAAGTCTAACGTCGAGGATAATGATTTGCGGCTTGAAATACCTGACCTTTTGAATACAGCCTTTTCCGTCAACGGCAGAGTTCACCTCGAAACCGTTTTCCGTGAGATGCATCTCCAGGACTTCCAAAGCGGATGGTTCGTCGTCAACAATCAGTATTCTTGTGTGTTCCGTGCTATTGGGCATTATTCTCGGCTTCGTCAAATCAATGCTCGAAACTCGGTTTAGGATTTCCAAAGTGATGCCACAAAATGATATCCAGAGGCCGGCTAGGCGGCACCTTGAACGGCAACGCTATGGTTACCCGTGTTCCTCCCGAAACCAGGGGCCAAGCGTCAACACTTCCGCCATGGGCCTCGACGACCTTCTTCGCATTCGCGAGGCCTAGTCCGATGCCTTTCCTCTTCGTGCTGAAAAATGGATCGAATATATATGGCAGGTCTTCGCTGTTGATGCCTGTACCGTTGTCGCTGATTTTTACTCGCATATTCACTTTTGCGTTCGTCACCGAAATTGTAATCCTGCCCCCTTCGGGGACGGCCTCGATAGAGTTCAAAAGCACGTTTAGTATCACCTGCTCCATTTTTTCTCTATCTAGAGGGATTCTGGGGATTCCTCTGACACGGCTCTTCCGGATGTTCACTTTCTTTTCTCGTATCTTTGCATCGAGGGCTTCGAGACAAGAATCGATGAGCGGCCAGATCTCCGTGGGCTTGAACTCGAATCTTATGGGTTTCGCAAAGTCAAGCATCTCCGTTACGAGCCGATCAACGCGAGCAACCTCGTTCGCTAAAATCTCCAGGCGCCTTTTATCGTTTCCCGAAACAGAGAGGTTCCTGAGCAGATCTTTTATGCTCATCTTCGCCGAAGAAAGCGGATTTCTGATCTCATGCGCGAGAGAGGCGGTGAGTTGGCCAATGTGCGCCATACGTTCAGCCTCTCTGTCACGCATCCGCTCGGTAATGTCTCGGCAGATACCAATCCCTGCCGCCTCCCCCTGATATTGCGTATATGTCACCTTGTTTTCCGTGGGGAGCCTTGACCCGTCTTTTCTCACCCGAAGGTACACGTACTGTTCTTCCCGGCCGTCTTCCATCGGGTCTTGGTATAATCCCATAACCTCATTCAACGAATCGGGCGCAACAAAGTCCTTGTAATCCGTGCCGATCACTTCGTCCAGCGCATACCCATGCATGTCGCAAAATGCCTGGTTGGCAAAGGCTATCTTTCCATTCTGGCTAACAAAATATCCGTCCCTTATCTCTTCTACGAGTTGGCGATATTTGCGTTCCGACTCGGCAAGTTCCCTTGTCCTCATCTCTACCATCGCTTCGAGGGTCCGCGCGTAATCCTTGATCCCTTTCTCGTGTATCTCTTGGAAGTACTCGCTGAGTCTGTTGATCGCGTAGGCGAGATAGTAGTTCATGCGTTCAACGAGCTCCCGAAACGCTGCTTTTCCCCTCACTTCTCTTTCCAAGATGGGAATCAGGATGGTCCTGTAAAGCTCCAAAGCATTCTGGACCTCTGGAAGGGTAAAACCAGCCTTCTCTCGAATAGTCCCGATGTGCTCGATAATGGCATTCAATCTCTGCAGGTCGTTTCGTGTGATAGCATCGAAGTTTCCATAGGCCAGCTCCGACAGGGTCCAGTGAAGTTCCTCAAACGGTCTTGACGAATAACGACTCACGTCCCCACGGAGTCTGACGTTCCATTCGTGGACAATGGCGTCATGATGTTTCTGGAGTATGTTTTGAAGTCTAACTGTCATATCGTTTTTCATCCTATTTCACGGCCCTAAAGTAATTGCATATTAGTATATCAGCGTAAGAACCGTAAGAAAAGTCGGAACTTGCCTCCCCGGAAACTGTTCCGGGGTCTGAACCGAAGGATCGAGTTTGCCTTTCACTAACCCGTTCAGATTATTGACCTCATGCCCGTTGTCTTATATGAAGAGGTCCCAGTCTTAGGCAGTGTGGGCCGCACTTGCATCCCGCCCACACTTGGATAGAGACGGACCAAACGTGAAACTGCTGCTCGACAAACAAATCTACGAAGGATTCGCCCAGGCGTATCTAGTCAAGGCATCGCGGTTTGTTTGGATCGCCACGGCCAATATTAAAGGGACAGGACTCCTCTATCAGGGAAGATTCATGACTTTTGTCGACCTCATGGCTTCGCTGGTTACTCGAAACGTATCTTTACGCATAATTCATGCCGAGCTGCCATCCGCGCCGTTTCGCAGAAGATACGAACAACTTGACGGCTCGGGCCTGCTGAGCGCGGGCGTTGAGTTTCTTCATTGCATACGAATGCACGCTAAGATTTTCATAGTTGACGGACGAGTTGCTTTGGTTGGCAGCCCCAATCTGACCGGGGCTGGAATCGGGGCAAAATCTGAAACAAACAGAAACTTCGAGGTTGCGTTCCTCCTGGAAGGGGAGCGCGAAGTGAGCCGATTTGTTGATTACTTTGACTATATATGGATGGGAGGCCCCTGCCCTCGCTGCGGTCGTCGCGATCTCTGTCCGGCGCCTCCGGCCTAATTCGCATTCGTCAAAAGATTTATAAAACCGTATGGCCCGGTAGAGACGCCGGCCCCTACTATTGGCTGGTAGTCCCGCGCAGAACGCGGGATGCCGGTCGAACTGGATTAATGAACTCGAAGGATGAAGGCGGCTGCGATGGCTCACTAGGCTTTGTATGGCGACTTCTGAGGCCAGTCCGCCGGAAATTTCTGACCTGGCGCTTCTCCGAGCTTCTTTTTTAATGCCTCCAATCCCTGCCTTTTGAACTCTAAGCGGGCTTCTTTCGGGATCCGTCCATTCATGATGGCTTCCGACCTTAATCTTCGCCCGATGGTCTTTTCAATTAGTCTGCCGAGTTCCAGCAGCCTGTCGACGTCGATCCCCGTTTTGATTCCCATTTCGTCCATCATCACGACCAGGTCTTCTATGGACTGGAGGCCGACGACATGGGGGTCCCGATAATAGTACGCTCCTGTTCCGCCTACGGGGACCCGATCTAAGAAATTGGCGGGCTGACCTCCCAGCCCTCCCAATGTGGCCTCAAAATGCTCGACGCCGGCCTGTAGGGCGGCAAGGCAATTGGCCGTACCCCAACCACGCGTCACATGAAAATGCGCTATATGGAGGTTCTTGTCAGGCATCTCATCAAGCACCATGGAATAATACTTGTAAACCTGATTTGGCGGTGCGCTCCCGTCATGGTCAGCGTGTTCGATATCCGCAGCCCCGATGTCCAGCCAGCGCTTGCTGAATTCTACCGCCTCTTCCATTGTGGTCGGTCCTGAAATCGGGGAGCCCCAGATAGTGGACACGGTCCCGCACATCTTTATTCCGACATCTTTGGCCTTCTCGATGGACCGTTTGGATTCTTCCCAATAGTCGGGCAACGTGGTGCCTGAATTGGCAAAATGGTGTTCTTCATCAGTGGACACCATCATCAAGATGCGGTCCGGACCCCATCCTTCTTTCTTGGCCTCAATGGCCCTATCCACGGACTTCTCACGAATCGTCACTACCGTTAGTGTCAAGTCATTCCAGTTGATTCCGGCTCGTGAGAGCTTCTTGGAATCCCGAAGTCTCTTCAGCAACTCGTCTGAGTCCTTGAATTGGGGCATCAAAACCGGATTCCCGAAATTTGTTACTTCAAGATCTTTTATTCCGCAGAGAATAAGCTCTTCCAGATAATAAAGCTTCGCATCGGTCGGTATCCATATCTCTTCATGCTGAAATCCGTCTCTTACAGTTATGTCGCCGATGCGAACCTTTTTCGGATAGTTCATTTCATGGT
This sequence comes from Desulfomonilaceae bacterium, assembly GCA_035506215.1. Classification (GTDB taxonomy): domain Bacteria; phylum Desulfobacterota; class Desulfomonilia; order Desulfomonilales; family Desulfomonilaceae; genus DATJPW01. The sequence goes on from DATJPW010000177.1 coordinate 12,954, forward strand.
GCCGCATATGATGCACCCTCCGAGTTCTTATTTATTCTCCGATGTAAATCGGTTTTCTTTTCTCCTTGAACGCTGTTAAGCCTTCAATCCTGTCCTTTGTCGGGATCGTTACCGCATAAGCGTTGGACTCAATGGCCAATCCCACCGGAAGGCTTACCTCCACACCCTTGTTGATCGCGTACTTTGCCTGCGCCAGAGCTACCGGACCGTTCGCCGCAATTTCCCGAGCGATCTCGAACGCTCTTTCCAAAAGCTTGTTAGGCTCGACCACTTCCAGGAACAGTCCTATGTCCAGTCCCTCCTGAGCAGTGATGCGACGAGCGCGGAAAACCATCTCCTTCGCTCGGGCCAAGCCGACAATTCGTGGAAGTCGTTGAGTTCCGCCCGCTCCGGGAATCACTGCCAAACTGGTCTCAGTCAAACCTACGATGGCATTGGTCGAAGCAATCCTTATGTCCGATGCTAATGCTATCTCCAGCCCCCCTCCGAAAGCATAACCGTTTACGGCCGCAATAACAGGCTTAGGCAGTTCCTCAACTGCGGTAAAGAGATCCCGTATGGTATTGATGTACAAGCGCACCTGATCGGCGGACATGCCTGCCCTTTCTTTCAGGTCCGCACCGGTGCTGAAGGCATTCTTTCCTTCCGTGCTGCCGGTGATTATTACTACCTTGACTTCCTTGTCGAAGGCTATTTCCGAAAGCGTCCTACCGAAGATATCGAGGAGTTGCATATCGAAGCAGTTCATGGCTTCGGGGCGATTTATTGTCAGAACCATTACACCGTCACGCAACTGTTTCAAAAGAACGCCTTGTCTTTCCATGGCCCTCCGCCTCGGGGTATTCCGCAGTGTTTACCTTACCGCTCCTCTGGATTTTGCTACCCGCGCCGGGGTGTTGGTGGCGCTTTTGTCAAAGCAAAATCTATGGTTGGCGAACAACAGACTTAATTTAGGAACGCTACCATTTTTCAGCTTGACTTTTCAACTCGATTTTCTTCATGATTGCGGTTGCCTTCAGGAACTCTTGGTTCAGGTCATGAACTTCAGTAGTCAGATATCGGTTGGGGCCGTTCTCCGGGGTTAGCTCCGCGTGGACGATGCTGTTCCGGCAAAACGAGTGAGACCGCTGTCAGCAGACATGAGCGGAAGCTTATTTGGGCCGAGCGCCGGCCGCTGATAGCGAGTGCTATTTCCGTGGCGCTCATCGTACGGAACGAGTTCGAGCCGATCCGGCAGCGCTCAGTGCGCCCTGTGGACAATTGCATAGCTTTCTCGCTGCCGGTTCAGCGTCCGATTTAACTTTTACACGGTGGATTATGACCAAGTGGTTTCGACTGGGCTCTGCTTATGCCCAGGTGTGGCGATACGTGCGCTTAGCGGTCGGTTTGGTCCGTACCAGAACTTAACAAAACTCCCCGGGAGAGTCGGGGTCCGGAACGAGGATCCTCTTTGAAGGAAACAGCAAGCTGGACCTTCTCAGGGGAAGATCTTGAACCGGGCGGCAGCTCTTGGTGGGTTCGGCTGGTCACGTCTGCGGAGTGAAAATCTGAGAACGGACCTGCGAGGGAGTGGTTTGTCCGTCTCTTGGGATCAATCAACCCAAAACCCGCCACAGCACGTCAGGAACCGGTATGAAATCGGGTGATGCTCAAAGAGGAATTTGAATGTCGGAAGTCATACTTGAAGCGAAGAATATCTTCCTGTCATTTGCCGGCGTTTCGGCTCTGACCGACGTCAGCTTTGAAATTAGACGCGGCGAAATTTTTTCCATAATCGGACCGAACGGAGCGGGCAAAACCTGCATGATGAATTGCATCAGCGGGCTTTACCGGCCGAGAAAAGGGCAAATTCTATTCAAAGGTGTCGACATAACGAATTTGTCTCCTCACAAAAGAGCGATTATGGGATTGTCGCGAACATTTCAGAAAATCGAACTCTTCGGCGGGATGACCGTTCTCGATAATATACGCCTTGGTCGCCATAACCATTTGAAATCCGGAATTGTCAGTTCCGCGGTTTATTGGGGCAAAACCCGCAATGAAGAAATCGAAGCACGACGATTCATCGAAGAAGAAATAATCGACTTGCTTGAAATAGAGGCCGTCCGCAACGAAGTTACCGGCATGCTGCCGTACGGGATGCAGAAAAGAATAGAACTGGCGAGAGCCCTGGCTTTGCAGCCGGAGGTGATTCTTCTTGACGAACCCCTGGCCGGACTCAATCTGGAAGAAGTCGAAGACATGGCTCGATTCATCATAGATATCAACGAAGATGAACGCTGGCAGGTCACCTGCATTTTGGTCGAACATGACATGGGGGTCGTCATGGATCTTTCAGACCGGGTAATGACCCTTAATTTCGGCGTCAAGATCGCCGAAGGCACGCCGACCGTGGTCCAGGAAAACCCGGAAGTAATTAAGGCCTACTTAGGCGAGGTGGAGGATCTGTATGTCAGCCGCAGATAAGCAGCCCTATAAGCGGGAAATCGACATCACTGAAGATCTGACCTTGCCCAAGCTGTTGGTCCGCCAGTGCATGAAATATGGAGATAAAAAGGTCGCGATGCGAGAAAAGGAGTTCGGGATATGGCGACCAATTACTTGGAAGAAATACCTCGAAAACGTGAAAAGCATTTCGCTCGGCTTGGTTGCTCTGGGTCTGGAAGCCGGCGACAAAGTGATCATGATCGGTGACAACAGACCCGAAGCCCTCTGGACCGAAATGGCCGCCATGTGCGCTGGTGGAATCGGTGTCTGGCTATTCCAGGACTGCCTAATGGATGAAGTCCAGTACATAGTCGATCATTCGGACGCCAAGTTCTACATTGCCGAAGGTCAGGAAGAGGTCGATAAGGCCCTGGCAATACGAGACAAATGTCCAAAGCTTCAGCAGATTATTTGGGATGATCCCAAAGGATTGCGCCACTATGACGACCCGATGCTTGTCAACCTCAGAGAGGTAATGAGGCTGGGCAAACAAGCAGAGGAACAAGATCCGGGCCTTTTCGAGAGAATGGTCGAACAAGGCAAAACGCAGGATGTCTGCCTCCTATTTTACACCTCCGGGACCACGGCTTTGCCTAAAGGAGCGCTCCTGACACACTACAACATGCTTACTATGGGTCGGAACCTGATGAGGGTAGATCCTTGTACACCCGAAGACGATTTCGTCTCTTACTTACCTTTTGCCTGGATCGGTGAGCAGATGATGTCGATCTCGTGCGGTCTTCAGGTGGGATTCACCATCAACTTTCCTGAGGAGCCTGAGACGGCGCAGCAGAATCTCAGAGAGGTCGGCCCGCACGTAATGTTCGCTCCCCCGCGTCTTTATGAGCAGATGACAAGGTCCGTCCAGGTCAAGCACCTGGATGCCACCTGGGTCAAACGCAAAATATATGAATGGGCAATGAAGATAGGTTACCACGTAGCGGATTTGAAATTCGAGAAGAGACCGAATCCGTTCTACTGGAAGGTGCTCTATCGATTGGCCGACTGGTGTTCCTATTCCAAAATTCGAGACCACCTGGGCCTGAGCAGGGTTCGTCACGCATACACCGGCGGCGCTGCCATGGGGCCGGACCATTTTCGTTTCTTTCATGCGATCGGCGTGAATCTCAAGCAAATCTACGGCCAAACGGAGATCGCGGGTATTTCTGTCGTCCATCGCGACGATGACATCAAATTCGACACCGTGGGGACACCTATCCCTGAGACGGAAGTCCGAATTGCGGAAAACGATGAGATCGTCTCCAAAAGCCCATCAGTTTTCATCGGCTATTACAAGATGGAGGAGGAGACGGAAAAGACACTTAAAGATGGCTGGCTCTATTCGGGGGATACCGGGTTTATCGACGAAGACGGACACCTCGTTGTTTTTGATCGATCCAAAGACGTCATGATTCTCAATGACGGCCGGAAATTCTCGCCTCAATTTCTTGAATCTCGTCTCAAATTCAGCCCATACGTAAAGGACGCCTTGGTCGTTGGGAATCAACGGCCCTATGTCACAGCCATAGTTTGTATCGACTACAACACAGTTGGAAAATGGGCGGAAGATAATGGGATCAATTATACCAGCTATCCTGAATTATCCCAGATTCCCGAGGTTTACAATCTTGTGGAGCACGCCATCGCTGAGCTGAACAGGACTCTCCCCGAGCCTGCCCAAGTTCTCAGATTTGCCAACCTTTACAAGGAATTCGACGCAGACGACGACGAATTGACACGCACCCGCAAGATCAGGCGGGCATTTGTCGAGGACCGTTACAAAGACATAATAGAAGGCCTGTACTCCCAGGCGGACACGGTCCACATGGATACGAGTATCACTTATGAAGACGGGAGAGTTGTAGAGATCAAGACGGACCTCAGACTTCAGGACGTGGACAGGGAAGGAGCTAAGACATAGATGGAACTCTTCATGCAACTTTTCGTAACAGGCGTAATGCTCGGCTCCATTTTCGCTCTCGTGGCCCTCGGCTGGGTCCTAATTTACAAGTGCTCCGGCGTTTTGAACCTTGCCATGGGCTCGCTGACCATGATCGGGGGCTATGTTTGCCTGGGACTGTACGAGAGATTCGTCACATTCATGCCGGTCAACTCTGCATTTTTGGTAGCACTGGTCTGCACTCTGATTATAGGGATGATACTCGGCCTCCTGACTGAGCGAATTTTCCTTAGAAAGATGATAGGGGAACCGATTTTGGCCGTCATCATGGTCACCGTCGGTCTGTCTTTTTTCTTTAAAGGCATGGTCTTCATCATCTGGGACACCGATACGCAGGTCTTTCTGCCACGAATCTTCTCTATCGATCCTATAGTAATTGGGGGCATAGCTATCGGCCAGGTTTATTTATGGAGTTTCATAGCTTCTCTGATTCTGATGGTGGCATTTGTGGCCTTTTTCAAATACACCCGCTGGGGATTGTCCATGCAGGCTTGCGCCGACGACGAGATGGCAGCGCTCTCGCTCGGCGTGAGCGCCAAGTTCGTTTATGCCCTTGCCTGGGGAATAGCTTTCATGGCCGCGGGCGTCGGTGGCACCCTATTAGGGAACATCAACGGGCTCAACTATTCGGTCAGTTTGCTGGGCCTACTCGTCCTCCCTGTCGTGGTTTTCGGCGGACTCAACTCGGTCCCAGGGGCAATCGTGGGCGGCATAACCATCGGCATTTTACAGAACCTCGCGGGAGGTTACTTGGATAGGTTCTTCCCCGGCGGGATTAAAGAGGTCGCTCCTTTCATTTTCATGGTGGTTTTCTTGTTGTTCAAACCCTACGGCCTCTGGGGATGGGAAAGAATAGAAAGGGTCTAGCCGATGAGTTATCTCCCGTGCGGTACATATTTCGAATCGTACGCCAAGGACCAAAAGTGGTGGCGTACCCCTTTCATCAAGGGAAAGATGATACTGTTGGTGATACTGATCATCGCCTTTCCTTTTCTAGTCGATCCACAGTGGTTGAGTATTGTTTACACGATTAATTACTACATCCTGGCGGCCCTGGGCGTTCAGCTCCTCATCGGTTACTGTGGTCAGATAACTTTGGGGCACGCCGCTTTCGTCGCGGTCGGGGCTTACACCAGCGCATACATGGTCCTGTTTGTGCCTTGGCCGCAATCTTTTGTGGACGCGGGCGTAGCCTATCCTCTCAGCATGATATGCGCCGGCATTTTGGCGGGTCTTTGGTCGGTTCTGTTTGGACTGCCGTCAGCCAGAGTGAAGGGTTTCTATCTCATCATGACCACGATGGCGGCTCAATGGATTACGGTACCCCTAATCATTACCCAGTATGTTAGCCAGATTGGGGGGCGAGGCCAGTCCTTTTCCCTACCAACGGGAACTATTCAGATCGGGCCGTGGGCAATCGAGTCGGACCTGGAGATTTATTATTTCTCAATGGTTTTGGTGGCATTGTGTCTTCTGGCTATGGGCAACATGCTTCGATCAAAGCTTGGACGGGCCTGGGTGGCTATCCGGGACAATGACATCGCGGCTGAGACCATGGGAGTGAATATTGTCGTATACAAATTACTGGCCTTTTTTGTCGCGGGTTTCTTTGCCGGTATTGCCGGGTCGTTCTACATCAGCACCCTTTTCTTCGTCAGCCCCGAGCATTACGAATGGTTCTACTCTCTGCTCTGGGTGGGCATCATTCTTATAGGTGGCGTGGGAAGTATCCAAGGGCTCGTTTTCGGTTCAGCCTTCGTGGTTCTCGTGTTCAAAGCCCTTGAATTAATGGTGCTCGGAGTTAGCGACATCGTTATGGTCTCCTATCCGAGCCTCGGATGGGTAACCACCAAGATCATCTTTTTTAAGGAATCGGCGTTCGGCCTGGCGATCATCTTCTTCCTCATATACGAGCCCAATGGTTTAGCTTACAGGTATTGGCAATTAAAGAACTATTTTAACCTTTGGCCCTTCTCTTACACGGGTAAGTGAAGATTCTCCATGTCTAAAACGGGGGTGATGTGGGGCGACGGTCTACGGACCCTGCTTCAAGTTGCTTCCGCCAACTACCTAAAAGAGGGAGGTGCAGCATGAGGATTAGTAGAAGCCTGTTGTTGGTCGCGGCCGGTATCTTGCTCTGCTCAATGGCCTTCGCAGCCGAGGAAATTAAGGTCGGCTCGATCAACGATTTGACCGGAGCCACTTCCGATGTCGGCAAGGACGCTGCATTGGGCGTCAGAGAATGCGTGACGTACATCAATGACACCGGCGGCATCAACGGCAAGAAAATCAAGCTTCTCCTTTATGACTACGGATACAGGGTCCCTGAAGCTATAACCATTTACAAGCGGTTCAGAGATTACGACAAGATCGCCATGCTTCTGCAATGGGGCACCGGCGACACCGAAGCCCTGTCTCCCACAGTCAATAAGGACAAGATGGTGACAATCTCGGATTCCTTGTCCGGTCATTTGTGCGATCCCGCCAAGACCCCTTATAATTTCATCTACAGCACGGACTATTCCACAAACGCCCGAGCAGCGCTGACGGTATGGTTCGAAGAGGTCTGGAAGAAGAGCGACAAGTGGAAGAAAGCCAGAGAATCCGGTCAGAAGCCTAAGCTTGTCTGTTCTTACATGTTTGCTTCTCCGTATTCCAGCGCACCCATCAAGGCCATCAAGGACCAGGCTAAGTTACTGGGAATAGAAGTAGGAAAGGACATGGACGTCCCCTTAACTGCGCTGGACGCCAAGAGCCAGGTTTTGGCGGCCAAGGATGAAAATGCGACTGTAATGTGGCATGGAAACACGACCATGTCCGTCGCAACGACAATAAAAGACGCGTACAGCTTGCAATTGGGCGTGGACCATATCATCAACAACTGGGGTTTTGACCAGAATCTCGTGAAAATGACGGAAAAAGCAGGCGAAGGAGCGATCGGCGCGGCTTCCTGCGCGTTTCTGGGCATGGATGTGCCGTATATGGATAAGGTGATGGAATACTGCAAGAAGGTGAATCCCGAAGTGCCCATCGAGAAGAGGGACATTCGAACTGTTCAGGGTTGGCTGAAGGTATCCATGGCTGCGGCCGCGCTGGGTATCGCGGACAAAAAGGGAAAGCTCGACGGGCCCGCGATCAAGGCTGCGCTTGAATCCTTCAAGGACTGGTATCCGTTCAATACCCCCAACGCCCTAGGACGACCGGGCACCACGATCACGGACAAGGACCACAGGCCAAGCCCCGTTTCTGTTCTCTATACGATAAAGGACGGCAAGATCGTGT
>DATJPW010000178.1:0-5653 GCA_035506215.1 Desulfomonilaceae bacterium
GACTTGCGAGCTAAACAGCCCTGGGACGTGGTCAAGAAGGATGTCTTTTATTGGGACCCCAAAGGGGACGAGGGAGCGAAACTGGTCTCAAAGGCCAAGGAATTTGATGTGAATGATCTTCTGTTCCGGAATATGTCAGGCGGACAGTACAACATAAATGACCGGCTCCCGAAAATAAAAGCAAAGACCCTGATCGTTCATGTGAAGAACGATCAGTGGCTGCGGTACATACTGGCGGAGGAAGCAGCCAAGCAGATACCAGGAGCGAAACTGGCCTCGTTCGAGAGCCCGCTTGCGCATTACGCGGTTTTTCGCGCCCCGAATGTCGTCAAAGAAGATGTAATGGCTTTCTTCAAAGAAATCGGGATGCAGTAACGATCGAACAACAACGCTTCGGGCTTCACAGAAGTCCATTCATGGCGGGAATCGTGGCACGACGGTCGCCCGGCGCTAAAGCACGGTCAGCTTTCAATCGCCCAATTGGCTCAGGTGGCGGTGACCCTGGAGGGACGCTTGACGCTAGACCGGTAGTTCACTCCCGGCAGGGAAAGCGTCACGCCACGATTCTGCGGTAGAGGACTATTCTGCGACACCCTTAACGTTCTTTGCGTCACACGAATTCGCCTTCAAATCTGTCAGCAAATCCCCTCTAACCCCTTTATTAAAGGGGGGAATGGGGGGATTATAACGTGAGTTGGTATCACACCGCACAATTCAGTTGGGCGAGTGGGCCAGAAGAGGGTAAGACCCATCAATCACCGCTCCGGGGCTCGGGGCAAGCGCGGGGGATTGACTATCCCTTTTGATAGCAATCTTCTCGACAGCAGTGTTGCCTCTGACGAACTCAAGTTGTTCCATGTTGCTTGTCGGGAGAAAGCCTAATGCGCCTTCCGTCTCCGCTACGTCCACTAATAGGAAGCTCAGGAAAGGGGCTCTCACTGCGGAGGCAGCCATGTTGATATGGAGAATGCCTTCGAGAGCAGCGAGGGTTCCCCGAGGGGTAACCAGCTTCACGGGCAGATCGGTCCCGCCGACTTGAAGCCAGTTCGTATACTCACCGCTGAAGAGCTTGCGGACCTGGTTTATCGTAAGTGTATGAACCGGGTTTGACGGATGGGTAATTATCGCTATGAGGTCACTACGAAACATTTCCTTACTTGATTCAGATCTTTTTGCGCCCGAGGCTGTGATCATTTCTCTGAGCATGTTCGTCAGCGCTTGTGGGGTGTTGCCGGCACCTTGGGACAAAACCGCGTTGGCCACCCTAGGATCTTTGATGAATTCATGTGCTACGGATGACAATGCAGTTACCATCTCGTCGCCACTAGGGACGGCGCCGGAATCTCCAGGGCCCTCCTCTTTGACCGCTCCGGAATTCGCGGCTTCACCGGTCGTACTCTTGAGTATGTTTTCCGTGCGATCCGAGCCGGTGACCTGAACAACTTCTCGCATGACCTGTTCTCTGAATTGCGGGTCTTTTGCCAGGTCCGCTGCCACTGATTGGAACACGCTCTTGAAGACATCCGGTCCAATTGTCTGAACGATTTCTTTCACGACCTCTGTGCGAAATCCCTGAGCATTTATGGTTTCTCCTGCCATCATGACTAGGGCAGTTGCCGATATAACAATCATTATCTTTAGAATATTTTTCATCTTTTCCCCCCTTGCTCGGTATCCTGCGTTCAAAGCAATCCTGATTTTATTTGATGTTGTCTGAAGATTATTGATTCAACTCGGGTGTCCATCGATTCCTAACTTAGCTGAAGGAGGGGGCTTTCCGATTGGTCGAAGTCATCCCTCCACATTCAATTTTATTTTCTCCCGTTGTGGAATCATTTGGTTTCGCTTAGTATTTGATTTGCTCTATTTACGCGTGGACAAAGATTAGCTGGCGCTCGGCGGATTCTATTGGACTGGGCGCAAGTCACATTATGGCTGACAATGAATTTAGCCGGCATATGCTTCGGGAGGATCGCCAGTGAAAGACGAAGAAAGACCCGGAGAAGAAATGATTGCGGAACTGAATCGCGTTCGGCGCGAGGTCGCCAAGCTGGAGCGATCAGAGGCCGACAGCAAAAGACTCGAGGAAGTGTTAAGCAACTCCGAGACTCAATTCAAGAAGATCACGGAGAAATCGATGGTTGGAGTTTATTTAATTCAAGACGATGTATTCCAGTACGTTAATCCAAGGATGGCCCAAATCTTCGGTTATGAAGTGAACGACTTGATTCACCGTCGAGGTCCCAGGGATTTAGTACTCCCCGAGGACTGGCCGCTCGTTAGAGAGAATCTCAGAAAGAGGCTCTCCGGAGAGGAAGAATCTATCAACTACGCCTTCAGAGGAATAAAACGTGACGGCGAAGTTGTCTATCACGAGGTCTATGGATCCAGAACGGACTACAGAGACCGGCCGGCGGTAATAGGTACCATGCTGGATATTACTCACCGGGTCGAAGCCGAGCGCAATATGCAGATGCAGCTCCATAGATTCCAGGTCCTTTACCGGATTGCTATGGCAATGGCCGCGGAACATACGTTGGAAGAGAACTTGAGACTATTGGTTGAGCAGTGCCGCGAATTGTTGGATACCCACGTTTCACTCATTGCCGTATCGGACGGAAATCCTAAATTTCTGCGCGTTCTCGCGCAATCAGGATTCCGAGCGCAACTGGTGAATCTGCCTGGTGAGTTGCTAACGAAGCATGAAGTCGAAAGTTTCACGTCAAAGACCGGGGGCCCGGCAGAAATTGACTTCAAGGTCCTCAACACAGTAGCCAAGAATGACTTCCGAAGAGAAGGCTTGATGTCGGGCCTGGCATATCGGTTTAGGATTCGGGATCGACATCTCGGAGTCTTGTGTGCAGGGAGTCGCACAGAAAGGGTTTTCTCTGAGCCAGAGAAATACGTTCTCTCGCTAATGGCCAATATGGCTTCTCTTGAAGTGACTCGCAAACAGGCCGAAGAAGCGCTTGCACAGTCTGAGAACCAGCTTCGTCTTCTGTCCAAGCAGCTATTGAAGGCGCAAGAAGACGATAGAAAGCGATTGGCGCAAGAACTTCATGACGGAATTGGTCAGTCGCTGTCTGCTATCAAGTTCAGATTGGAGACCGCTGAAAAGCAAGTCAGCGACGATGCTTCCGGAGAAGGCCGCGCGCAGCTGGGCATGCTGGTATCCATGATCCAAGGCACAATCAACGAGGTGCGTCAAATCGCCATGGACCTAAGACCTTCCGTCCTGGATGACTTGGGCCTGGTTGCCACTTTCAGTTGGTTCTTGCGTGAATTCCAGAGCACCTATTGTGACATGAAGCTGGACAAACGGATTGTGGTGGAAGAAAGCGACGTGCCGGAACCCCTGAAAATAGTGATCTTTCGGGTGGCACAGGAGGCTTTGAACAACGTAGCTAAACACAGTCGCGCTGATGTGGTCCAGGTCGCGCTCGCAAAGCGGAAGGGCAGAATTGTATTGACCATAAAAGACAACGGCGCAGGTTTCGATGGTAACTGCTCTCGGCTTTCGTGGAGTCACGGAAGAGGCTTTGGACTTACCGGCATGAAAGAGCGCACCGAACTCTCGGGAGGCATGTTTAAACTGGATACGGGACCCGGCCTTGGAACGTCCATAAAAGCTTCCTGGCCTCTCAAAGCTCCTGCGACTTCCAAATAAGTCCTTTTTCAATGGCAAGAGTCGTTAGGGCGGGAACGCTGTGCAAGTCCAACTTCTTCATCAGATTGGCACGATGCTTCTCTACAGTCTTTGCACTAACGCAAAGTAGATCCGCTATCTGCTTGTTCTTATAGCCCTCCGCGATGAGTTTCAAAACCTCTCTCTCCCTTGCGGTCAGGGTGTTCCACGAGGATTCCCTTTTGAGGCTCTTCTTTCCGTCCAGGTATCTGTCCAAGACCACGGCGGAAACCGCGGGACAAAGGTAGGTCTTGCCCTTCAATACAGTCTTTATGGCCGAAGTCAACTCATGATGGCTGGCGTCCTTGAGGACGTAGCCGTCGGAACCGGCTTGGAAGCTCGCCAGAATGTATTCCTCATTCTTGTGAACCGTCAGCACCAGTACCTTGGTTTCCGGCGCTATTCTCTTGATTTCTCTCACCGCCTCCATTCCGGTCATTTTCGGCATTGAGAGGTCCATGAGGACGACATCGGGACTAAGGCGTCTGACGCAGTTGATGGCCTCAAAACCATCTTCGGCTTCTCCCACGACGTCAAACTCAGGGTCCGAAGCAAGCAAAGCGCGCAATCCTTCCCTGAGTATCGTATGATCTTCGGCTATCACGATGCGCCAACTCCTGTTCATGTCTCGGTTCTGCTCAGACTCCGGATTCAAGCAGTCTCCTCCTTGCCTGTTAATTGCGTTCAAGGACCAGAATTTCGTAGCAGATATTATCAATGATCATGGCTTATTTCAACAGGTTACCATCGAACCTGCCTGTTAGCTACTTCTAATATACAGCCCTTTTCCGAATCAAATACAGTCTTCTCCCCATTGACAGGCGCGGCGGATTCGAGTGATTCTGCGTGGTGTCAGGCCAAACTCTCATCATTCGCAAAGCTCCGATGTCTTAAGAGCACACGAATCTGGCTCCCATCACGTGCTCCGACTTCCCGCATGACCATAGTGCCTCGGGACGATCTGCCATACGTGGGGTGAGAGCGAGATCGCAGCGAGCAGGCTCCTTGACTTGCATCAACGCTAAGTCTCGGATTTGCTCGGCACGCGGATCAAACTTTAACACCTAGGTGTTCATTCGTGAATGATTATTTAACATATTTACAATCAACATATAAGTAGTAAATGCGAGATTGCCCATGACCCATTCCGAAATCTGGAAGGACAAGCTGATACTGGCGGTAGATGAGGAGGAGGACGTCCTGGACATCATCCAAGAATCACTCCCCGAGCATGAGGTTACCCTGCACAGGGCCACGACGTTCGAGAAGGCTGGAGAGCTGCTGGCTTCCTTTTCGTACGATCTGGTCATACTCGATATCATGGGCGTAAGAGGATTCGATCTGCTCAAGATCGCGGCGATACACAAGTTGCCCGCTGTGGTGCTTACGGCGCATGCTCTGAATCCGGAAGCACTCAAAAAGTCCATAGAATTGGGCGCTAGAGCCTATCTGCCCAAAGATATTCTCTCTTCTTTGGTTCCGTTACTGGAAGACATACTGAGACTGAACTATCAGTCCTCTGGAGAGAAACCCTGGACCAAGTCGGCGTCCTGTTCAACGACAAATTCGGTTCAGATTGGAGGCAATCCTAAGAATCATATTGGACCGATTTTGAGAGGACGTTCTCATTGGAGAGACGGAGTCATCATAAGGTGATTCCAGTCAAGCCTAATGATACCGGCAAGCCCACCGTGCCGATTCCTAGGAGTACAGAGTTTGTAAGATCTTTCCAGATGTTTGTGCACTGTCCATCTTCGCGGGGAGCGGCGAAATCATGAAGGTGATTATTGGCCGATATCCGGAATTGAACCCGTAATCCCTTGTGGAGAAACGGTTTGACGGGACTTGAGTTCTGGCTAATGATCCTTGCCCCCTCAAACTGAGGCGATCAGATTCACCATTCGAAACGAACAGTTATTTCTTTTAAGAAAGGTATGAACATGGCAACCAGGACAATTAGTGTAAGAG
>DATJPW010000179.1:0-40505 GCA_035506215.1 Desulfomonilaceae bacterium
ATGAAAGTGGCCATGCGTGTTGACGGAATGCTGATGACACTCCAGTCAGCTTCTGATATGATCCCGCAAATTGTTTAACAACAAGCCTTCAGTTACGCAATATTTATCACGGTCCTAATTTCGGGTCACTGAGAATCTGCATTGTTCATGCTTCAATGTGAATGACCCGCTGCAGATGTCATTGCCGAGCCTGGGAATGAGAGAGATAGCTCTAGTTCTGAAGTGAAGATGGGTCTCAAGGGGGACATGCCATGAAAGGGTTTGCCTGCCTATCCTTGGCCATACTGATCACGATTGCGACCTTTGCTCCCTCTTATTCGTGGGACTTTTCTATGAGGGGCGAAGCTGAATGGCGGTATCGCTACTGGACCAGAACCGGTAATGACGACATATTCGGGACGATGGACTCGCAGTCCGTCAATCTGGGCCTGAACCATCTCTTGACGTTTCCCACCACCGGGACCACCAACGTTGGCAGTAGCACGTTCGGAGTAATAGCCGGAGAGAACCGCTACGGCGCCGATATGAGCCTGCTCGATTACCGGATGACAATTTATCCAACGATAAAAATCAATCCTGCAATTGAAGTCACCGCTTCGGTGAACCTTACGTCACTGGGCATCTACTCGGCCGGCAACCCCTATATGCCTTTTCAGCCCACCACTATCACGGTGCCGGCTGGAGGCGGAACTTTTGCGGTAGGGGGCGGGGCTCCAGGCTACGTTAATTCTCTTTACGTTCCTATTGGAGATAGAACGGCCGCTGTGGACATCCCGAACACGTACGTGACGCTGCAGTGGCTCAAGACCGCTATCAAGACTCCGATGCTCGACTTCAACATAGGATACAATGACAGCACAGTAGGGATGGGGCTTTGGAAACACAGATATGTCCGGGCTACCGCAGCATTCAGCATCAGCGCGACGTATGGACCGTTTCAAATAACTTTCATCCCGTACTTCGCAAGGGACCGTTCTACATGGGCGCTAAATTCATCTATTAAGTCACGAAATGAGAGCGCTTTATCCATAGAGCGTCGGGATGATCGTCGAAATTACTTCCAGGCACTGGAGGGCGAAATCGACTACACGAACGGTCCTCTGTTCGTCCAGATCGTATCCGACTCATATCGTCAACCGCTCTCGCAGAGCACTAATCCCCGTGGGGCCACACTCACAGCCCCCACGTTCCCCACTAATGACGTGATCAGATATAGGATTGCTTCGGTCGTAAAGTACTTCAACGGACGCTTCTTCTTCAATGCAGAGGCGGACTGGTTCAATACGTGGAACACAGGTCGAGGTACCGCATCCGGTAACCTTCCTACGAGTCTTGTAAACGAGAATACGGACGCCAACGCATGGCTCTACGGCGTTGAAACAGGGTGTGTTTGCGGCCCGGCGAAGCTCACAGCGAACTACGTGCGTGCCACCGGGGATGACCCCAGCACCAGATTTACGACCGAGGACGCTGCAGCAGCTGAGCAGGCCATAAGCTCGGCATATATGAAAGACTGGGGTTATTTGATGTATTGGCTGTACGGGACGGGCACATGCTGGGATGCCGATGGATACGGCCAGCCGACAAACTTCCACCATGTAGGAATCAAGTTTGATTATGAAGTGGCTGCAAACCTTAACATTTGGGGGCTCTTTTCAAATGCTTGGCGGGACCAACCGAATGCATACAGGCTTGGCGGCGACTACGTGAGCGGCATTCAGGCGTTCACAAATGACGACATCCTGACCGCTCAAACGGGCGGCTTTGCCGGCCATGCCGTTCCCAACGACAAGCGATATATAGGCTGGGAAATCGATTTAGGGGTCAATTGGAAGCTTCTTGAGAACCTTACCTTGAACACCACCTTGGCATTCTGGCAGCCAGGCCCGTGGTGGGGTGCCGCGTTTCCGGACACTGCATTCTTGTACCGTGTGCTAGGCGGGGCAGCCTTGCCGACGACTGCAGCAGCGAATAATGCGATAGGCGAAGCCAGGGCTACGCCAAATATAAATCGGAACATATCACCGCTGGGCGCAGTGGAAACGAGCTTGCTAATAAATTTCTGAGACTGCTTTCACTGTTTAAGACACCGGTAGCCGGAGCCGGGAATCTCGCGGTTGAATTGGCGGGCGGCCCTTTCAAACCGCCCGCCATGCTAGTAGTTTGACTACTGCCCCTCGCGATTCCTGAGCACCTCCTCGATCTTCTTCTTTATAGCATCAAGGTTAAAGGTCGCCGGCTCCTGCATCGGTGGATACTCGAGGGCTGTTTTCGCGAGCTGACCCACATATTCTTGAACCATCACGAAGCGCCAGAACTCGCGCGCATAGAAGTCGTTTACATAGCCACCGCCCTGGTCGTTCAAGCTCTGGGCGCCCGTTGACGGCGTTCGCTCGAACGGGTCCTGGCGAAGGTTCACGATGGTGGGCATGTCGGTCGTTACCTTAGGCCCAGGCCATCCGAGCGGCTGCTGGAAGAACTGGAACTTCATGTCGTCGATGCGGATGGCGCCCAGGTGGGGACCACCGAAGTAGAAGATCTCGTGCCTCTTGGATGGCCCTTTGCCAAGCAGGAGGTCCATCTGGTTGTAACCGTCGAGGTGGTTCTTGTATGTACGGTCACCCAGCTTCACCCCCTTCAGGAGTTGCTCTGTGATGTTGGGGTTACCCGCTGCGGCCATGAGGGTTGGGAACCAGTCAAGTCCTGAGAAGATACCATTCTCCAGTGTGCCCGGTTTTACCTTGCCCGGCCAGCGGATAATTGCCGGAACCCGGAAGCCGCCTTCAAAGACAGTGCCCTTGGTGGCCTTGAACGGCGTCATGCCTCCGTCGGGCCAAGTAAACACCTCCGCCCCATTGTCGGTGCTGAAAATGACGATGGTGTTGTCGGCCTCCCCGATATCTTCAAGGTGCTTTAAGAGCGCTCCGACACTGTCGTCCATCTGGGCCATGCCCGCTTCTTCCAGGCCGTAATTGCTCTTGGAATTCATGAGCGCCTGGTACTTCGGGGAGAGGTAGGTAAAGACATGCATCCGCGTCGTGTTGTGCCAGATGAAAAAGGGCTTGCCTTCCTTCTTGGCCTTGTCCATGAAGGCCTTGGAACTCTCGACCAGCACTTCGTCGAACGTTTCCATGTCGTATTTGGCTTTACGACTCTCCTGCCAGTTCTGGCGGCCGGCCATGTTGGGGAAAGGCGCCAAGGGGCCTTCATCCACTATCTTCTGCTTTCCGACCTTTCCCCAGCGTGGCATCTCGGTGGGGTCATCCACGTCCGTTGCCCAGCAATGCACAAGATTGCGCGGCCCATACTTGTCTATCCAGTCCTGCGGGTAGTCAAACCAGTACGGGTCAGACATCGCGTCGAGGTGGTACAGATACCCGAAGAACTCATCGAAGCCATGCACGGTCGGTAGGTATTTGTTCAGATCTCCGAGGTGGTTCTTGCCGAACTGACCGGTGGTGTAGCCGAGCGACTTGAGCGCTGTGGCAAGAGTGCAGGCTTGAGCCGGGATACCCACGTCGGCCCCGGCTTGACCCACTGTTGTCAGACCGGTGCGTATTGGCAGTTCGCCGGTGATGAAGTTCGCTCGACCCGCGGTGCAGCTTGCCTCAGCATAGTAGTCGGTGAACATCATCCCTTGGGATGCAAGCTTGTCGAGGTTCGGAGTCTTCCCCGACATGATGCCGCGGTGGTACGCCCCGATGTTGAACCAACCGACATCATCACCCATGATGAACAGGATGTTGGGTTTCTTGTCTGCAGCATACGTTGAGGCAGTCACCAAAGCCAGAATAACAAAGAGCATGGTGCAGGCCATCAGGATCGGCCCTTTTCTCGATATCATTTCCTCCCCCTTTCATTTCGTAAATTTGTTAGGCATCAAGGTCGAGATATTAATTTCCTGAGGTCCTCAACATTTGACCATCTCCTGGTTCTTTTGCGTTACTTTCTCACCTCCTTCCTGTTGCACTTACTCTTGTCAAGGTCTCGAACAAGTTACTTCTCTTTCTCATTCAGAGGCGCGCCCTTCAGGGCATCCAGGCGCAGCTTCATGCGAAGCTTGTATTGGTCAGGGATTCCCTCGACGGCTAGTCCTTTGGCGTACACGCTCATGGCCTCGGCCTTTTTCCCCTGTTTCTCGTAGATTCCACCGAGCAGCATGTACGCGTCCGTATAGGCCGGGTACTTGGTGATGAGGCCATCCAGCACGCCTGAAGCCTTATGGAGATCTCCCTTCTGTTGCTGATAAAAGGCCAGCGTATAGGCATATCTGGGCTGATCGGGGCGGAGTTCGGCCGCTCTTCCACAGAAGTCCACTGCCTCGGCGAGACGGTCCTTCGAGAGAATCACGCACAAGTTGTATGCTGCCTGAGCCATCTGCGGATCTGTTTTGAGAGCCGCCCTCAGGTGCTTCTCCGCTGCGACGAGATCATTTGCCTCGGCCTTGAGCAGGCCCATGTTGAAGTTTGCGGCGGCATTGTCAGGAGCTATTTTCAGTGCCCTTTGTAACGCGTCGTTCGCCTTTTGATTCTCTCCCATACGAGCATACGCCATTGCCTCGTTGACCATGGCCAGCACGCCGCGAGGCTCCATCTTGATCGCCGTCTCATACGAAGCAACTGCCCGCTTAAAATCGCGGCGATCGAGATAGTAGTTGCCCAGGTTGTAATGAGAGTCCCACTGGTCCGGCCTCGACAGGATTGAAGCCAGATACTCCTTGCTTGCGGCTTCGACTCTTTTTTTGTCGTCATCCGCCAGCGGGATATTCTGATAGCCGGCCAGCGACGCCGCGGCACGGACTCGCACGAGGCGATAATCATCTCCGGTGGCCTCGGCAAGGGCTACAAAAGATTCTTTCGTTGGTACGTTTTGCAGGGCCGTTACGGCTGCGGCACGTATAAGCGGTGACGGGTCCTTGAGTGCCTTGAACAGCGCGGGAGCAACTCGTGAGTCTCCGGCATGCGACACAAGGTGTATAAGCGATGTTGCAACGATCTCGTCCCGACCCTTATCGGTCAAATAGTCAAGCATCTCCCGCAGTCTGCCCCAGTTACGTTTGCGTGCAGCGTCTATAAGGGATGCGCGGTTGACCAGAGGCGCTTGGTAATCGCGAGTGCGCCATTTGCGGACTTCCCTATCAGCCCATGCAGCGTCCTTGTCCGAGTGGCAGAGATTGCAGGCATTGGGCGATTTAAATGCTATTGTGGCTGCCGGGGCAGGGGGGAGCATCGAGTGGTCGCTCCTGCGCATCCTGGCAAAGTCCGTCATGGGCATGTGGCACGCAATGCACTTGTTTCCAGGACTGTCGGCTTTGTGGTGCGTGTGTTCGGCGGAATTGTCGACCTTTTCATTGTGGCAGGGCATACACGCCTGATTGGCCTTCTCCTCAGCCTTGAATTTGTATCGACCGCTGGATGTGTGGCAATGCAAGCAATCGAGTTTTCCCGACTTCACACAAGGACTCATAAGCCAGGAGGTATACGTGTAATTCTCTCCCAGGTCACGACCATCCGGGTAATAGTCAGAGTTTTCGAGAGTCACGAGACCGAAATGGTCGAAGAACTTGTCCCCGGGTTGGAAAGTGTCCGTGAGCACGACGGCTTTTGCATGACAACTGGAGCATGTCGCATTGTTCTGTTCTTTGGAAAAATCACGGCCACCTCGTATAATTTTCAAATCTTTCGGCACGGTCCCCTTTGGCGCCGCCTCACAGACACGAATGTGCTCGTCAGCAGGGCCGTGGCAGGTTTCGCAATTAATTCCCGGTTCCTTCCAGACCGTCCGATACGTGTCGGTCTCGAGGTCATAGTTGGTTGAAACCTGGCTCACATGGCACCCGTAGCAGGCCGTGTTGAAGGTGTACTGCCAATCCCTCCAATTAATCGGTTCATCGGTCTGACCCGGAAGGTGACGCACGCCGCTCGCGGCCATATCGAACCATTCCTTCTTATTTACGTCGTACGCCACAGGCAAAGTCTGGAGCCGCCCGCGGTCCCGGGCGGTAAGAAAGTAATAAACATTCTTTCCTCCCATCGCGTGGTCGATGCGGTATTTCTTCTCGCCTTCAGGTCCTCGTTCGATCACCCACCCGTTCTCGCCGGCGATGTCGGCTCGGAATCGATAGTCCCCGATAACGATATCTTCCGTCTGAGAAGAGAGCTTTTCGCGGGCCAATTCAACCGTATACGGCTGCAAGGCAAGCCCGTGGTGCGACGTTGACCACAACTGGTAGAATTTTTCGTGACACTGGCGGCAGCTTGTAGAACCGGTATAGCCTTGGGAAGAGTGAGACGGGGCCGAAATTATGTCGGCTGCCATTGCGGTTGCATGATGATGAGGCGCGAAAAAAACCACGACGATGAGACACATCGCTCCGATAACTATGACCGTGCCTGATGTTGTCATCTTCCCCCCGACGCGATGCTCTCTATGGAGAGACATTTGAAATCCAAGCAGGTTCCTTTAACGGCGGCTCAGAATACGAGTCCCAAGGTGATGCCGCCTCCTATCAGGTACTGCGTGTTGGTGATAGTTACTCCTTTGGAGCTGGAAGTGGCTGGAGCCGCGGTGGTAAACTCAAGGTCCGAGGTCCCTCTTATGCTGGCGAGGCTGCCGTTTACCCAAGCGCTGAACGTCACAGGAGGCTTGAAAAGAAGATAATACTCGGCAGTAAATGCAACAAAATTCCCCGGCTGGTTCAGAGTATAACTCAAGTTGGACAATTGCGGCGCCGTGGTCTCTAGTTGCAACCTGCCTGAAGACCAGGCGAGAGGACTGAACAGCAAGGCGCCTCGGTACTTACCCTCCTCCATAACTTGAATTCCGAGGAAGGGTACCCAGATTTGCATGAAAACATCACCCGCCAAAGTCTGGTTCGCGAGCGGGACCGAGCCCTGGCGAGGATCTGCAAGTTGGAACTCGGTTTGGTTCCACAAGAATCCACCAAGGATCGAATAAGTTTTTTTGAATGTATAAGCTGCTCCCACCTGAGCCGCCCAAAAATGAAAGTTCGTGCAGGACATTTGGAGGACCGGCAGGGCTCCGGCACCACCTACTGAAATGGGAATTGTGCCTGTGAACTGGAAGAGACGCGGTGAAAAACCACCCCAAGATCCAAACAATGTGAGCGGTCCGGAAACAACATTGAGCCCCAGATTCCCGTACCAGAAATCGAAATTTTGCAAGGATACGTCAACGGTGCCGATCTGGAGCTGTCCAGCCGGTACACCAACGTCAGCCGCAATGGGGATGGTCATGTGGGCTGCTATATGCTGGTATCCTACTTGCGCATAGGGGTTGAGCACGACCTTTCCGGCTTTCAATTTTTGGACCAGCGGAAGATTCGACAAGAAATTCCCGCCCTCGGAACCTTCATCCGTTGATTGCGTGGTTGGGGAACCAGCGGAAATCAGGCATGGCGTAAGAGATTGGCCAAGAAGTATGGCCGGAAAAGAAACAGTCAGAATAAAGGCAAATAACATTGTCTTCTTCACTGAACATACCTCCATCCCGGGCAAGACAATCTCGCCTGAATTGCATCCCTCACGTTGCGGATGTGCGCTGCTAGGCATCGAGGAATTGATGCCGAAACCACCCAAACCCATTAAAACCGGTCGCTCAACGGGCGCCTAATATTTACGCAATTGTATCAGCCGAATGGTGAATCTTACCCGAGCTTCCGAAAAACAGGCAAGGTTTTTATTCAAGGTCCGTTAAGACTTACGGGAGGCGGTCATCGGGTTCTGTGTCATTGCGAGCGAAGCGAAGCAATCTCTGTAGAAGCGCATGGCATGCGCCCTTTCTGGATTCCAGTTTTCACGGGAATGTCGGGAGATTGCCTCGTCGCTGCGCTCCTCGCAATGACATTCCTTTAACCCTTGCCGCCGGATATGAGCGCTTAGAGGCTGTGAAATTCGGCAGGGACCTCCAGCAACTGGCCGTCCGATCCCACTACCACAAATGTAACTGTGGCAGTGACCAAATAGTCCCGAGATTCTCCTTTTTTGGTTATGATCTGCTTCGCGGCCACTGTGAATCGAGTTGTGCTCTCTATCCAGGTGCGTACCACGAGCACATCACCTAGTTTCGCGGGGGAATGAAACACTATCTGAATCTTGTGGACCATAAACGAATAACCACGTTCGTTGTAATCCAATATGCTCATCAGACGATCTTCCAGGAATTCCCAGCGCGCCCTTTCCAGGTACTTCAAATAGTTGGCATGGTACACCACCCCCATACAATCTGTGTCCTCGTAATAGACCTTACATTCAAAAGTCCGCTCTCTTGACCCCGCTGGTTCTTTTTCAGCGACTCTTTCCACTTGGATTTTCCTTTACGATTGAACCGGACGATGCAGCAGTTCTTTGAGACAAGCTCACTCTACCGGTCGTTTTAAGAAGCTGGTTATACTTAGCTTTTGTCTGAATACACTTGTTACGACACTTCACAGTCTCAACAGAATGCGCCATCACCGAAAAATTGTCGATAATGGCGGCGGTCATGTCAAAGATTTTTTATAAATTCACTATGCGGGCTTAAAGTCGGATGACGACCTCTCATTGAGCACAGTACTTGACCCCGTGGCGCCTCAATGATATCCAGATTCGCCATGAATCCACCGCACACCGTGATTTTGGATGATCCCCCTGGAACAGGATGGAAAGTGGAGCGCCTGGTATTGGCAGCCAAAAAGGCCAGGGAGAATGCCTCCGTTCCATTGAGCAGATTTCGCGTGGGAGCCGCTGTGCTCACCAGGAACGGCCGGATCTTCGAAGGATGCAACACAGAATCTCTCATACCCGTGCTCGGTGTTTGTGCTGAGCGCAATGCAATAAATCATGCTCTGATTCATGGCGAGAAGGCTTTCCTGGCCGTGGCTGTCGCTTCCGATCTCCACTCACCGCTTTTACCGTGTGGCACTTGTCTTCAATACATTCAGGAATTCGCCCGTCAGGACGGTCGAGATGTGTTGATAATTGCCGAAGGCCGCTCAGGCGACCGGCTAGTCACCAGTCTCGATGAACTGTTCAAAGGGGGGTTCCCTCCCGAGACCTCGGTCAAAGAAATTCAAGAATCATTTCGGTGGACTGCGGAATAAAGCTACAGTAGGATCGGCCTCTTGTCGGTCCGTTAAGGTAGCCCTCCGGATACTCGCCTATTATTACCTTCGTTTTCATAGATATTCCCCGGTTACAAACAGATGGCACGTCTGTTGTGCTCAGATTGATTAACTTGCAATTTCAATAGGTTTAATGATATAATTCATGCAAATTATCAAGTGAGGTCTGCATGAAAAAGATGCTCCGTATAACCAAGATCACTAAAATTGTTAAAACTAGAGAGATCCTTAACGATATACTTGCCGAGGTCAGTGATGAGGCTCTGCTGGACAAGTACAGTCTCTGTTGGGAGCAGCTTGCAAAAGTTTATTCTAAACTCTTTTACGGAGGATTGTTGACGTGTGAAGATTTGTGTAGACGCATTGAAATGAGGTCCGGCGGCAACGCGTCTCACATTCCTCTCGCGGAGATACATGGTGCCGTGAAGATGTATGAGTGTCATGCCTGCGGTTTTGCCTCGCATTTACACTTCAGCGCGTGCCCCCGGTGCCGTGAGATCAATTTGCGGCGGCTCACCAAAAGAGCCTTTGCTGATGATTTCAACTCGCAGCAAGTCGGCCAAGCCGCGCGATGATCTCTATTTGATCGGTCTCCAGAACTCTCGCCGTTATCATGGTCAGCACAGTGGCCTGACTCGTCATTGCGAAGGGTAAAATCCCGCGTGCCGTGGGAAAGCAACCTTCGCCCCGTAGAGGTGGTCGGTGTCCGCCCTTATTTGGGCGTCCCGTCCCGCGCTGCACGCGGAACGCGGGACCGCGACCCCCTATCACTGCGCTGGCGACGACAATCTTTCGCCGCGCAACCGAACGGTTACGGTCCGCCACTAGTATTTGTTGCTAATCAAGTCTAATTGGTTTAAAATTAGTAAGTTAGATAATTCATCCTCCCATCAGGGAGGCGTGAGATTGTGTAACGGGAGCAGACCATAGATGCTTTGCGATTTCGGCAAGCAATTTCCTCTCTCAGGAGAGGCACCAGAGTCTCTGAGTGCATATACTTTCTGTGAGCGGGTGTATTTGAGGCGGACAACCGTTCTTTGCCTGCACCCGGCGGTTATTCATCAAGACTTGGAGTTGAGGTATGTCTGGTCCGCTTAGGCCCGTAACTAATGCAGGTGGCGAAACCGCCCCCGCTTCGGAGCATTCCGGCGAGGGCTTGAGGTTTACTCGCTTATTTTCAGAAGCGGACAAGAACCCGATGGACACGGTCGAATGGACCAAACGCTCAGCAGTGATCCATAACAGGGAAGGGGGGATTATCTTCGAGCAATCGGACGTTGAGGCGCCTTCCTTCTGGTCGGACCTGGCTGTGAACGTCGTTGTGTCAAGATACTTCAGGGGAAAACCGGGTACCCCTGAAAGGGAAACCAGCATCAGGCAGTTAATTCTGCGCGTTGTTGACACGATTGTCAGTTGGGGAAAAGAGCAAGAATACTTCGCATCCGATGAGGACGTGGCGATATTCAAGGACGAGCTGGTCTTCCTCATTCTTCACCAAAAGGCCACCTTCAACAGCCCTGTTTGGTTCAATGTGGGGATCGAAGCTAATCCTCAGTGTTCCGCTTGCTTCATACTCAGTGTGGACGACACTATGGAGTCCATACTCCAATGGTACACACAGGAAGGGATAATATTCAAAGGAGGCTCGGGTTCGGGCGTTAATCTTTCGAGACTCAGGTCTGCCAGGGAACCGCTCTCCGGCGGAGGCACGGCTTCCGGCCCGGTGTCGTTCATGCGGGCCGCGGATGCGTTGGCCGGCGTTATCAAGTCAGGTGGAAAAACCCGGCGTGCGGCCAAGATGGTGATACTTGACATGGATCATCCCGACATATTGGAGTTCATACGGAGTAAAGCCGCGGAAGAAAGCAAGGCCCATTCGCTGGTACGCTGCGGGTACGACGGGTCGTTCGACGGAGATGTGTATAAAACGGTTGCTTTTCAAAATTCGAATCATTCGGTCCGTGTCACTGATGAATTCATGGAAGCGGACCGAAACGACGGAGAGTGGCATACTCGACTCGTGCTGACAGGTGAAAGGGCCGACACGTATCGGGCTCGGGACCTACTCAAGGAAATGGCCGTCGCGGCGCATGCCTGCGGGGACCCGGGAATTCAATTCGACACTACTATCAACCGTTGGCACACCTGCCCTGAAACCGCGCCCATCAGAGCCTCGAACCCATGTTCCGAATACATGCATGTGGATGATTCAGCCTGTAATTTAGCCTCCCTCAAGCTGACGGCCTTCATGGACGGTCGTGACACATTCAACGCAGGGGCATTTCGCCACGCGGTTGACATCATGATTACCGCTCAGGACATTCTGGTGGACAAAGCCGGGTATCCTACCCCAATCATAGCCCGGAATTCTCACAATATGAGAGCGTTAGGTTTGGGGTTCGCCGACCTTGGGACCCTCATCATGTCGTTGGGTTTTCCGTATGACTCGGACGGCGGCCGCGCCTGGGCGTCGACTATTGCCGCTGTCATGACGGGCGAAGCATATTTGCAGTCGGCCCGGATCGCCGAGGTCCGCGGCGCTTTCAGCGAATTTGCGAAGAACCGCGAGTCCATGATCAACGTGATCAGGGCCCATCGGCAACATGCCCTTGAGATTACCTCGCCCGATGTACCGGCTGCCTTGGTGGCTGAAGCCGTCAAAACATGGGATATGGCCCTTCAATTAGGTGAACGCTATGGATATGCAAACTGTCAGGCCACGGTCCTAGCGCCCACAGGCACAGTGGCGTTCATGATGGATTGCGATACCACCGGTATTGAGCCGGAACTGGCGCTCGTAAAATACAAAACTCTTGCGGGTGGTGGACACCTGGAGATTGTGAACCGATCTGTCGGTCGAGCGCTGGAACGCCTGGATTACCCTCCTGTGGTGATCCGGCACATTGTCTCAAAGATTGAAGAAACAGGGACCATCGAAGGTGTCAAAGAAGTTCTTCCCGAGCACTTGCCGGTCTTCGACTGTGCTTTTAGGCCGCTTAACGGCGAACGGTTCATATCTTTTCAGGGACATCTCGGAATGATAGGGGCAGTTCAACCTTTCATTTCGGGCGCAATCTCAAAGACGGTGAATGTCCCGAACGAAACCACACCTGAAGAAATCGAAGAGATGTTTCGAATGGCCTGGAGGTTGGGATTGAAGGCCATCTCGATTTATCGAGACGGATGCAAGACTGTTCAACCACTGGCTCTCTCGCCACAAGAGGCGGCGACAGCTCCATTGCCGGTACGGCGCCGTTTGCCGGTGGAATGCAAGAGCATTCGCCACAAGTTCGAAATAGACGGCCAAAAGGGGTACATTCATACCGGCTTCTACGAGGATGGGAAAGTCGGTGAAATTTTTATAAGGATGGCAAAGGAAGGAAGCACAATTTCCGGGCTTATGGACACTATCGCCACTTTGACGTCCATCGCCCTTCAATACGGAGTACCGCTTGAGGCCCTTGTAGGGAAATTCAGCCACGTACGTTTTGAACCTTCCGGTTTTACAAGTAATCCTGATATCCCCATAGCTAAGTCCCTGACCGATTACATTTTCCGGTATCTTGGAACCCAGTTTTTGAGCCCCGAACAGCAGCAGGCCGCGGGATTGGTTTTGCCGGACGCTCAACCCCAACCCAGACTGTCGGGCGCTGCATCCAAGCGTAAGGAGGTTACGAAGGAGCGACGAGTAAAAGCGGGGGGCCAAGCGTTCCTACCCCAAACGGACGCTCCCGCGTGCAGGGACTGTGGGGCCATCATGGTCAGGGCAGGCTCCTGCTATAAATGCCTGAACTGCGGCGCGGATAGCGGCTGCTCCTAAGAAGGTTTGGACAAATCGCTGATTGAACAATCTGTTTCATGAACCGGTCTCGCCGTCCCCTCTTCAAGGTACACGGAACAACCTACGGGGATAGCCTCGAAATTTTTTTAGATCTCTTAGCAATTATTTCTAGACAAAAGCTTCAGCTTCTCCTATAAACCTGATTCACGTTGGGGGTAATGTACCTCATAATTGGGCTGGTTTTCGCTTTAATGGGGGGCGATTACCCGGCCTGGAAGGTTCGAAATAATCCCACATAGGGCTGCTTTGTGAATCAGTGCAACGCCGGATTACGCCGCCGGCCTGTTGCCATTCAATGAGGGCTTTGGCAAAAGGAGGTAACATGCGAGTCGGAGACGTCATTCATCTGGACGGATTGAGGGCCGAATACAGCCATTATGGCCGAGATCGCTTCACCCCCTGCACCCTGCCGGATGGAGACTACGTAATCGTCGGTTTTGACGATGCGTACGTGAAACTTGCTTGGAAAAATTCCGCGGGTTCAGCGTCATCAAAGCACCGCTACCGCGTACAAAAGGTGAGCGTCATCTGAACTTTTCATCTTCAGGGAAGTTGCCGCGGTCTAACATGCCGCGCAGCTTCCCATCATTTCCAACCGAGCATTCCTAAGGATAGAGCAGCCTTTGTCAGTCTGGCAGCGACAGGTGCCCTCGATTGCCGGCCTGGACAGGCTATTCAACGTACATACCTGGGCTAATTCTTGCTAGTTCTCCCAAATTTTTTGATGTATAATAATAATGATTGTTGAAGAGTGGAGAATCTGATCATGGCTGACGAACATCTTTGCGACGCTTGTTCCGCGGGATGCACTGCACGGCGAACCGACGAAAAGACTGCCGAGGAAATTAGCGCCGGACCATATCTCCTTGTCGCTGCCATCACTGTTATACTGTTCAGCCTCGCCCTTAGATGGCTTTTCTAGAGCGGATCCCTGAGCAAATTCCGGTGAAAAAATCCGAGGCGGAGGGTTTCCGCTTGGATTTTTCAAGGGATCTTCAATCAGGTCAATATCTTGAAGTCCCAGTCCTGTGCAGTCGCCTCAGGAGACAAATCTTTGATGCGTGCAGACCGAATTGAAGAACTAACGCGGCTGTTTTATGAGAAGGCATCGCTCATCCGTTACTTCGGCATGGAAATCTCCTTCAGCGATGAAGGAAACGCTGTAATAGAACTGGCTTACAATCCGAATCTGGACAATCTCTCAGGCGCCATCCACGGCGGGGTCTTCGCAACCCTGATGGACATCGCCGGCGGGTTTACGGCCGCACTTGCCCACGAGGAGCCGTGTTCGGTTGCGACTACGGACATGTCCGTGCACTATCTGGCGCCCGCAAGGCAGACCTCACTTCGCGCAGTGGGCCGCTTGCTCAAATCCGGGAAGCGTCAAAAGGTTGCAGAAATGCATCTTTACGACGCGAAAGGTAAGCTGGTGGCGCATGGCACCGGTACCTTCATCGTCCGACCTGCAATATCTTTGGAATGAGCCGCAGAGGCCAGGGACGCTATTCATCTTCATCGGCTTTTAAGACGGCCAGGAATGCGGATTGAGGTATGGAGACGTTGCCTA
The DNA here is from genome assembly GCA_035506215.1 of Desulfomonilaceae bacterium. GTDB lineage: Bacteria > Desulfobacterota > Desulfomonilia > Desulfomonilales > Desulfomonilaceae > DATJPW01. The sequence continues at coordinate 14,530 of DATJPW010000179.1, forward strand.
CTTGTTTCATCCTCTTCTTGCCTTCTTTTTGTTTTTCCAGGAGCTTTCTCTTGCGGGTGATGTCTCCGCCATAACACTTGGCTGTTACGTCTTTTCTAAGAGCGGAAACCGTTTCTCTGGCGATGATCTTGCCGCCGATGGCGCCTTGAATGGCTATCTTAAAGAGCTGTCGCGGTATTTCCTTCCTCAGCTTCTCACATGCTCGGCGGGCCCTCTGATACGCGCGGTCGCGATGAACCAGCATGGATAGAGCGTCAACCTTTTCTCCGGCAACCAAAACATCAACCTTGACGAGGTCCGTGGCCCGAAAGTCAAGGAATTCATAATCAAAAGAGGCGTACCCTCGCGACACTGATTTCAACTTATCGTAAAAATCGAATAGCACCTCGGCAAGAGGTAGATCGAACATTAGTTCCGCACGTGTTGAGTCCAGGTATCTGAACTCCTTTTGAACGCCCCTGCGATCGATACATAGACTTATGACTCCGCCCAAATACTGTTCCGGGACAATAATGGAGGCACGGATAAAAGGTTCCTTGGATTTCTCAATGGACGCAGGATCCGGATACTTAGCGGGATTATCGATCACTACTTCGGAGCCGTCTTTTAAAACGAGCAGATACTGCACTGAAGGCGCGGTAAGTATCAGAGACAGTCCGAATTCCCTTTCCAAGCGTTCTTGAACTATCTCCAAATGCAAGAGACCCAAGAAGCCGCATCTAAATCCGTGTCCCAGCGCCGTGGAATGGTCCTTGTCAAAAGTGAGAGCGGCATCATTCAGTTTCAGCTTATCGAGCGCTTCCGCCAGGGCCTCGTAATCATCCGACGCGATCGGATAAAAAGAAGAAAAGACTACCGGCTTCACCAGTTGAAACCCTTTTAGGGGTGTTGCACAGGGCCTGTTGTCGAGCGTCACGGTGTCACCAATCCTGGTGTCGCTCACGGTCTTTATGCCGGCAATAATGTAGCCCACTTCCCCTGCCTGGATTGTCGCGCGAGGCTGTCGGTCAATTTTAAATACCCCGGTTTCCTCGACTCGATAACACGCGCCATTGGACCAGAAGCGGATGGTATCGCCCGTCGTTATTTTCCCATCGAAGAGTCTGAGATGCACGACAGTCCCCCGGTACTGGTCCCAATGGGAATCGAAAATGAGGGCCTTCAAGGGCGCGTCCGGATCACCTTTCGGCGGTGGGATTTTGTGCACAATGGCTTCGAGGACTTCCTCGATGCCAATGCCCTCTTTTGCCGAGATGGGTACGGCCAGCTCTGCGTCCAGTCCCAGGTCCTTCTCGATTTGCAACTTGACTCGTTCCACGTCCGCGGCAGGCAGATCAATCTTGTTGATCACGGGAATGACCTCAAGGTCTTGTTCGAGCGCCATGTAGTAGTTTGCAAGGGTCTGAGCCTCGACACCCTGAGACGCGTCGATGACCAGAACCGCGCCTTCACATGAGACCAGCGCCCGGGAGACCTCATAATAGAAATCCGCGTGGCCGGGGGTGTCGATGAGGTTGAGCACATAGTCTCTCCCGTCTTTGGCATGGTACGGCAAAGCGACGCTCTGGCTCTTGATGGTTATTCCTCGCTCTCTCTCGATATCCATTGTATCGAGCATCTGGTCATGGAACTCATGGGCGCCCACGACCCCGGTGATCTGGAGAAGCCGGTCAGCCAGAGTCGATTTTCCATGATCGATGTGAGCGATTATTGAAAAATTTCTAATATGATTCATTTGGATTGTGCCGATTTGACTGATGGGATGTTCGTAAGGGGAGAATATTTATGAACAAGGAGTTCGCTCGGCGCTTCCGGAGCGAAATGTTTTTCATCGGACATCTGATTCTTTCCCGCCGTGGCGCACGGAAGGACATCGGCCACCGGAAGCCGAAAGAGTCGCCCTCGGCCAGACACCATTACAATATAGTCCCCGTCCCAGACCGGTCCTATCAGGTCTGCCTGGGGCGGGGCAAAGGATAAGTGACCAACGTCCAGAAGATTTGGACCTTCTATCAAACGTTTGATTGGGGCCGCATATATCAATTCCGCAAGGGGCGACTTGTTCAGTTCCATTACGGTCCCGCGATTATAGGCCATTCCGGACGGGAATCCGCCATTAGTGTAACGCGCGACCGCGCCTCCCAGCAGGGACCCTTTATTCAGAGCTTTGTCCGGATCAACAATGTAGGTCTTGCGCGTGTAAAGATAGTTGGCGGCAAACCATACCGTCTTTCCGTTCCACTCGCCGGCAGCCATGGCCGTAACCCGAAGATAACCCATGGGAACCGTGAACATGGTCACAGCCCTTTTTGCGGTGAACGAAGCTTCCAGATCGATGCCCATCAAGAGACGAGTCGTGTTGTCAGCCACGAGGAGCACGTTATCATAGACCGGGAAGGTGCTGATGGCCGGCGACACGTATGAAGGGACCGTGAAAAAATCCTGACCGCCCGATTCACCCGGGTGCACTTTTCGGATTTCAGTGAAGCCGTTCTCATCGCGCGTCAGAATCATAAAGGCCCCATTTTGGCTTGCCACACCCAGGATTTCACTTTTGTCATCACTAAGGGTGAGGTCGGGGCCAACCTGCCAATCCACCTTGAGTCTGGGCTTGTCAATCATCGCTCTGATAGGAATTATGTTTCCGTAAAAGAGGATAGTCACAAGCACCGCGACAGGCACCATGATATTAAATGCATAATTGAGCTTGCTCGAGTACAGACCTTGCTGGCCAAATTTCACGCCTGCGTCATACTTTTTTCTTATTCCGCGCTTGAGGCGGAGATAACCCACCAGCACCTCTAACGCCATGATAGTAGAGAAAAAAGACATCAAAGGAGTAAATAAGTTGATTTGCCAACCCGCCCAAATCCCATACACTATATAGAGAAAATATTTGCTCGTTATAGTTACTCGAGTTCCCAAACCCATGGCATTAATGATTACGCCGAACCCCACGACAATAAGGTACAAAACCATATATACGGCTCCGAGCAGCGGAGCCACAAGATGATGGAAAACTGCAAGCATAGCCACAACCAACATGCCGAGTTGGTCACAAACCAAATCAGTAAAAGCCCCGGATTGGGAGGCCTTGTGCGCATGCCGCGCGAAAACCCCGTCCAAACAGTCACAAAGCAGGTGTCCGGCAAGAAACATGACCGCCACAGACGGTTTTCGTACGAAATAAAGGATCACTCCCGCAAGGAGTGCGATGCCGGTATACGAGATTGTGTCCGGAGCTAGACCCAACCTGCGGAACGGCTCGACTAACGCCGCAAACAGATTGGTCCTTTTCTTTGCGAACCACGAATGAATCCAGCGATCCTTACCGAAGTAATTAAAGAAATCGGCGTAAGGTTCACTTTCACGGCTTTCGGATGTGCCGTCCAAATTGTTATCGTTAGGTTGCGCCATGACTAAAGACTTGCGAGTCCGATGATCGATTGATCACCAAAATCAGACGAGCAGTTTGGATTTAATAGTCTCCGCGGTGGCGGAGATCTCTTTCATGTCTCCCATAACAGGCTCCCAGTCTGATATGGTGAGGCCGTCTCCAACCCATCTCGGCACGATGTGTATGTGGAGATGGGGAACGACCTGGCCGGCAGCTTTTCCGTTGAGCTGCATCACGTTCATGCCGTCCGGGTTCAAACCTTCCTCCACTGCCTTTGCCAGCCTACGAATGACGGAAAACAGGCGTCCGTAAAGCTCCTCGCTGATCTCGAGAATGTTTCCAATATGCTGTTTGGGGATGAGCAACAGATGGCCTTTGTTGAGAGGAGCGATATCCATGAACGCCAACATAACGTCGTCTTCGAAGACTTTTGTGCAAGGTATCTCCCCTGAAACAATCTTACAAAAAATGCAATCTCCACTTTCCATTGTGATTTCCACCTCACTTGAGAATCCAGCCTATCAATATCCTGTGTTGAGAGTTCTTAGGCTAAGGCGGGTCGCAAGAAAATTTACCGGCGAGTACTCCTTCGCCTGGCTGGGGCCAACGGCCCCGGTTATTAGTCTATGCCTTCAAATAGGGCGGTACTGAGATAGCGTTCTCCAGCACTCGGAAGTACAACCACGATGGTTTTGTTTTGAAAACGCTCCTCGTGGGCCAATCGTACTGCCGCCAAAACAGCGGCGCCGGACGATATGCCGCACAGGAGTCCTTCCTGACGTGCTAACAGGCGTGCATACTCGATCGATTCCTCGCTGGAAACAAGCTGTACTTCGTCAATGAGACCCAGATCGAGAATGTCGGGGATGAAGCCTGCACCTATTCCCTGGATCTTGTGCGGGCCCGGCATCGGGTCCTTCCCCTGCAATGTTTGGGTTATCACCGGACTTTCCGCCGGTTCCACAGCCACGGAGTAGATCTTTTTCCCTTCGGTATTTTTTATGAAACGCGAAACACCCGTGATCGTTCCCCCGGTTCCTACACCGCTGACAAATACGTCGATTTGTCCTGCTGTTTCCTCCCAAAGCTCTGGTCCCGTAGTCTCTTCGTGGGCCTTGACGTTCGCGGCATTTTTGAATTGCTGCGGCATGAAGTATTTGTCCGGAGCGGAAGCCAATATTCCTTCGGCTCTCTCCACAGCGCCCCCCATACCTCTGGAACCCTCGGTGAGAATAAGGTTGGCACCGAACATTTTTAAGACTTTTCGCCTTTCGATGCTAAAAGTTTCAGGCATTACGAGCGTAAGAGAGTAGCCTTTAAGGGCGCAAACATAAGCGAGGGCGATCCCGGTGTTACCACTGGTCGGTTCAATGATTTCGACACCGGGTCCGAGCAGACCTTTTTCTTCAGCGTCGCGTATCATGTAGACACCAATGCGATCCTTTACGGAATAGGCGGGGTTACGACCTTCCACTTTCGCCAGCACAGTGGCACTCGTGCGCCCGCAAATCCTGTTCAACCGTACCAGCGGTGTCCGCCCCACTGCATCCGCGTTGTTATCGAAATACTTTTTCATGCTCGCGTCCTCGACACGTTACGAGTTTACAAGGGGATTCGTGACAGCAAAAAGTCGAAAAAGCTGCTTGACTGAATGGCTGCCTAGTGACTATGTCTCGTAAATACCTCTGTTCGAGATCGTCAGTGATATGGTATTATATATCGTGGAATAATGTAAGGAAAACAAGAACAACTTCCGCCCCCGGAGGGGGACGCCGATGCCTATCGACACTGCGTCACCAAGCCTGGCGGGCGAAATTGCGATTTGAATCGAGAGGGTAGCTTTGTCTAGATGAGTCCTTTCGACGACACAAAAAACCCGTTCGATGAATTTCAGTCTGAGGCCGATAAGACCCCAGCAAGAAAAGTGAAGGTCGAGGAGATCCTGACAGACCTGCGAGCAGGCCTCCGGACAAAGGGGTTCCTGGAAAAATATGACCTCACCATTGGCGAATTTGAACGGCTCTTGAAGAAATTGATTCGAAAGGGACTATTCACCAAGGAAGAATTTATAGCCTGGAAGGCCCACCGCAAACCCGACGCAGTTTCCGTTGAACCATATTTTGGTGATAGCGATGCTCCCGCTATGGGAGAAAACGGGTCCCGACAAGGCGTCATGACCTATGTTATCAAAGATCCGGAAAGCAATGATTCGTGGGCCTTGCAGTTATTTTCGACGCAGAGAGATCTAATGCACGGCGCCGCGTTCAAGGTAGATCTTCAGGGAAAGAGGTATTCTTTCATAGTAGAGCAAATGCTATTTAGAGGTTCTGTTAACATGCTGCCGGGAGCGGGTCGCACCCGGACAGCAACAAAGGAGAAACGGGAGGAGGCCATCGAATACATTTCAGAGCACGGATGGGCTGCTTATCTTGAGAGTAGGGCAATTGACGCTAATTTGAATGAATCCGGCCTCGAACAGCCGAAAAAAGCGCGTCTGGTGTTGCTTCACTGCCGGAATAATACTTTTCTTGCCGCCCTTCACACACCAGCGCCGGCCATCAACCTCTATGTAGGATCATCTCTGGACAATATAAAACGCCGACTGGCCAAGAGTGTCGATACGAGCGCGCTGGACATCTGACTCAACAGCAGGTTACCGGCTGTCGTAATAGCTCGTTGGATCAGGAACACCCGCCTCCAGAAAACCTTTCCTGCGGAGCAGACAACTGTCACAACGACCGCAAGCCCTCCCCGCAGGATCAGGATCGTAGCAAGAATGCGTAACGCTGTAATCGAGGCCCAACTCGACGCCACGGCGAATAATCTGCGCTTTTGTCAACGTGATAAGCGGGGTATGGATACGAATCATTAATTCGCCTTCCACTGTTTTCTTGGTGCCCAGGTTCGCTGTTTTCTCAAAGGCTTCTATATACTCGGGCCGGCAATCCGGATAACCTGAATAGTCCAGAGCATTCACTCCAATAAAGATGTCCGCGGCGCCCAGTACCTCGGCCCAGGCCATGGCGAATGAGAGGAAAATCGTGTTCCGAGCCGGGACGTAGGTTACAGGTATTCGATTCCCCAAGCTTTCGAGCTTTGCATCTTTCGGGACTTCCATGTCCGAAGTTAGAGCCGAGCCTCCAATCTGACCCAACGGCAAATCGAGCACCATGTGTCTGGCTACCCCCGCTGCTCGGGCCACACGCTTGGCCGCTTCTATTTCAACGGCGTGTCGCTGGTGGTAATGGAACGTGAGGGCATTAAGATGGTACCCGTCCACTTTGGCGATGGCCAGGCAGGTGGCGGAATCGATCCCACCAGACAATAGGACCACTGCTTCCAAGGGTTCTCGTCCGTTCCTTATAAAGCGGTGTTTAATACAGTCTATCCGACATATAGAAAAAAAGCCCAAGACTCAGGCCGCAATCGAGCCACCTCAAGTGAAACCTGATCCGGCCGTGCAAGAGTAACAGTGGTCGGACACCGCCACCGGAGTTCCCGGCAACGGAGGTCCGGTCATTTCGGAAACGTGCGTTCTGGTCCAGCCGGCCGGGATATCTTCGGCCTGGTTGAAGTCACAGTCGTACAGATACCCATCCCATGATACCGAAATGAGAGTGCGGCACATAAGACCGTCCAGTGTGCAGTCATTGAAAAGCGAGACAAGCTTGGTCATGTATTTTTCGTAATTTCCCGACTCGATCAGCCATCGTCGGAACCTTCCCAGGGGAACATTCGCAAAGGTATAGAGATGCGAAAAAACAATCCCAAACCTTCTTTCCATGTCCTGGCGAAACTTGTCTTCAAGTTGCTTCTGCGAGGCAGGCAAAAAAGCTCCAGTGGGATTTGAGACAAGATTTAACTCAAGCCCGGAATCAGGCATACCATATCCGATGGAGTTGAGTCTCCTGAGAGCGGCCAGACTTTTTTCCCAGGTTCCAAGGCCGCGTTGCGCCTCGAACTGAGCAACGTTCAAAGAGGGAAAGGATGCCGCTATGACCACGTGATGGCGGCTGACAACATTCATCAGCAAATCGCTGTCACATTGTTCGAGAGCTGTCAGGTTGGAGCGTAGCATGAGCCGTGGCGCCAGGTTCGAGAATAGCTCTATCATCCGAGTCAGATGAGGATTTAACTCAGGGGCTCCTCCCGTAATATCGATCACTTGAAATCGGCCCTTTTGCGCGAATTCGATGACTTGATCGACAGTCTCGGGTCCCATGATTTGCGTACGCCCCGGTCCGGCTTCCAGATGGCAATGCTTGCAAACGTTATTGCACAGAAAGCCGACATTCACCTGTAGCGTGGTGGTCCGGCCGCGGGCCAAATCGAGTCCATGCTCGGCCAAGGTATCCGAGAAAGGTTGTATCAAACTTGATTCATGTGAGCGTCTTGCCGCGCTCGATTCCACATCCATTGTTCGGCCCTCGGATATGAATGACAAACTCATCGATCAAGCTGCTTAGCCAATTACAATCATGAACATCTGCCACCAGTTTTAATTGTGGCGCCAATCCATTGGTTAGGGGCAATGAAATTAATTCCAGTCAGTCATATTAATAGCCACCGAACACGCTTCTCACATGGATATCTTCTTGGCGATGTTGCGCATCTGTAAACCATGGACCAGCGAAGCGCCGCCACGAATGGACACTGCCACGTGAAGCGCCTCTGTCATTTCGGCCAGATTCGATCCCTTTTCCAGGCAGGCCTGAGTGTAGGCGTCGATACAGTATGGGCATTGGACTGTATGAGCCACAGCCAAAGCGATGAGAGCCTTCTCGCGCTCCGTTAGACTGCCCTCGGCAAAGACGGCGGAATAATAATCGAAAAATTTCTTTGCAAGATCAGGCGCTTCTTCACCTATTTCAGAAAATTTGCCGAGATCTCCGGGATCATAATATGCATCCATAAATCTTCCTTTCGTCCGAAAGTGGGCCAGGGTTCCCTCAGCACAACTTGGAAACCATTATGAAGTTCATTTTTTCAATTCCCCTATCATCTCCTCCACTTCGCCGGCCCCTTCCACGTAAAAACCTTCCTCCGTGGGTTGTAGCTCCTTCAGCAGCCTGAGAAACTCTCCTGCATGGACAATTTCTTCCTTAGCAATATCCAGAAGGACGTTTCTTGCCAGTTCGTTGTCTGTAGACTCTGCAAGTTGCTCGTACAATTGGATGGCCTCATACTCAGCGGCAATTGTATAACGTATGGCACGCACCAGCTCTGAATGGGTGATCTTGCGATCATTGGCTAGTCCGGAAAAACTATTGGCAAATTCTGGCATTGTGACCTCCTGGATCAATGATATTTGTCAACGTCAGAATGGGAGCTCACATGAGACATTAATTGATCCTCCCCCAAGGAATTTTCAAACGGTAAACGGGATCTGGTCAGTAGTAAAACCGGCGGCGCTCCGAGTCGGGTTCGATCAAACGTTCAATGTAAAGAAAACCTCACACTGTAAGAATTTTGCGCACACTATTTCAGGAAGCCTTGGCGGCCATTTTTGCTTCCAGGTGTTCCATCAGCTTTGACATGATTTCCGCGGCGCTGCCCATGACCATTACATCAGTCACTCTATTATGCAATGCCGAAGGCTCACGGTTCACTTCGATCACCTTGGCCGGCGGGTGCTTCAGCTTGACGGTGATCGGGATCTGGGCAGCCGGGAAAACCTGTAAAGAAGTCCCTACGACAAGCAAAACATCGCATTTCTGCGTTTGCACCTGTGAGACCATCAACGCTCTGGACGGGATTGCCTCTCCAAAGAAGACCGCGTCAGGTTTGAGCACTCCCAGACATTTTCTGCACCTGGGAACATCTTCCTCACCAGATGAAATGCGGGCCTCAACGTTTTCAATAGGTTCCGATTCACGGCACTTCATGCATACGGCCCTGAGCAGATTGCCATGAAACTCGACTACGTCCACGGAACCGGCCTTTTGATGGAGATTGTCCACATTTTGCGTGATAATGCATTTGAGGATCCCCATCTGTTCCATTTTTGCCAGTGCGTAGTGGGCGGGGTTGGGTTTGGCCGACGCGAGGTCAAAATCTCCGGAAACTTTCAACTCCCAGTGAAGTCGCCAGAACCGCGAGGGATTTTGCAGGAACCGATCAATGGAGAATTCGCCCGGATCAACCCGCGTCCAGAGACCTCCCGGACTCCGGAAATCGGGTATGCCGGACTCAGTGCTGATACCGGCGCCTGTCAAGGCAACCACGTTCTTTGCTTCAAGCAGACATTCCGCTACATCGGCTATAACTTCTTCCATGGCGGCTCCTTATTTGTGATACCATGATATAGGGGCGAGCTGAATCCTGCAACCGATTTTTGCCGATTTTCAAGACTCGCGCCTATCCGCAAACTTGGCCTTGGCGAGATCACGACGGTTGTACCGGGCTTCGCCCTTGACGAAACAGACACCATGGTACAAATTTGATATCCAGGTCTAAGGAATCTAATTTGCAGTTTAGGCATCAAACTTGTGAGACGTGAAAATGGACCAGGATCGTGAATTGATTACAAAAGTTCTGAGTGGGGATTACGATGCATTTGAAGCGCTGGTAGAAAAACACCAAGGAAGAATCTACCGCCATTTACGTAAAATGGTTAAGGATTACAACGTGGCTGAAGACCTGCTTCAAGAGACCTTTCTGAGCGCTTATAAGGGATTGGACCGATTCAGTGGAGGCTCGTCTTTTGCTACTTGGCTCTTCAGGATAGCTACCAATGCGGCTTTGATGTTTCTGAGAAAACATAAACCCGACAATGTCCAATATGACGATGACATAAAGACTCGAGTGCATATCGCACACACACCTGTTTCTCCTGAATTCGCGAACACTCCGCTTGACCTACTGTTGTCCAATGAAGGACGTCGCAAGATAGAACAGGCTATAGACGATCTGCCGTTGACGTACAGGACTGTCTTGATGTTAAGGGATGTGGAAGGATTTTCGGTTGAAGAAGTATCAAAAATCACCGATTCTTCTGTGGCAGCCATCAAGTCGCGTCTTCACCGCGCCCGGAACTCGGTGCGCGAGGCGTTGGAATCATATTACGCCGAACGCGATCTTTATGCCCGTCGAGGAGTGTCACGATAACATGAAGACATGTAAAGATTTCTGCGACCGCTTATCCGATTATCTGGACGGAGATGTGTGCGAATCCGAGTGCAGCTGCATTGAAGAGCATCTTCGAGATTGCCCGCCATGTGATGAAATGTTGCGCTCATTCCAAGCCAGCGTCCGGCTGTGCAGTGAAGGAGTGTCCGACGAGGTGCCCGAGAAAGTGCGTGAGCGACTCAGGATATTTCTTAGGGAGCACTGCCTAAAAGAGGGTACTCAAAAATAGAGAGGAGCTGTGAAATGGCTGAAGGTGGAAGCTTACGCCAGGTGACAGACGGTGACTTTGAACAGGAAGTTCTGAAGTCGGATCTTCCCGCCCTGGTGGATTTCTGGGCTACTTGGTGCGGCCCGTGCAGGACCGTCGGGCCGATAGTGGAGGAATTGGCAACCGAATATGAAGGTAAAGTCAAGGTTGCTAAATTGAACGTCGATGACAACAAAGAAACCCCGGCCAAGTACGGGATCAGAGGCATACCCACCCTGATCCTGTTTAAGAACGGCCAAGTGGTGGACCAAATCGTGGGAGCGGTTCCAAAAAGCAGAATAAAGGAGCTGCTCGACAAGGCCTAAGGCATGGAGACGGACCTTATTATTGTCGGCGCCGGACCGGCAGGACTCACGGCTGCAATGTATGCTGCGCGAGCGGGAACCCCCCTTTTACTAATCGAGAAAGGGATTCCAGGCGGGCAGATGGCTGCCACAGAGACAGTATGCAACTATCCGGGCTTCCCTGAGCCCGTTTACGGGATCGATCTCGCACAAAAAATGGAGGCGCATGCCCGAACATTCGGAGCGGAAGTCCACACGGCTGATATTCAATTCATATCGAGGAATTCCGGCAGGTTCTGGTTAAGGGCCGACGCCGGCGAGACTTATTCCTGCCGAGCGTTGATCATTGCTACCGGCGCCTCGGCCGTGAAACTTGAAATCCCGGGCGAGCTGGAATACGCGGGCAAAGGAGTCAGTTACTGCGCGGTTTGCGACGGACCTTTCTTTCGAAATGTGGAAGTGGCTGTAGTGGGAGGCGGTGACTCAGCGGTGGAGGAGGCCGTATATCTGACACGATTTGCCGACAAAGTGCACTTGATTCACAGACGAGACCGCTTGCGAGCGCTAAGGGAAATTCAAGAAAAGGCTTTTGCACAACCCAAAATTGTCATTCATTGGAACCGGATCCCGGTAAAGATCCTGGGAGAGAACGGTGTCACAAGCCTGGTAATTCGTTCCGTTATTGACGGCGAAGAAGAAAACTTGCCGGTATCCGGGGTCTTCTTCTATGTCGGTCTGAATCCCAACCACATTGGAGGCCTGGACGAGTTGGTGCGCATGGACTCAAGAGGTTTCATTATTACTGACACCAGCTTGGCTTGCTCGACTCCAGGCTTGTTTGCAGCGGGTGACATTCGATCAAAAGATTTGAGGCAAGTGTCTACAGCGGTTGGCGACGGAGCGTCCGCTGCTTACAGCGCTCAGCACTATCTGGAGAATCTTCCGAATACCGTACCAGCCGGGACATAAACGCAATCTTGCCTTCCGTTCGTAAATGGCGGGATACGGACTCCCATAAATTATGATTCCACCGAACAATAACGACGAGTTTCCCACCTAGGCAGAACTGATTTTCGAGGCGGGCGAGTGGTCAAAAAGGAGAGATGCCGCAGCCGTGCTGCAGTTCGCGAAAGTTTTGACCTTATTCGGAATGCTTTTCCGCGCAGGACACGGACCGACGAGACAAATGCCTCGCGTCGTTAATAGAGAGGACGGGCAACCCCGCGTTCCGCGCGGGGCGTCCCCTCCGAATCATAGCTTCGTCTCATCCCGAGAAGTTGTAGGCGCGTCTTTGCCCTGGGACACGCACTTCACGCTGTTCCTCTGAGGCCGACTCTACCACCTTTGTGGACCGTTGTACCACCACGGATCCGGGCTGTAATAGTCCCCCGGCGCGTCGTAGACCCTCTCCCGTGTTCCGTATAACGGTTCAATAGTCGGTCCGAATTCGGGTTTCCAAAAGGTGAGCGCCTCCATCGCCCCAACCGTCGTCCTTTGCACCCCCAGGTAAAGGCCGGTGACCGCTCCCGTGATGATACCATTGCCCACGCCGGCCAGGTAGCCTTGCAGGGCCCCGTCGTATGCGCCTATGTAGGCCCCATTAATAGCCTCGTTGGTCATGTTGGAAATGATCTCATACGGCCCTGAGAACATATTGACTATGCCCCTGCCGAGTTTCCAAGCAGGAAGGCTCCTGTCAAACCTTTTCAAGTCGTCGAAATCGGTTTCATAGGCGAACGACGAGCAGGCGATTGCCAGTGTCAAGATGACAGCGGCGGCGGCTGGCCAAGTCCTTTTCATTGCATCCTCCGGCACCGGTTTGGCGGCCTTCACAGAGAGACCCATCCATCGGTGTCTATATTCGGGCCGTCGAGGATTAATGTATTGCGACCCGTTTCAAGATCGAAATTACAGGCTCAATGGTATCATACGGTTCGATTAAAATCAAGAAACTTTAATAATTATGGTTTAATGTATCATATTACTAGAATCAACTTTCATATAAATTCGGACTTGATTACTGAATCGGCCCGATGTATCATAAATTCCGCGGCGTTTCTTCTGCATATCGTGGCAAGTTTTCCCCTGTGAGATATAGTATGAAAAAATGGCTGATCCTCGTGCTTACCCTTATGTTCCTTTCCGGTTGTGCTTTTGACAAGGTATGGAAATGGATAGATGAAATGGATTTCGAGCGCGACGACCAGACAATAAAGGTCATGCGCTTTTTCACGAAATAGACTTTTCCACCTATCCATGTAATTGATTGGGATGGCCGGGGTCGCGATTAAGACGCATTCGTGTCATTGGGGGCTGTAATGACATCGTACAAAATAGACAGGGGGCTTCTTGAGCAGAAGTCCACTGAAGAGATAGTGAGGATACTCAAGAAAGAACGGGATGATTATGCTCCCGAGGCCCTGGTGATGCTGGAGGAAATCCTACGGACCAGGGGCGTCGAGCCTGCCGCGTCTGCGGGAACCTCGACAACGCAAAGAAGTGAAACCGGGGTTGCGCCATATCAGGCCGGACCGGAGGAACTGATTGGTACTCCTGGAGATGCTGTGAAAGTGCTCAATCACCTGCTGAGTGGGGTCCTGAATGGAACAGTGGATCCTCAGGTCGGTCAGGTAGCGTCCAATATTGTCATGGGGATTCTCAGAGCTATGGAGCAAGAGCTTATGCAGGAACCGGAGGAGGGCCGTTGATGGAGCCGGACCGGACGGCCGTAGGAGCGGTCGTAGATTTTGAAAAAGGTGGCGGACTGGTTCCGGTCATTGCCCAGGATGTCCGCACCGGCAAGGTCCTGATGATGGCCTATATGAACCGAGAAGCACTCGAAACCACACTCAGTGAGGGAAGGGCATGCTATTGGAGCCGTTCCAGGCAGGAGCTGTGGCGTAAAGGAGAGACTTCCGGAGATATTCAGATCGTCAGAGACGTGCTGGTGGATTGCGATCAGGACACGATTCTGCTGCTGGTGGATCAGGGCGGCAAAGGCGCTTGCCATACAAGAAGATGGAGTTGCTTCTATAGGCGGCTCACGCGTGAGGGAGATTTACAGGAAATCGATGACTAGAGGTCCATTGAAGTTTGTCATTCCAAAAGGAAGCCTGGAACAGTCCACCATCGATCTTTTTCGCAGGGCGGGCTGGAATATTAACATTTCTCCCAGAAACTACTTCCCGACTGTGGATGATGACGAAATAGTGTTGGCTCGCCTTAGGGCCCAGGAGATATCGCGCTACGTGGAGTCGGGCACGTTTGATGCCGGTCTTACCGGCAAAGATTGGGTCTTGGAGAATGAATCGAGTGTTGTCGTGATCGATGACCTCGTTTATTCCAAGGTCTCCCAGGCGCCCGCACGTTGGGTGCTGGCAGTGGACGCGGAGTCCGACTATCATGTCCCCGAAGAGCTGGAAGGCAAGCGCATAGCCACTGAGTTGGTCCGATTTACGCGGAAATTTTTTGCCGAGCGCGGAACGAAGGTCGAGGTGGAGTTTTCGTGGGGCGGCACTGAGGCCAAGGTAAAGGAGGGCGTTGTTGACGCCATTGTAGATGTCACCGAGACCGGCGACACCTTGCGAGCTAACGGTCTTCGTATAATTCACACTCTTCTCACAACCAACACGCAGTTGATCGCCAACCGGGAAGCGTATAAAGACAGTTTCAAAAGAGAGAAAATCGATCAGATCCATCTATTACTTCAGGCAGCACTGGAAGCGGCTAAACTGGTCGGGCTCAAGATGAACGTGCCTAAAGAACATCTCCAAAAGGTCGTTGGGCTTCTTCCGTCCTTGAATGCTCCGACTGTTTCGGGTCTCTACAAATCGGACTGGTTCGCTGTAGAGGTCGTGGTGTCCGAACAGATTGTCCGTTCACTTATACCGAGACTGCTGATGGCGGGCGCCACGGGAATAATTGAATACTCGTTGAATAAAGTGTTGTGAACACCTTTCACTGGCGGTTGTAATAGTCTTGCTTAGCTTGGCCTCGTGTTTTTTTCCCTAAGTGAGCCTTGAGGCAGACCTCTTTGAAAGAAATTCCGCTCACTCAGTCATTTTTCCTCTTCGACTGTTGCTCCGCCCTCGGAGATTGAGCGGCCGACAAGTGTCAACGCCTTCAAGGCCCTCAGTGCACGTTGTCCGTCCACAATGGGCTTGCTCCCCTGTTGAATAGCCCTGAAGAAGTCATCGAATTCCCTGCGCAAAGGTTCTTCCTCGGGCACCTGGATCGTTTCCTGACGGATATTTCCCATGAAACAGACGCCGTCAATCATGGCCGGAAGTTGCTCCGCGCTGTAGACAGTCAGGGCATGCGCCAGGGTGTCCGCCTTGAGGTATCGCGTCGGCGTGGTAACTGTCAGAGAACGCACTTTGCGAGGAGAGCATTTTCCGGTCCAAAACACGGCAGTCACGCGGTTTTGGAACTCGATTCGCACATTAGCCATATCAAGGCGGCTCGAAAACACCGCTCTGCCTGCTGCGGAAACGGCCTTGATGGGTGAATCGGCTATTTCAAGGGCGAGGTCGATGTCGTGAATCAGCAAATCGTGCAACACATCTACATCCATACAGCGTGAGCCATCAAAGGGCGCCAATCTGCGAGCGTCGATTGAGATGATCTCCTCTCGATTTTCTCTCAGAATCTCAATTAATTTAGCCACCGCAGGATTGTACCGTTCAACATGCCCCACCATAAGGACCACTCCGGCCTGCTGCGCCAGTTCCACCAGCCGGGCTGCTGCGTCGAGATCGTGGGCGAGCGGCTTCTCCATCATGAGGTGAAGCCCATGCTCCAAGCATTGACTACCTATTTCCGCGTGGAGTGAAGTCGGGGCGGCCACGGTCAGAGCGTCTGCCCGATCTATTAGCTCGCTGAGCGTATCGAAGCAAGGGCAGCCATGAAGGCGGCAGATCTCATCGGCCCTTGCCGGGTCCGGATCGTAGAAACCGACCAGGGCCACGCCGGGGCTTTGGCCGACAAGTCTTACGTGATGCCGACCCATAGTCCCTACACCGGCTACTCCTACTCGAAGAAGTTTTTCGTTGATTCCCATAGTGAGGGAACATACACGCCGCGCATGTCGCTCGTCAAAGGTTAAACCGTTTACTTTTGAGAGTTGTTTGTGTTTATATTGGCTGCCGGACCATTTGGCGAGTTCTGTCGTGTGACAAAACGCGGACCGCGAGTCACTATGCGTTACGGTAAGCAGGGCTCGCTTAAGACATAGTGTGATCCCAGATGAAGAAAGCGTAACATTTGACCGGAGGTGACCTATGGCGAGGCCCTTGGCTGCAATTCTAGTCATTCTTGCAGCACTTGCCTCGTCAGCCCAGGCGGCTGAGCCGATAATAATCGGCGCGTACCTGCCCATGACAGGCAACGTGGCCGCGTACGGTCAAATGGGATGGTCCGGCATCACGGTCGCCAAGAAGATGGAACCCACGGTTCTCGACCGACCCATTGAAGTCAAGCTCGTGGACACCAAATCTGATAAGGTGGAGGCGGCCAACGCGGTCTCCAGGTTGATTGAAAAGGAGAAGGTGGTAGCCATTATCGGGGACATGATCTCGGGAAATACGATAGCCGGCGCGGAGAATGCGGAGCGACACAAGGTCCCCATGGTGTCGCCTACCGCGACAAACCCTATCGTGACACAAGGGAAGGAATTCATTTTCCGTGTCTGTTTTATTGATCCGGACCAGGGGCGCGTCGCGGCGAAGTTGGCGTTGGATCAGCTTAAGGCAAAGACCGCTGCCGTGATCTACGATATTTCTCAGGATTACAGCGTTGCGCTTACGACGTACTTTACCAAGGATTTCACCGAAGGGGGTGGCAAGATCGTAGCTGCTACGAGATTCAAAAGTGGAGATAGAGATTTCACACCTCAAGTGAGCAGCATCAAAGGTGCAAATCCCGACATCATTTACGCGCCGATTTACTACACCGAGTGTGCACTCATCGCGAAGCAGGCCAAAGAAATGGGTTTGAACGTGCCCATACTTGCAGGGGATGGAGTGCAGGCGCCGGAACTGATTCAATTGGGCGGTAAAGCCGTCGAGAACGTTTACTTCACAGCGCATTTTCATAAGGCCATGATATCCACTGAACGAGGAAAGAAATTCCAGGAGCTGTTTGAGAAAGACACCGGTAAGGAGCTGGACGCTTTTTCAGCCATGTCTGCGGATGCCTATTTTATAATCGTTGATGCAATCAAAAGGGCCGGTACTCCGGAACCCAAGAAAATTCGAGACGCGCTGGCCTCCACAAAGGACTTTGGAGGTGTTACCGGCAAGATTACGCTGAAGCCGGATGGAAACCCTATCAAGTCCATGGTTATCAATAAGGTCGAGGACGGCAACTTTGTATATGTCACCACAGTGACACCCTGAATGCTTCACTAGCCCTGAACGTGGATATTTCATTTATTATCCAGCAGATCGTCTTCGGACTGACCCTCGGCTGCCTGTATGGTCTTTTGGCCATAGGTTATTCGATGGTGTACGGAGTTTTGCGCCTGATCAATTTCGCGCACGGCGACCTTCTGATGGTATCCGCTTACATCGCATTCTTCGGCATAATCATGTTCCACCTGCCGTGGATTGCCGCGTTTATCATTTCAATCATCCTGACGGGCTGCCTTGGGATCCTTATAGACCGGGGAGCGTACAAACCGCTGAGGAACAGTCCCCGAATAAGCGCCTTAATAACCGCTATAGGGGTGTCATTTCTCCTTGAGAATCTCGGCATCGTCTTGATAGGGGGTCGTCCGAAGAGTTTTTATGCGCCGGGTTTTCTGGATGGGCTCCTTACGGTCATGAAAGTGCAAATCCCGTTTCTGTCGATTTGCGTGTTTATAGTCACAGCGATATGTCTCTTGGGAGTGATGCTGGTAGTCCGGCGTTCCAGGGTCGGTATGGCAATGAGGGCGCTCTCCAGGGATGTTGAGACTGTGAGGTTAATGGGGATCGATGCAGATCGGGTCATTTCATTTACATTTTGCTTGGGGTCGTCTCTAGCCGCTGTTGGCGGCATACTCTGGTGCATCAAGTACCCGGCCCTTGAACCTTTCATGGGAGTAATCCCGGGCCTCAAGGCCTTTATAGCGGCCGTCTTGGGTGGAATCGGCAGCGTGCCGGGCGCGGCCTTAGGCGGACTAATCTTGGGGTTGGCCGAAATTCTCATCGTGGCGGTCACACCCGAGTGGTCAGGGTATAGGGATGCAATAGCCTTTGTTATCCTGATCTTGATACTACTCACAAGACCCACGGGAATTATGGGCGAGGAGCTGCCTGACTGACAAATGCGGCTCAAGGACGATTTTCCGTGTTTGACGATCGCCGAGTCGGATTGAAAATCAGCCAGTATGTTTAGACCGCGATTTCACGTAAAGCGGGCCACACTTTGAAGGACACTGTGCAACGTGATCGAATTTTGACTTGGGCAGCCGTAGGCGTGTTCGTGGCATTTTTGTCGTACGCGGACAGCCGATTTAGCGAGTATTCCGTACGAATATTAAACACCGTAGCAATCTATGTAATATTGGCCGTAAGCTACAACCTCATAAACGGCATAACCGGTCAGTTTTCCCTTGGTCCTAACGCTTTTCTCGCAGTGGGGGCTTATGCTAGCGCAATATTAACCCTGTCGCCGGAAGAAAAAATCCGAACTTTTATTTTGCAGCCCATGGCGTGGCCGCTGTCTGAGATCAGCGTTTCATTTCCTGTTTCGCTGCTGGCTGCAGGATTGGTCGCGGCTTTTCTTGCCATGCTGATGGCCCTGCCGGTCTTTCGCGTAAGAGGAGATTATCTTGCCGTTGTGACGCTCGGATTTGGAGAAGTTGTCCAACTGGTCGCGAATAATCTCATCGCTATTACAAACGGCCCTCTAGGGCTCAAGGGGCTCACTCCTTATACTAATTTGTGGTGGAGCTGGGGCCTTTGCCTCTTGACGGTCCTTTGTACAGTGCGTTTGGTCAACTCTTCTTACGGTCGATCCATGAAGGCGGTACGTGAGGACGAAATGGCCGCGGAGGCCATGGGGATAAACGCTTTCTGGACAAAAACGCTCGCATTCGTATTCAGCGCTTTCTTCCAAGGATTGGCGGGCGGGCTGTTGGCGCATCTTGTGACCACCATTTCACCTTCTCTTTTCAGTTTTCTACTCACATTCAACCTTTTAATTATCATCGTGATTGGAGGCCTCGGAAGCACCACAGGCGCGATCATTGCTGCGGTGATCTTCGGATGGGGCGGCGAACTGCTGAGAGTAGTCGAAGAACCGATGACCATCTTCGGATACTACGTGGAAGGTATTCCGGGAATGAGGATGGTGATTTTCTCGATCATGCTGATCCTGGTGATGCTCTTTGCTCGCAGCGGCATCATGGGAAGAAATGAGTTCTCATGGCAGGGTCTCTTCAACCGGCTGCGGAAAATCGCTCCGCAAAACAGGGAGCGAAATGACTGAACATCTGTTCCTTACTGAAAGACTCTCGGTGAGTTTCGGGGGCTTGTCCGCGCTGATGGACCTGGATCTGCAAGTTCGGCAGGGAGAAATCATCGGACTCATCGGACCAAACGGGGCAGGGAAGACCACCGCGTTTAACGCCGTCACCGGAATTGTCAGACCCTCGGCAGGCAGAGTAGTCTTTCATGGCATGGATATCACAGGCTGGCCTGCTCACAAAATCGCCCGCACAGGGATAGCGCGCACATTTCAGAATATCAGGCTCTACACTGACTTGACTCTGATTGAAAATGTGATGGTGGCGGGCCACTCGGCAATTCGTTATTCCTTTTTGGAAGCTATCGCCGGCTTCGGCCGATTTGCCGTTGACGAGCAAAATGTTCGAGAGAAGGCCGAAAATCTTCTTGAACTAATGGGATTGATTGATCTGGCTCAGGAAAAAGCCCAATCATTGCCCTACGGAAGCCAAAGGAAACTGGAAATAGCCCGTGCACTCGCTCTGAATCCCATGCTCCTGTTACTTGACGAGCCCGTGGCTGGCATGAACCCGATAGAAACCATAGACTTCGGTGAGCTTCTCGGGAGACTGCATAAAGACCTCAAGCTGACGGTCTGTCTCATAGATCACGATATGAGATTCGTCATGGACGTATGTCATAGAATCAAGGTGATCGACCATGGTGTTCCGATCGCTTGGGGCAGTCCTGCCCAGATTCAAAACGACGAGAAAGTTATAGCCGCATACCTGGGGGCAGGCTAAGACAACCTGACTGAAAACAAAAGCCAATGCTGGAAATACAAAATTTACATGTGAGTTATGGAGGCATACGTGCCCTGAAAGGAATCACATTGCGCGTCGAAGAGCGCTGGATTGTCAGCCTGCTTGGATCAAACGGAGCTGGTAAGAGCACCACGATAAGGGCCGTTTCCGGCCTGGTTCCAATAGCTTCCGGACTGGTGCAATTCCGCGGGCGAGCGATAAACAATATGCCGGTGCATGAAATTCAGAAGCTCGGACTGGTACATGTGCCGGAAGGCAGGAAAATTTTCGCCAATCTCACGGTGCGTGAGAATCTCCTCATGGGAGCATACAATAACCGACGCAAAGAAGATGTTGACCGCACAATGGAGAGAGTTTTATCAATATTTCAGCCGCTTGAATCCAGGCTGGATCAGCTTGGCGGGACGCTTTCCGGAGGCGAGCAGCAAATGTTGGCCATCAGCAGGGCACTGATGTCCGGTCCCAAGCTTCTGATGATGGACGAACCTTCTCTGGGTCTGGCGCCTTTGGTCACGGCCGAGGTTTTTCGGGTTATTCAGGAAATTCGCCAAGAGGGCGTGACGATCTTTCTTGTCGAGCAGAACGCGAATGCAGCCCTGAAGATAGCCGACTATGCGTTGATCTTGGAAACCGGCAGAGTAGTCCTGGAGGGCCCCGGCAATGAATTGCTAAACAATCCGGAAGTCAAACGAGCATATCTGGGTGAGACTCGACAAGAATCAATGCCGTCATGATTTAAAAGATATTCGGCCTGTTCCGCTATTGTCGAAAGTTTTTTGGACCGGCCTTCGTTCACTCACTTCAAAGTTCCAGAATTTCTTGACTTGCAGATAGTCTAATGCTAGGAAGGGCCCGGCCTCAACCTCGGGGGAGGGAGGGGCCATTAAACCGGTAAACCGGTGGGTGTGGATGCCGGGCATCCCGCTCGCCGGTTTATTTTTGTTGAATCAAGGGGTTATTCAATCTCGATCCGCGCGTGATGACGGCATGTCACGCAAACGTACTTATGTCGGCTTGCACAATATTGATAATCACTGACACCTATAAAATGTAATGTACTCGCATCGTTGCATGACGAGTACTGTAACCGTCTTTACATGAAACAGCTAATGCTTTATAAAAAGCGATCACTGTCTTGATTTCGAACTGAAGGACAATGACAGCCCAATGAAGCGTTCAAAAGCCAACACGGTGGCAACAAGAAAAGACCACGAAGAGACACAAGAGAAATCCAATAGGAACATTTTTCAGGAGTACTCGGAAGCTTTCGTCGTCGCCGTAATATTGGCGGTCCTAATACGGGCACTATTCGTCCAGGCTTTTAAAATCCCTTCCAGTTCCATGGAGCCGACCCTGCTTGTGGGTGATCACATCCTTGTTAATAAGTTTATTTATGGTGTTCGTATTCCGTTCACGGACAAAAGGTGGCCTCGGTTCAAGGACCCCAAGGTCGGCGACGTAATCGTGTTTATTTATCCTGAGGACCGAACAAAGGACTTTATCAAACGAATAGTCGCGGTTGGGGGTGACACCGTCGAGATTCGTGACAAGCAGGTTTTTGTCAACGGTGCATCCGTGGTCAACCCTCATGCTCGTTACTCCTCCACAGCGCCCCTTCCGCGGGAACTGTCTCCCAAGGACAATTTTGGTCCGGTCCAGGTGCCCCCGGACCATCTGTTCGTAATGGGTGATAACAGGGATTTTAGCCAGGATAGCCGATTCTGGGGTTTCGTTCCTGTCTGGGACGTCAGGGGAGAAGCATTTCTCATCTATTATTCAGCTCTTGAGTTTCCTTTGGTCAGATGGCATCGGTTGTTTAAGATAATCCGATGATGCCCGCATTCATGATTGACAATGAAGCTGCATTAAGGTTGTTCTTTTTCGTTGCGATCTTCGCTGCTGTAGCTGTAGGCGAATTGATAGCTCCTCGACGCGCGCTGATTACTTCCAAACCCGCGCGCTGGTTTGCCAATATCGGAATTATCATCATAAATACTTTGGTGCTCCGCCTCATTTTCGGCGCAGCGGCGGTCGGCATGGCACTTTATGCCGCGCAAAAAGGCTGGGGCATATTGAATAACGTTCATGTGACGTACTGGACAGCCGTTATCATGTCTGTGCTGGCGCTGGATTTTGTCATATATCTTCAACATGTGATGTTTCACGCGGTCCCGGCACTTTGGAGCCTGCACATGATGCACCATGCTGATATGGACATCGATGTGACCACGGGAACCCGTTTTCACCCCATAGAGATGATCCTTTCCATGTTGATTAAGATTGCCGCCGTAGCCGTTCTGGGGCCACCTGCTATCGCGGTATTGATTTTTGAAGTACTGCTCAACGGGACGTCCATGTTTAATCATGGCAACTTACTTATTCCATCGGCACTGGATAGGGTTTTGCGACTATTTGTGGTGACGCCGGACATGCACCGAGTTCATCACTCGGTGTTCCCAACAGAGACCAACAGCAACTTCGGCTTTAACATGCCTTGGTGGGACAGGCTCATGGGCACCTATCGTGCGCAACCTTCCCTCGGTCACGAAGGAATGACTATCGGCCTGAACCAGTTCCGCGATCCAACTCTTCTCACCCTACCCAGGCTCCTTATCCTTCCTTTTGTCGGAAAGCTAGGCAATTACCCTATCAATCGTCGCGGGGCTCGGACCCCTGATTAGACTCAAAATGTGACTCGTTGACTTTAGTGTTTACCCAAAGTATCGATTGATGACACAAATTAGGGAAGTTTCATTATGGACATTCGCCGACTGGAAGTTTTTTGTAAAGTGGTTGAGCTGAAAAGCTTTACCAAGGCCGCAGAAAGTCTTCTGTTAGCTCAGCCCACAGTGAGCGAGCATATGCGAACCTTGGAAGATATGCTGGGCGAGAAACTCGTCGACAGGCTCGGACGCGAGGTCTTGCCCACGCCGGCAGGCAAGATCTTCTATCAATATGCTCGGAATATCATACGCCTACGTGAAGAAGCCATCCAAAGTCTTGAGCGGTTCAAAGGCAACCTCTCAGGTCATTTGGTCCTCGGCGCGAGCACCATTCCCGGTAATTATGTTCTGCCTAAATTTATAGGCGAGTTTAAATCGCGTTATCCCGCAATCCGGATAACTTTGCGCATCGGCGATAGTGCAAGTGTGATGGACGAAGTGCTCGAAGGGAATCTG
Source organism: Desulfomonilaceae bacterium (assembly GCA_035506215.1). GTDB lineage: Bacteria > Desulfobacterota > Desulfomonilia > Desulfomonilales > Desulfomonilaceae > DATJPW01. Next base: position 38,039 of record DATJPW010000179.1, read on the forward strand.
GAGGCGGGCATCGTCGGTTCCAGGTCCAGCGATCGGCGGCTTCTGTCCGAAGAGCTGTTCTCTGATGAGCTTGTCTTGGCTGTGCCCCACGACCATCCCTGGGCGGCTAGGTCCAGCATTGATCTAGATGATCTTGCGGCGGAACCTTTTATCCTCAGAGAAAGAGGCTCCGGTACGCGGACTGCAATGACCCGCTTTTTGGAGGAAAACGGTTTTGATGTATCGAGACTCTCAGTGGTAGCGGAGATGGGAAGCACTGAAGCCGTGAGGCAGGGGATCAAGGCCCGAATCGGGATCTCGATCCTATCGCTCCAAGCCTTGGCCGAAGACATCAAGCTGGAACTCCTCGTGCCTGTCCAAATTGGCAGCTTACGGTTCTGTCGGCCGCTCTATCTGATACAGCGCAAAAGCCGCGAAAGGTCCCCTCTTTGTTCTGCGTTTCTTGATTATTTGCGCGAGCAGGTCAAGTAGCCGGACGTTCGCGGGACATGGCCGTTTCGTTGGGATCCGGATTTGGTTCCGGTCTCAAGATGACTGAACGCTAAAATAGGAGTGAGGTTTCCAGGAAGAAGCCGGAAGTATTCATGTCCACGGTGTCGCGGTCCCGCTTAAATTTGATGTGCCAGAACCTGTAACCTGCTGACATGCTCCAGGTCCACAGTCTGTTTACAGGAATATCCACTCCTGCGCCTGTCTCCCAGTCCCAGGTCTCCAGAGTCTGGTAGTCCCACCAATTGACGCGAGCGAACCAATTCGGCCGAAGAGATATCCCGCTAATAATAGGGTAAAAAGTTCCATGCAGACCGATGGTCGGGATTGCTCGGGTCTGATTGTCGCCATAGGTGAAGACGGAGTTGGCTACTACGACATTGCTGACTCTGGTATCAACATTGAGGATTTCGAGGTCGAAATTCGCGCCGAACAACACCTGGGGGGCCATGTAAAAGTCCAGGTCGTAGCCCAAGCGGTAATCCGCCACTCGGAGTGCAGAGTAACCTCTGGCCTGCTCGTAGTTAGCGTACGGCTCAGCCCGGAATCTGAAAACATGGACGTTGTATAAACGAGCACTGGCGTAAAAGTCCCAGACAAGGCCATCTCTTTTCAAGCCGAGGTTATCACTGAGATCGAGCTTGGTTCGATCATTCTGAACAAGGTCACCCTGAAGAGAGGTAAACCACATTCGCACACCGCCATCGACGCGCAGGCACGGCGGCATATCCCACGCGTGGACATTGGAGAGAAGCAGGAAGCAGACCATGGTGAGCCAGATTGTTAAAATAATATTCTTCATTATATTAAGATGTTGAGTTAGATTCACATAAACTAGTTCATAAAATCGATGCAAGTAATACAATCTAAAGGCTGTTTTGTCAACAAAAACCAGTGTAGGTAGTCGAATCACGCGGGAATTTTGTCGGCACAACCGAGACAATTGATGCGTACCCCCCGTCTGTGAAAATGATCTCTCCTCCACCAGCCTACAGCTGTTATCAAGGCAAATCTGCGCTTTCGTTCTCAGCCCTTTTTCACTGGGACATATTCGATAACCCGAGTTGGTTTCAAGGAGGAATCGCTCGGGTCAAGGTGCATGAAAATTCTTGACAAGGTAATACAGGGTAATATATATATGCTGGTATTACGTTGTATTATCTAGAGCAAAAGTCTTTGGTCTAGGGACGCCCGATTCCTTTTAGCCGGCAAAAGTGCGTCCCAACGATCATTTAGACGATTGACTCCCAATCGTAGGAGGGTGGGTTATGGGGCGATTCTGGAGCATAGCCTTGGGTATTGGTATGTGTGCGTGCTTCCTCCTCGGAGGGACCTCAGCTCATGCGTGGCAACTTGCCGATTTGGATGTGTCCTTCAACTGGAAGTATGAGTGGTACAACCAGACAGGCCACAATGGATTCTTTGGACCTTACAATGTGGACAACGGCCCCGGCACGACCGGGAATTTGAACTTTTGGGACGGGGGGGCGTTTGACACAAATATAATCACCAGTGCCGACTCGGGAACGTCTTACTTCTGGGTCGAGTTCAATCCGAAATTCCAGATAACCCCCGCTATCAAGATTACCGGCAAGTACTGGCTCGGCACATACGGGAACATCATAAACTCATATTATCACACCCAAGACGCCCCTGGTGTGAACACCGCCTTTAGTGACGGGCAGTGGACCATGTTTTGGGTTACAGCGCAAACTCCCTGGGGTGTCTTCGGAATCGGGAAAAGACCGTGGAAATGGGGGACCGGACTCCAGTACGATTCGGATGCACTTACGACCGAGTCCATTGTTCTTGCGGTTCCGTATGGGCCTCTGGACATCGGAATCGGCTATTATCCATACAGGTTCGTCGGGACTTCCAGTGTTCCGTTCTTCGCTGCCGCTTTGGGAGATCCTTTCGATTTGACTCTGGTTACACCTGGCACAACACGGCAGTATTTCAGTCGTATGGACAAAAGCGG
>DATJPW010000180.1:0-3327 GCA_035506215.1 Desulfomonilaceae bacterium
GAGAATTCGGCGTTTTGTTGCAATAACGTTTCGCTGCAGGAGTTACGGCAAATCACGATCCGCTTCCTTGGCAAGACCAGGGATTTAAGGCAGAATAGAACGTTTTTTGCTTGAAGGCATTCTTGGGGATCCTCTCAGGAGAAATTCATGGCTACCACCATGCACGTCAGCGACGTAGCCGAGTTGCTGAGCGAAGGTCGAACGCACTTTAACCTTTCCCCAGCACTGTTGGTCGAGCACTCGATCCGGCGGGACGAATCCAAGATGGCCTCCAACGGCGCCATCGTCGGATATACCAACCGCACCGGGCGCTCCCCCAAGGACAAATTCGTCGTGCGGGACGAGATGACCGAGCACACCGTCAACTGGGGTCCGGTCAACGCGCCGTTTGATGCGGAAAAGTTTGACGCTCTCTACATCCGCGTGATGGAGCATCTGCGCGGCCGGGAGCTTTTTGTGCAAGATTTGTTCTGCGGGGCTGATCCTGCCTACCGTCTTCCCGTTCGTATCGTGAATGAGTACGCCTGGCACAATCTTTTCGTTCGGCAATTATTTATCCGTCCTAACGCGCAGGAATTGAAGAATCATCATCCCGAATTCACCGTCATTTCTGCTCCTGAGTTCAAGGCCGATCCCAAGCGTGATGGAGTGAACTCCGAAGTATTTATTCTCTTGAATTTCATGCGACGTACGGTGCTCATCGGTGGCACTTCTTATGCCGGCGAGATGAAGAAGTGCATTTTCAGCGTGATGAATTTCCTGTTGCCGCCGCGCAATGTGTTTCCGATGCACTGTTCGGCGAACGTCGGGAGCAATGGGGTTACGGCGCTCTTTTTCGGCCTTTCCGGGACTGGAAAAACCACGCTTTCGGCAGATCCGTCGCGCGACCTGATCGGCGACGACGAGCACGGATGGAGCGCCGACGGCATTTTCAACTTCGAGGGCGGATGCTATGCCAAGTGCATCAAGCTTTCGAAGCAGAATGAGCCGCAGATCTGGAACGCGCTTCGCTTCGGCTGCGTGCTGGAGAACGTCACTCTCGACTCGCAAACGCGAGTCCCGGATTACGAGGACGACAGCAAAACCGAGAACACACGGGCGGCCTACCCGGTGGAATTCATCGAGAATGCGGTGATTCCCGGGATCGGTGGGCATCCTCGCAATGTGGTATTCCTGACCGCCGATGCCTTTGGAGTTTTGCCTCCAATCTCAAAACTCACTCCGGAACAGGCGATGTATCACTTCATGTCTGGATATACCGCGAAAGTTGCTGGGACGGAAGCCGGCATAAAAGAGCCGACGGCAACGTTCTCGACCTGTTTCGGATCGCCATTCCTGCCACTTCCGCCTAAGACTTACGCCGAAATGTTGGGACGCCGGTTGCGCGAGCACAATGCGCAATGCTGGCTGGTGAACACAGGATGGCAGGGCGGACCGTATGGGGTAGGCCGCCGCATGAGCATACCCTACACCAGGGCCATGGTGGATGCCGCGGTCGAGGGCGAACTCATCCACGAAGAGTTCGAGATCGAGTCGACCTTTGGATTCAGCATCCCGAAATTCTGCCGCGGCGTGCCTCCGCAGGTACTCAACCCGCGCAACGCGTGGGCCGACAAGTCCGCTTACGACAAGGCGGCCGAAGACCTGCGCAACCGGTTTGCGAAGAACTTCGAAAACTTCGACGCGCCATCGGAAGTGAAGGCCGCGGGGCCAAAAGCACACGATTGATTGCTGATTATTGATTTGCTAATTGTTGATTAAAAGCCTTCCCTTTTTGGGCAGTGATACCGTTTGATTTCCACAGGGCTAGCATTGGCCGGCGGACTGTGGGAGACTTTGGGCATGGCGACCCTTGTACCAGCAGCCTTTGTCTCTGACACCGACGCAGCATTCGTCCGGAAGTGCTTCCTAGAAGAGCAAGCGGCAAGATTGCGGTGATGATTGCGCACCTGATTCGAATTTTCTCCAGCCTGCCTAACGACGCCTCTGCCCTGCAGAATTCCATATCCGCTTTGGAAAGTGACATCGCAACTTTGGAGAGGTCGGCCGGTTCTCCAGATTGGTGGTTGGCTGGCTTCACCATGCTTGTGGCAATTGGTGTAGGGATAGAAATTAAAGTGCTTAGCCATGACCACGCGGAAGACATGACCGCGTGGCATCTGTGCGAGTTGATACCCAAAAAACCATCGCTGCGAAAACTCGCATGGGAGATAGCAAGCATAGTGCTGGTAATCGTTGGTATTTTGGGCGAACTGGGGATTGGTCTATGGGTTTCCCATATCAACGGACAGCTCCGAATAAAAACCGAACAATTGCGGAGCAAGAGTGACCAGTTGCTTACGCTCGTTACGAGGCAGGTGGGTGATGCCTCTACGTTAGCCAACGCTGTAAACGAGAAAGCTAAAGCTCTCGATAGGCGCCTAGATGCATCATCTAGAAGGGTCGTAGGCCTTGAACAGCGGGTGAACAATGTTGACGAAGACACACTCTCTCTGGGTCCCAGATGGAGAATTCTTGTTCGACATAAAGCTGAATTTCTCGCAGCGGTAACCCCATTTCCAAAACAAAAATCAACCCTGATTGTGTGCGGGAGACCGCCAGATACCGAGTCGGTTGAACTCTCAGATAGAGCGCTCAATCCCATGTTGCGTGAGGCAGGTTGGGCTAGACCGGGTCTCACGAATCCGGGAAATGACTGTCCAGCGAACTTAGGCAATGGCGGGGGCATCATGGTGGTTTTAGCGTCCAAGTCCGTCTCTCAGGCAAATGGGATAGAAAATCTGATCTGTGACGGTTCTCCCGGAATTTCTGGTAGAGACTCAATTGAGCACGCGGCCTGTGCACTTACCGAGACTCTCAACAAGCTAAGAATTAGCACTCGTGGGTGGGTAGTAAGCCCAATCCGATCCCCCGAATCCAAAGCAGAAGATATAAAGCGAGCAAGAACAATAATGGGCGAATCTATAGGGTTTCTTGCGGTAATGGCGATCGAAGAACCCGGGAGGATTTTCGTTTTCGTAGGTAGATCTTTGCCGATATTTCCCGATCAGCAGAGAAAATAGTCTCTCGGTGGCTGGACGTGAAACGGCACCGCTACTCCTTTCTGGAGCCGCTTCTCAAACAACAATCATCAATCTACAATCGATAATTCTTCTATGTTTGCCCGCAAGATTCGTGTCCAATATCAAGACGCCGGCCGCAGGGTTCCCTGCCCATTGAAGTGGCTCGATTCCTTCTCCATGCGCAGTTTCACGAACTACAGTGTCTTCGATGACACCCTACCAATTTCTGATGGGGAAATGGAGATCGGATCGGGAGTTCCCCTCG
>DATJPW010000181.1:0-3530 GCA_035506215.1 Desulfomonilaceae bacterium
CAGGGGCAGCAGACCGTTGATCGGTGGGACTATTCGCGGAACTCAAGGCTCCCCCGTCGGAGCAAAGGTACGGACCATAAACGTGGGCACCGGCCTCTCAAGGGTGTACACAATCATCAGGCAACAGCATAACGGCAACATCCGTATTGACCACGGCCCAGAAGACTGCGCCACCGTCAATATATTCCTGCCGCTTTTCCGATAGGGCACAAAAAAACCGGTTGCCAGGTCGGACCCATCCCTGTCGTCAAAAATACTACAAAACAATCGTTGCTTACGCTACATACGCAGTAGCCTTTTTTTCGTACCCTAAACATAAACAAGGCGCTTTCTTTCTGTAGCCTCCAAAGCCTTTAAAGCCTTCACGGGCGATCTTCTGATATGGGCAGGTGCCGTAAAGACGGGAGTTCACGACATTGCGTATCATTACTCGGGAAGCATCGATCCTTGTTCTCTTAGCTCTAATCTGTGTCACGCTCACGCATGCGCGGGATTACGCGGTCAGACGAAAGGCAGACGCGTACACCGTTGACATAGCCATCAACCGAAACCCTCCTGTCACGGGAAAAAACGAAATCCGGATCGAAATAAAGGACCCTTCCGGGAAATATATCGCCGGCGTCCCTGTCTCGGTCAACTACTATATGCCGCCCATGCCGGGAATGCCGCCCATGAACTACACGGTCAACGCCTCCCCCAGCGGCGACGGATACAGTGCTACCATGGACCTTATCATGGCAGGTCCATGGAATATAATCATAAAAACGGTTGTGGCCGGAAAACAGCTCAAGGTGGCGACACCGATAGATGTCAGGTGAGCCGGGGTGCCTGTGAAAAGGTAGTAGATGGTGATAGGCTTATTCACGGTGATGCTTCCCTTGAGAAGGAACCCTCCCGGCCAAGGACCCATATACATAGGCGCCTCTACACTCAAGTACCGGCTAAGGGCCCACGGGAACCCAGGCGACGTGGGGAGGTACCCATGTTCCGCCCACCCACTGGCCGGGTACTTGAATCCATTCGCCCGGCGGATTTCCTGTTCCCTGAGTTACGCTGCCTTGGCCCGCTTGGTACGAAGGGTCCGGATACGCGAGCGAATCAGCGGCAGAATCCAACCCGGCGTCTGTTAACGTCTCAGGGGCCGTCCAGTCCGCATAGTACCCGTATGGCACGTTGTAGGGATAATAGAAGGGGTCCCACCAGTAAGAACTCCACCAGGGATACGCCCCGAAAAACGGTCGGTAGCCCCAATAGTAGAACGGACGGTACACCGGGTATGGACGACGATAAAATTGGTAAGAAGGACGGTAGGATGAGTAATAAGGGCGGTAAGACGAATATGAAGGGCGAAAGGATGAGACCGACGGTCGATAGGATGAATAGGTATTGTAGTGCCCCGCAAATGTCCCGTGTCTTCCGGCGTACCCGTGAGAAAAACCTCCACTGCGGCCTCCGCCGTGCCCTCCCCTGGCATGACCAACGGAAGGCGCGATCAGACACACGACCAAAACGGCAAGAGAGGCCACGAAAAGCGGTTTCTTCATGGAGGGATAGATTCCTGTAGCTCAATTATAGCAGATTTTGCGCCTGCCAGGCAACTTAGGAGAAGCCTGTTGAAGGCGGTTGATTCGCACCTGGCTGACTGGAACCTGAGAGAGCAGGAGCGAAATATTGCTCTATGCTCCACGCGCTATGCTGCTTTTCACTCAATGACGACTTTCTTAAACTTCCTCTTTCCCACTTTTATTATAAGCTCGCTCAAGTCACCGGAAGAGAATTCTTCGCTCGTGGCCTTGCTGCCGTTTATTGCGACCGCCCCCTGACCGACCATCCGTTTTCCTTCAGTCGTTGAAGGAACCATGCCGAGATTCGAAAGGAGCTTTGGCAGCCACTTGTCTACGTCCTGTCTCTTCATCTTCACGACTTCGATGTCATCGGGTATTTCCCGGTCTCTGAACATTCTTTCAAATGCTTGATGTGCTGTCTCGGCTTGCTGCGACCCGTGAAACCGCTCGACCATCTCCTTCGCAAACTTTACCTTGGCGTCCCTCGGGTGCACATGACCTGATTTTATACCCTCTTTCAGCGCTTTCAAATCATCCAGCGTGATGTCGCTCAAAAGCTCGTAGTACTTGAGCATCAACTCGTCCGATATGGACATGAGCTTTCCGAATATCACGTCTGGCGGCTCATCGATTCCCACATAGTTCCCGTAGCTCTTGCTCATCTTGTTCACGCCGTCGGTCCCTTCCAGTAGAGGAACCGTGACTATCACCTGGGACTCGAGACCGTAGGCTTTTTGGATGTCTCTGCCTACGTAGAGGTTGAATATCTGGTCGTGACCGCCCAACTCCACATCCGCCTTCAGCGCCACCGAATCGTAGCCCTGAACGAGCGGGTAGAGGAACTCATGGATGCTTATGGGGAGGTTGCTCTGGTAACGGTTTCTGAAGTCTTCGCGCTCCATTATCCGGGCCATCGTATACTGGGCGCAGAGGCGGATCATGTCAGCAGCGTTCATCGCCTCGAACCATTCGCTGTTGAACCTCACCTCAGTTCTCTCGGGGTCGAGTATCTTGAAGACCTGCTTCTTGTAAGTCTCCGCATTCTCGAGGAGTTGCTCTTTGGAAAGGGCCGGTCGCGTTTCGATCCTGCCCGTGGGGTCTCCGATCATGCCGGTAAAATCCCCGATCAGGAAAATCGCGGTATGACCCAGTTCCTGAAATTGTTTCAACTTCTGAAGAACGACGGTGTGGCCGAGATGGAGGTCCGGAGCTGTGGGATCGAGACCGAGTTTGATCCTGAGAGGCCTCTTCTGGTCTCTCGCGTTCTTCAGCTTGGCTCTCAGTTCGTTTTCACTGATCAGGTCGACGGCGCCGCGCTTTATAATTTCTATTTGCTGGTCGATCTCCATGTCTCTCCAAGCAGATGACGCATAGCGTCATCACAGGTCCAATATGACCTATAGGCCCTATAAAATTCGCAGCTTTTTCAACCGTGAACTTTCTCTCTTATCCTCTCAATGGCCAGACATTTACGGTTAGCTCCGTCTAAAGTCAGAAGCACCCCCTGTGCCTCAACGTCGTCTTTGCCCACCTCATATTTGTGAGGCAGCAAGGTGATAAACTTGTCGAGGACCGCTTCTTTGTCCATTCCAATGACCGAGTCGACAGGCCCGGTCATTCCCGCATCCGTGATATACCCCGTTCCTTTGGGCAGGATCCTCTCATCCGCGGTCTGAACGTGGGTATGCGTCCCGACCAATGCGGCCACTCTGCCGTCGAGATGCCAACCCATTGCTATTTTCTCAGATGTAGCTTCGGCATGGAAGTCTACCATTATGGGGAACTGGCCGTCCACCCTCGCAATCAGTTCATCCATCGTTCGGAAGGGGCATTCAGGATGGTCCATGAAAACTCGTCCTTCCAGATTCGCCACACACAGGGCCTTGCCATTGTTCCTCAAAACCGCGTAACCAAAACCGGGGGTTCCCGGTGGATAGTTGAGCGGTCTCAGAACCCGTTGCTCCT
>DATJPW010000182.1:0-4104 GCA_035506215.1 Desulfomonilaceae bacterium
TTGGAAGGCTCCTGCATATGGCGGTGTTCGGTCGCTCGAAGACGACCCTCAGAGAGGAGGTGGAAAGGATGCTGGCCGACAACGAAAATTTCCGTTTCGAACCCTACCGGGGACTGTCCACCGCATACGTGGTGGATACGATGCAGACCGTTTTCCATTATTTCTTCAAAACGAGAGATTTCGAGGAATGCCTCGTCAAAACGGTCAACCAGGGAGGGGACGCCGATACCACCGGAGCCATAGCCGGCATGCTGGCGGGGGCATACTACGGCCTTGAGAGCATACCGAAACGCTGGCTGAAAAAAATGGACAAAACCCTGCTGAATGAGATTTCCCGTCTGTCCGCCCGGCTGGTCGATCTTTCGCCCTTGAACAAGCCGGAATAAACCACGGAATTCTTCCCCGCTTTTCCGCTTCGCAGTTGCCTTTATATCGTCAAATCCTGACCCGTATCGGCAATATAACCGTAGTGAGCCCTTTCCACTGGAGCCTGCGCTGTATGGCGAATGCGGTCTCATTGTGCAGCATCTTGTGGTAGAATTTCTCCAGCCTGAACGTCAACTGGCCGGTAAATACGGTCGCCCTCGGATACACCTCGGCCAACTGCTGACAAATTTCCGTCGCGCCCTCCACCACGTCGGTCCCCACGGCCATCCGGTAATCGGCGGCAATCCCAAGCCGGCGGGCCAGGTCCACGTATCTTTCAAGCCCGTATTTTATCGAGCCCTCCAGCGCCTGCATCTCCTCCGCCCCCTTGAACGAGCCCGAATCGATAACCGCTATGGAGACGAAAATGATGTTTTTGTATGTCTTCGGGAAGGTGGTAAGAATTGAGAGAAGCGTATGAACCCCGAATCCGCTGTAACCCGAGACAAGCTGGATGGCGGTCGGCTCGTTCCTTTTGACGGGCGAGTCGTTCACCGGCCCGTGGATCGGGAAATCCAGAAGCGTCTCGTCGAGCTGTGCAATCCCGGCGCGAACCTTGACATAGTGACTTTTGATAAGGTAGCAAAGGCCGATAACCACCGAAGTAATTAAAAGGGTAAGCCAACCGCCTTCGGTGAATTTCTCGATCGTAGTGATAACCAGGATCGTGGCGCAAAGGACGAGCCCCACCAGATGCACGCTGAGATGACGCTTCCACTGCGGATCTTCGTTGCGGCGAATTATAAAGAAGCGGGACATACCCAGCTGCGAGAGCGAAAAGGTTATGAAAACATTGATCGAGTACATAACCACCAGCGCATCGACAGAGCCGCGGGTATACAGGAGAAGGCCCATGGAAGCGGCTCCCATGAGGACTACCCCGTTGCGCATGGTGAGGCGTTCCGAAAGGGCGGCGAAACGATGGGGGAACCAGGAGTCGACCGCCATGTTGGCCATGACCCGCGGCCCGTCCACGAAGCCCGTCTGCGCGGCGACCAGAAGAAGCGCCCCTTCGGAGAAGATGGTAATGAAAGCGATCCATTTGCCCATGGGCCAGCCATGGAAAAGGGAATCGGCCAGTACCGAGTTGAGTGTCTTGCCCTCGACCGGTTTCAGGGCAATGAGAAGATAGCAGAGAAGCAGTATTGAGGCCGTAAAGGCAAGAGAGGTTGCCATGTAGACCATGGTCCGCTTGCCGGTCTGCACCCGCGGTTCGCGCATGATCTGCAGACCGTTGGAAACCGCCTCGATCCCGGTATAGGTGCCACCTCCCAGCGAGTATGCGCGCAGGAAGAGCAGCATCATGCCCATGACGCCAAGGGTCGAGACATCATGATGGATCCCGGCGCCGAAGTCGCGCGCCACCGGGACGAACCTGTCGCTGTGGGCGAATACTCCGTAGAGGAGCATGACGAGATGGGTCGCGACAAAGGTCATAAAGATCGGCGCCAGAACCGTAACCGACTCCTTCACCCCCCTAATGTTGAGGACTATGAGGACAATGATCAGGAAACCGGCGGAAGGAACCTTCAGGTAGTGCCAGTGGAGGGGAAGGTAACTGAAAATAGCATCCACACCGGAAGCTATGGAGATGGTGATGGTCATAATATAGTCCACCAGCAGCGCACTTCCGGAAACAACGCCCGCCTTTTCTCCCAGAAGGTGTGTTGCGACGATATAACCGCCGCCGCCATGGGGAAAATGCTCGATGATGCGAGAATAGGCATAGGAGATGATGGTGACCGTCATGGCCATGAAAACGGCGAGAAGGAGCGCCAGGTAAGTGTGGGAACCGAGCGCGCGGAAAGCCTCTTCCGGACCGTAGGCCGAAGATGACAGGCCGTCCGCGCCGAGTCCGACCCAGGCCAGGACCGGAATCAGGGCCATCTTGTGAAAGAGGTGCTTGTCCTGCAGACTCTTTGGTGCGCCAAAAATAGCATGGGTAAGTTTCTTGAACCAAACGCCGCCTTCTTGATAATCATTTGTGGGCATCAATATCTCCGGATTTCAGATGGTTTATGCGCAGATATATGATCCGCACATAAACTTATTATGAGATCATATTGGGCATTAAGATTGTATTAAAATGTTGCGGGAAAGCATTAAGATTGTATTAAGACGGGGGAATGGGGGATTGCCTTCAAACGGTCATGTCCTCGTAAATCCGCATAAATCATGGTCTTACATCTCCACACTGATCACGACTCCTGAAGCTTGGCGGCGCATGATAAGCCGGAAGTTAGACATGGACGGTAATTGAACTGGCATGGCTTGACATAAAAAAAAGCCGATTAGCACTAATCTTCCGCTACATATATTCCTCCCATGAAGTGGCCCTCTGTCAAGTAGAAATTAAGGGCGCACCTGTAGTTCTTTTGCCCAATTGCGGGCATTAATGGTTCGTTAACCTCCCATTCGAGCTCTGATGCTCATCATTCCGGTTCAAGTCAGGCGTCCCAATCTCCAGAGCGGACTCTTACTACCCCAAGGGATATGCGGGCTTACCAGACTGTCGTGAACCATCCGTGCATCGGAACATACCTGGTCACTTCCGCGGTTGGCTATGCTGCTCTTAAAGACAACTTCACAGGGTCGAAATATGTTCCAGCTTTAAGAACTCCATAGGCGATGGTTAACAGTTTCCTTGCCAATGCTACTATTGCGATCTTCTTCCCGCGACGCTTCTGGATCCGCTCGAAGAATTCCTTGAGCGGCCTGGCGTCATAGCTCTTCATGCGGGCAATGGTGTGTGCGCATTGCAACAGCACTTTCCTTACTTCATGGCGGCCATCCCGGCAAATATGCCCATGGTGGTTGACGTTGCCGCTCTGATGTACCGTCGGGGTCAGCGCCCCGTATTTAGCCGCCGACTTCTTATTGTCAAACCGGTTTGCATCATCGAGCGCCCCAAGCAATACCCGCGAACTCAAAGACCCTATGCCTGGTATCGATTCCAACTGCTTCAGGCGTTCATCCTTGATCGACAGTATCTGGGCTGTCAGCTCATCCTCGGCTGCATGCAACCCCAATATCCCGTGCATGTAGGCTGAGATGATCTTTCGGGTCGCCTCGCTCACAGGCGCCTTCTCCAGCCGTTCCCGCCAGTCCAGCCGGTCAAAGAATTTTTCCGGCAGCCTTACTCCTTCCTGCAGCAGCATTGCCCGAATGCCGTTGATCAAGGCTACCCGCTTACTCTGCAATACCTGCCGCCCGCTCAACATCTCCCGCAACTGCCGGACATGACCTTCTACTATATGCACCTTGCGGGGCAAAAGGTCTCCACGGGCCAACTCCGCCATCTTCCGGGCATCGACTTTATCGGTCTTTCCGCTTGACTGGCTGATCCACTTCAATTCGTTGGGGTGCGCCACATGGACTTCAACCCCTTCCACTTCCATCAGCGTCTGTGCTATCCATTTCATCTGATTGCCGGCCTCGAACACCACCAGCTTCCGCTCTTTCCCCAACCGTTGCAAGATCCCTAACAACGACTCCTTGCACGCTTGTATCTCTGCACGGCAAACAACTTTTTTCCTCGAATCAATCGCGTGGATCACAAAACTCTTGCTGCTAACGTCCATTCCGATGTAAATCATTACCTGGCCCCTTTCATATTAGATGTTTGTGCCCCGAGCACGTTCAGCCTCTCGGCCTTTGCGCCCTGAGTTTAACATCTTT
>DATJPW010000183.1:0-9237 GCA_035506215.1 Desulfomonilaceae bacterium
AAAGGCGTGACACATATTTCTCTCGGCTACTGCCGTTGTTCGAGCAGATAAAAGCTACTGCCGACGAAATCCTGCATATGAATCAACAAAATATGAGTGATGCCAACCAGCTTGCTCGGCAAACTGCAACCGCGGCACGGCAGCGGATGACCATGTTGCTGATGGTAGGAGGAATTGTCGCTGCGGTGTTCATGCTTCTCATCGGCAAGTGGATACTTCGCCCCATTGCCAAACTGATCGCTTCGGCCAATGACATCAAATCAGGCAACTTGGACCTCGTGGTACCAGCGGATTCCAAAGATGAGATTGGCGCGCTTTCTGAGGCGTTTAATGCTATGGCCGCCAGCCTCCGGCAATTCCGACGCACGAATCGAGCGAAGTTGGATAGAATTCAGCGTTCGACTGAAGAGGCCTTCAAATTTCTTCCCGATGGAGTTGCCGTAGTTGATGTGGACGGAAATATTGAAGTCGCCAGTGCCACGGCCCTGGATGCGTTTGACATCAGGCCGAATGAAACGATCTTCAGTCTGCAATTTCAACGTGTGGTGGAACTTTTTCAAGAAGCGGTCCGAACAGGCCGAGTCGCTGAAACAGCTAACGGTCAAGCACTTATTCAGCGATTCGTACAAGGAGAGGAGCGCTACTTCCGGCCGAGGGCAATACCGATCCTGGACCTTGATCGACACCCCACAGGCGTAATCCTCATTCTATCGGACGTCACCCAGGAGCGAAACCAGGATGACCTGAAACGAGGCGTCATATCTACCGTGGCTCATCAACTCAGGACCCCCTTGACCTCAGTCCGGATGGCATTGCACCTGCTCCTTGAAGAAAAAACAGGGCCGTTGACAGAGAAGCAAGCCGAGTTGCTTGTCGTCGCGAGGGAAGATAGCGACCGCCTTCATTCGGTGTTGGAACAATTGCTCAACATAAGCCGTATCGAATCGGGAAGGGCGCAACTAGAGAGCCGAGCGGTTTCTGCATATCAGTTGGCCTTCGAATCGGTGGAGCCCTTTCGCAGATCTGCCCATGATCGAGGGATCGCTTTGGAAGCCAATTTGCCGGAGGACTTGCCGGAGGTAATCGCGGACCCCGTGTTAATCGCTCAGGTGTTTGCCAATCTGCTGTCCAATGCTTTGAAGTATACCAATCCGGGCGGTGCAATCTCGGTTTCAGCGAAAGCGTCGGAAGACAACGTAACTTTTTCAGTTTCAGATACGGGAATTGGAATTCCAAAACAATATCTGGAAAAAACTTTGGAACAATTCTTTCGTGTACCAGGTCAAGCCGGAGAATCCGGGGCAGGCTTGGGGCTCTCCATCGTGCAGCAGATAGTCGCGGCCCATGGAGGGACCGTGAATGTAGAAAGCACTGAAGGAGCGGGAAGCACCTTCTCTTTTTCTCTTAAGAGAGCGGACCCTATATCCGGAGAGAGAACTCTTAGTAACTGATTCTATATTTAATATTGATTCAACAGGCTTCGTCTAACAAGATTTTCAACGAGTTTAGGGGGAATCCAAAAAATGAACCTGGATATCTGGTTATTAGCGATGTTTCTTTTGGGTATCGTGATGATGGGACTAATGTTCCTGTTTTTAATAGGTTGCGAAAAAATTTAGCGGTCTAGGAGGAGTCAAGGAAATGATCTATGTTACTGCGGCTGTAGCGGCTTTTTTGGTCGTTTACCTTATTCTAGCCCTTGTACGACCGGAATGGTTCTGAGCAAGGGTAACAAAGATAATTGGATACCGAAAGGAACTAAACGATGTTTATGCAGACGTGGCTCCTTCCCTTTGCGCTTCTCGCAACCGCGACAATTATTGCTTTTCCATTGAGTCGCTACATTGCGTGGATCATGGAAGGGAAATACAGACCTTTGCCAATCCTGGGGTGGTTCGAAAAACTCCTGGATAGCGGCCCACAGAATTGGAAGCAATATATCATCTCATTACTGGTATTCAACACGATGTTGTTTGTCTACGGCTATGTGGTCCTGGCTCTTCAGCCCTGGATGCCGCTGAATCCGGATGGCAAGGGGATGATCTTCCCCACAACCATGTTTCAAGCCGTGACCTCGTTCATGACCAATACGGACCTTCAGCACTATTCCGGCGAACAGACACTGTCGAATTTCAGCCAGATTTTCTTCGGTATAGCCATGCTTTTCATATCTGCCGGTGTCGGCTTGTGCGCACTAACAGCAATCATCAGACTGCTTCGTGGCGAATCCGAGATCGGCAATTTCTTCGTGGACATGTGGCGTGTGGTGGTTTACATGTTCGTGCCTATCTGCCTGGTCATAAGCCTCGTGTTCATCCACCAAGGCAGCCCCATGACTTTGCAGTCCTCAATTGCCGTCTCGATCCTGGAACCCGGGGCTATGGGGACCACAGACAAGGGTGAGGTAAAGCAACAGACCATTGCTGTGGGTCCGGTCGCGGCCTGGGAATCCATCAAGATGATCGGGACCAACGGCGGCGGTTTCCACGGCATGAACGCGGCACATCCCTTCGAGAACCCGACAGGCTTGTCGAACTTTCTGAACTGCTTATCCATGATGGTTTTCCCGTTTGCGTTGGTCTTGATGTACGGCCGGATGCTCGGTCGTTTGAGGCATGCGCTTGTGGTTTTTTCGGTCATGATGATCTTGATGATCGGCACCATTCTCTGGTCAGTTTATTTTGACACTTTGAAACCCAATCCGGGATTGCTTTCTCATTCTGCCCGAACATTCGAAATCCCAAGCGCCGCATCTCCTGGCGGCAAGCGAGTGGTGAACCTGCCCGCTACCCCGGGTCTACCTGTGGACCAGCACCTGGGCAATCTCGAGGGCAAAGAACTGCGTTTCGGCACTTCAGCCGGTGCGACGTACGCTGCGGTTACGGTAGATGTGACGTGCGGGTCCGTGAACGCAGAAGCCGACAGCCTCAACCCGATAGCCGGCTTGTCGCCTATGATCGGAATGTGGCTCAACTGCATCTACGGCGGTAAGGGCGTCGGCATGATTAACATGTTGATATACGTGATTATCGCGATCTTCATTGCCGGCATGATGGTCGGGCGAACCCCTGAGTACTTGGGCAAGAAAATCGAAGCTCGTGAAATGAAGCTTGCAACGATTGCTCTGCTGGTCCATCCCTTCATGATTCTTTTTCCCACCGGACTCTTCGCCGCGACGGACTGGGGACTCAAAGCCGTCAGCAATCCCGGCGCTCACGGGTTTTCTCAAATGCTGTACAATTTCTCTTCGGCCTCGGCGAACAACGGCTCTGCTTTTGACGGATTGCAGGTTGTCTACGGCTTGGCAAACAATCCGAATCCCAATCCTGAGGCTATCCCCTGGAATATCGCGGCCGGTCTCGTGATGATTATCAGCCGCTACCTACCGATTGTGGCGCCGATTGCCATGGCGGCATACCTCGGGGCAAAGAAATCGAGCCCATTTGGCCTGGGAACTCTGCGCACCGACACCGCCACCTTTGGCATTCTCCTGATAGGGACTATTTTCATCGTGGGCGCCCTGCTCTTCTTGCCGGTCGCGACGCTGGGGCCTATTGCGGAGCGGTTCGGGCCTATTCCTTTCGGGGGCTAAGCGCGAGTCTTCAATAACCGTTTGCTGAAAATTACGGAAATCCCAGCGAGGAATTGCGATATGAGCGAAGTTTCAAATATTGGAAAAGCGGTGGAGCAGTATTCTTTGCCCGCAGGACAGCCTCGGCCGATGCGACGCATGAAACGGAAAGCACTGCTGGAAAAGGAAACGACGGTAACTGCTCTGAAGCAGGCATTCGCCATGCTGCGGCCGGACGTCCAATGGAAGAACCCTGTGATGTTCGTGGTTGAGGTCGGGGCTTTTCTGACCCTCCTATATATCCTTGGAGCTGCATGGGGCAGTGAAGCGAGTGAGGTGCCGCTAAGCTATTTCATTTGGGTTGGTGCGTGGCTGTTCTTGACTGTCCTGTTCGCGAACTTTGCTACGGCCCTCGCGGAGGCCCGCGGTAAAGCGCAGGCCGAATCGCTCAGAAAGGCCCGTCACGACACGATTGCCTACAGGTTGAATGCGGTGGGAGCTATCGAAGAGGTTTCCTCGACGGCTTTGAAACCCGGGGACCGAGTCGTGGTAAAGGCAGGACAAACGATTCCCGGCGACGGAGAAATCATCGAAGGAATTGCTTCCGTTGACGAGTCCGCGATTACAGGCGAGTCAGCTCCGGTCATTCGCGAGGCGGGTGGTGACAGATCCAGTGTGACCGGCGGGACCGTTGTACTCTCTGATCGAATTGTTGCTGAGATAACCAGCGCAGCGGGTGAATCGTTCCTCGACAAGATGATAGGGCTGGTAGAAGGCGCCATCCGTCAGCGGAGCCCGAATGAGATCGCTCTCACTCTAGTGCTGTCTGCTCTGTCGCTAGCCTTTCTGATCGTGGTAATTCCTCTCTGGGCGATGGCCTGGAACGCCGAGCAGTACATGATGAGCTACCTGGGCATTCAAGAACCTATAAGGAGCCTCGGCACCGATGTGCCGACCCTGATAGCGCTCCTGGTCTGCCTTATTCCTACCACTATTGGCGCTTTACTCGCAGCCATCGGAATAGCGGGCATGGATCGCGCACTGCAGGCCAACATTATTGCCAAGAGCGGTAAGGCGGTAGAGTTGGCCGGCGACGTTGACGTGGTGCTGCTGGACAAGACGGGCACGATCACCATGGGGAACAGGAATGCAACGACGTTCCTTCCAATTGGGCAGTATTCCGCTGCTGAAGTCGGGCAGTTGGCTGCCCTTGCTTCCTCGGCGGATGGCACACCCGAAGGCAAGAGCATCGTCAGGTTATGCGAGAATCAAACCGCGTGTCCTGTCGTAGTGCCCGATGACAGTCAGTTTGTGCCTTTTACGGCGGAAACCCGCATGAGCGGGATTGACCTTCCGGACGGGCAACGAATACGAAAAGGAGCGCCGGACGCCATCATCAATCTAGTCGAGCAGAACCACGGCATGGTACCGGGTGAGTTGAGCACTTTGGTAGACAATGTAGCATCCAACGGAGCAACGCCGCTGGTCGTCGCCGACAATGACAATATTGCAGGAGTAATAGTCCTTGAAGACATTTTGAAACCTCACATGCATGAACGTTTCGAGCGGTTGAGAAGGATGGGGCTCAGGACCGTCATGATCACCGGAGACAACCCTCTGACGGCGGCTACCATCGCCAAGCAGGCCGGAGTCGATGACTTCCTGGCCCAGGCCACTCCAGAGAGAAAGCTCGCGTACATCCGGAAGGAACAGGCAGCCGGGAAACTCGTGGCAATGATGGGGGACGGAACCAACGATGCCCCAGCTTTAGCTCAAGCAGACGTTGCTTTGGCCATGAACGCCGGCACTCAGGCGGCTAAAGAAGCGGCCAATATGGTCGATCTGGACAGTGACCCGACCAAGCTCATCGAAGTCGTGGAAATCGGCAAGCAGCTCTTGATCACACGAGGCTCTTTGACGACCTTCTCGATCGCCAATGACGTCGCGAAATATTTCGCGATCATCCCTGCCCTTTTTGCGGGGACCTTGCCATGGCTGGGGGCGATCGACATCATGCATCTTCATTCCCCGACTTCTGCGATTCTCTCGGCCGTGATTTTCAATGCGCTCATCATTCCTGCGCTCATTCCGGTCGCCCTGAAAGGGGTTCGTTACAGGGCGCTCGGCGCTGACGCCCTGTTGCGTAGGAACTTGCTGGTGTGGGGACTCGGGGGTGTAATCCTACCCTTTATTGGGATCAAACTCATCGATCTTGTCATAGTCGGCTTGCATCTGGTTAGCTGAGCAAGGAGACATAACTATGTTCCGATATATTTCGAAAAGTATTTTGTTGTTGTTAGTGCTGGTACTTGCTTGCTGCGTCATTTACCCCTTGATACTATGGGGTATCGGACAGGCCATTTTTCCGTTCGAAGCCAACGGTAGCATTCTGAAAGGGCCTGACGGAAAGCCTGTGGGTTCACAACTTATTGCACAGCCGTTTACCAAAGACGAATACTTTCAGCCTCGTCCGTCTGCGGCATCTTACGATGCATCTGCCTCCACATCATCCGCTCTGGCGGCTTCCAACTATGCACTACGAGATCGGGTTGCTCGGACGCTCGGCCCGATCATGAAATATCGAACCGGTCCCAAAGCCGGGAAGCCAGTGGCGCCGGACATCGAAAGCTGGTTTCAGAAAGATCTTTACCAGGGCAAGCCGCACATCGTGGCTCAGTGGGCAGACCTTCACAACTCTCTGGCCCAAGCATGGGTTACCGGCGATCCTACACATGCCGCGTATGTAGACGATTGGACCAAGGCTCATCCGGACCTGGTGGCCAAGTGGGTTAAGGAGAACCCCGCCACTCCCGAACCCAAGGCTGCGGACCTGGCGGTTTTGTTCTTCAAGAATTTCTCTGAGGAATACCCAGGTAAATTCCCTGCTGCCGTCACTCACGAAACGGCCGGGGGCAAAAGTGAAACCAAGATTGAACCTGTCAATGAGGGCTCGGACATTCAGTCCGTCTTCTGCCTGATGTGGAGAGAGGAGCATCCTGAAGCCGATCTCGAAGACGTCCCCGGAGACCTGGTCATGGCTTCCGCTTCCGGGCTTGATCCGCACATCACGCTTCAAAATGCCGAGTATCAGCTTGATAGGGTTGCCACCAAATGGGCAGCCAATCTGAAACGCGACCCAGCGACAGTAAAGAAAGAGATCGACCAGGTATTACAGCAAAACGCCTCAGCGCCATGGTTCGGTCTGACTGGCGAGAAGTTTGTGAACGTGCTCGAAGTCAACCTGGAACTCCGCAGACGGTACGGAGCGCCATAGCAGCGCAGTGGAAAAATGTTTGAAAGGGAAACTTTGAAACAGACCCTCTCGGCTGAAAACAGAGCTGACTCTTTCCTCCGGATGATTCGCCGGGCAGAACGGGGGCGTTTGAAAATTTACCTCGGTTACGGCGCCGGTGTCGGAAAGACTTATCAAATGCTCCAGGAGGGCCAACGACTTAAGGCTGAAGGCATCGACGTGGCGATTGGCCTGGTGGAGCCTCACGGCCGCATCGAGACAGTCCGTCTGGCCGAAGGTCTGGAAGTGATCCCCCGGCGTCGTGAGGAATACCGCGGTGTAATTTTGGAAGAAATGGATGTTGATGCCATCCTGGCTCGGAAACCTCAAGTAGCGCTGATCGACGAATTGGCCCACACCAACGCGCCGGGAAGTCGAAATCCGAAGAGGTATCATGATGTCCAGGATATCCTGGCAGCGGGGATTCACGTCATTACCACGCTGAATATACAGCACCTGGAAAGTCTCTATGACACCGTGGAAAAGACCGTTCACGTCAAGGTACGCGAGAGGCTTCCAGACAGTGTCATCAGTGAAGCAGACGAGATCGTGAATGTGGATTTGACCCCTGAAGATCTCCGAAAGCGCTTGCAGGAAGGCAAAATCTATCCACCCGAACGTATACAAACCGCTCTCTCTCACTTCTTTAAGGATTCAAACCTCGAAACTCTACGAGAACTCACCCTGAGAGAACTTGCCGCGCAGATCGACCTCAGAAGGCGCGAACACATAGAGGAAGCAGACGCGGCCACTCCGGATCAGGTCATGGTCTGCCTGAGTTCTCGCGGACCCAACAGCGAAATGCTGCTCCGCTATGCCTCGCGTCTGGCAGGCCGACTGAATCGAAATTGGTATGCGGTTTATGTTCAAACCCCTTCGGAAGAACCCGCGGTGGTGGACCTTCATACGCAACGCATCCTGTCCGGGACGCTTACTCTTGCCAAGCAACTGGGCGCGATGGTCTTCACTTACAAGGGCCAAGACATTGCTGACACCATATTGCGTTTTGCAAAAGAATACCGCGTCGGTCACATTGTAATCGGTAGACCGGGGGTTTTGCCGCTATGGAAAAGGCTCTTGGGAAAAAAGAACGTAGTCGAGAACCTGATAGATAAGGCCAAAGGAATGACCGTAGTGGTGCTCGATACTTCTGGGACCGAGGAAGTCGCAGCGCCCCGAGTGCCGGAGGCCCCCAGCCCACCACCGGTGCAAACACCCGCTGCCAAGTCGGCTCTTCACCCCTCTTTGAGTTCTTCGCTTTCCAGCCGCAGAATTCTTTTGTGGGATCAGCCGATTCCAAAAGAAGATGTGCTCCGCGGCCTGGTGGAATCAACCAAAGAAACCGGAATAGATGATCCGAACATGATTTTGACCCAACTCCTAAAGCGGGAGCAGGAGTCCTCAACGTTTTTTAATGAGGGGGTCGCTTTTCCCCATGTGCGAATGGACGATCTTGCCAGGCCCATAACAGCTCTCGGAATAACCAAGAACGGAATATCGGACGTGTCCACTGACAAGCCCATAAAACTTGTTTTCTTGATACTCTCTCCCAAAGCTGAACCCGATATACAACTTCAGTTGCTTCGACTTGTCAGCCGTGCTTCCCAAAGCAGACATTTGTTCCAAACGCTCGTCGAGTCCGCTGACGGCGCGGAAGCTTTTGCGGCCATAAGGGATTGGGTGAGGCTGAACGGTAATTCGGGCTGAAAACTTAATTGGAAGATCTCGACGACGTGGAGGCGGAAGCCGAACATATCCGGAGGAGAATACTTTGATAGGAAAGACCATCGACGAAATTCAGGCAGGTGATTCCGCGGAGTTTACAAAGACGATATCCGAGTCCGACATTTACCTGTACGCAGGAGTGACCGGGGATTTCAACCCGGCCCACATCAATGAACCTTACGCGCAGAAGACCTTTTTCAAGACCAGGATCGCGCACGGTATGCTTATAGCTGGGTTCATTTCAACGGTACTGGCCAATAAGTTACCAGGGCCCGGCACCATATACATACATCAAGAACTGGACTTTCTCGCGGCGGTGCACATTGGTGACACCATCACAGCGCGAGTGGAAGTGATCGAAGTCCTGGCAGACAAGAATCGTATAAAGGTCAGGACCACGTGTGTCAACCAGCATGGGACACAGGTGCTCGCAGGTGAGGCCGTTGTAAGCCCGCCGAAACCCCTTAAAGAGAAGCTGCCGCTGTAGCGGGACTGGTGAAAAATAGCGAAAGGACCGGTTGCGAGCAAGTTCTCCGGCCGGCCACACCGCGGTACCCGAGTAGTGCGGGCACCTTGACACTTTGGGCATGTGAATGCTATTTTTCCTTCTAGTGGCGGTGTAGCTCAGCAGGTCAGAGCATGCGGCTCA
>DATJPW010000184.1:0-7205 GCA_035506215.1 Desulfomonilaceae bacterium
AAGTCAGGGGGGGGCAGGACAAAGGGCGCAGTGCAGAAATGGCCCGAGGCATAGAGACATGCAAAGCAGACGTCACTGTGATAGCTGTGCAGAGCGCTTCCCTGGCCCGTAATTCCAGCGAAACCGTGACTCGTTGCGGATTGAACACAAAACTCGTGGTGATGCGTAAACTCTTCGGTAGAAAGGAGAGGCACGTAAACCAGAAGCACCAACAGCGCAATTCTATGTCGAAACTCTTTGCTCAATGCCTATCAGAGTATTTGTAATAAAGGAGCAAAAATGCCCCTGTCTTTGATCCGAAATCCTTTTCTGAAACAGATCTTCTCAGGAGGCTTCGTAATGATGCACCTGCACGTGAGTACACGGCTCCACCCTTGGCACGCCGCCAGGGAAAAAAGGAAAAAACCTGTGTTGATAAAGGACGGGATGCAGGCGGTATCAGAATTCTGACGCCAAAGATCGGTTCAAGTTCAGACAATCCTAACAGAACAAAATAGGCAGAGAAACCGACATAATCAAGGATTTGCGCTGGCAGAGGTCGGAGAGAATTACGCGAATAGTGTCCGTTTCATGTTCCTTGCTGTTCATATCCCGTTCAGCATTTCAGTCGGGATGTTGCACAGTGATGAGCACAAGAGCCCTCTGATAACGTTCACCTCTGGATTCGCTGACGCCACATTCACGACCTGATAGCTTACCGTAGCGAGCGCGGCTATCCGCATTCTTTGGTCTATGTATGCACGGAGACCTTGAGCACCACATTTCGCTGTTCCTTCCAGCTTGCTCCGGTGGTGTAGGCGCCTTTGAGCAAGTGAGAACGATCGAGAAGGTTCGTGATATATGCGGAAGGCTCGACCGTTGCTTCACCCGATGAGTAGAACGCGTGTCCTGCGCCGGGATTGATTATCGTTGACGGAGCAGTGTGCGCAGGGGTATTGAAATCAAACAGTCCCGTTTTATACACCGGGACATTTCCCGGGTACCCGTGTGAAAGTCCAGAGCCGTGGATCGCTTCAAGGTTCATGAACCAATCCGTCGGTTGATAGTTTATCGCGAGGGCGACACAGAGCCTCTGATCATGATCGAGATCAGTTGCTGCTCCATCACTGCTCGGTGGCAAGAAACCGCCAGCGAGAGCGCCAGACCCGATGACATGTATGACGGACGAGTTTATGTAACCTGAGAGGGGTATTGAAGGCACGCTGCACGACAGGGCGAGTTCGAGTCCATTCGTGTTAACAACCGCGATGGGTGCCACGATTTGCACGCCCAGGAACGGGACCCGATGAGCCTCAATCTCACCTCCTGGAGGGAACGATCCATCGCCCCATGGGTCCTTCGACGTAAAGGGGCGCTATCTGTACAGCTAGCTCTCCTGGGTCAATGGATGTGGGTGCGAGACAGACAAACGAAAGCCCTGCTTCCATCCCAGATCTTCCGCATTGAGGTTGAAGTCCTTCAGTCGTTCGCTCGATGAGTCGTTGATGACTTTCCTCCATCCTTTCTGTGATAGACCGTAACTATCCAATGTGCTTCCGCATACTTCTTCAACCACTTCATCGCAACCTTCAGGTTCTCTTCGTTCCAGTTATGGAACTCATGCTCGCAAGGCTCGTTGCGCTTGATCTTTACTGCCGTCGTTGTCCAGCTCATATGAGGCTCCGATGTTTGACTGCGATCACGAACAGATTCTCTGTAACAAGCGTTTCGCACGCAATGTTTGCATCAGGATCCTGACTGAGGGAAGCACCAAGGAGCCATCGGAAACTCTGTCCGCCGCTTCGTCCGGGTGTCCTTCGGAGACCGATTCAGGAGCAAACAGATACTCACCTTTCATGACCCTTCTTTCCTCTTCGTGATCGGGTTCAGTTCATACGCGCCGTTTGAGAGAGATCCGTCAAGACATATGCGTCTGGTACCTCAAAGAATGCAAATAGCTTCCGGATGGAGGCATTCTTGATCGCTTCACGATCCACCCTCTGTGCCCTGAGAAGGAACTCATCGAGCGGTATGGTTTTGCCCCCCTTGAAACCAAGTTCCGCACACCTGCGGGCAACCATGAGCCTTCGCCAGTCACTGAGCGCGTCCATTCGATACCAGAGACTGCGCAGTCCTTTGACAAACGAATCGATCTTTTGCTGCTCTTCGGTGTCTTTACCGCTGAGCGAGATGGAGTTCATAATTGAGTGCCTTCCGATCGGGATCAGGGCTACGCCGAGTGTTCGGTTCAGATCCCGGATGACTTCGTGGCACTGGGCACAGAAGAACTCGGACCACCTGGAACCGCTCCGGATTGCCTCGAGTCCGCAAGCACGGCAGAGCTCGACGTAAGTGGCATAGTCTTTCCGCGGGGCAAGTGTGACGGCTTGGTGTGCCCTGCGCGAACGGCATGAGCAGAGCTGCTGGTACAGTACCCCTTCAACTGACACCGAGCCACAAACCTCAAAGCACTTAGTGCATATCGCGAGCCTCGACGTATCGTCCAGGTAAGGACTCATATTTCCTCCAGCGATTGTGGTGACTTGCGTGTAGGCGCTGGCAGGCAGAATAGACCAAAAATAAAAAACCCCCGCTTCAGGCGAGGGTTTGTTGTTATCGGTTCGCCTTTAGCTCCTTGTTTAACGTCGCGGCAAGTAGCGCCTAACTCACGACGATGTTGCTCTGAACGCAACATACAACCGGCTTCCTAAAAAGTCAATAGCGCATGACGTCTGTCACCATTGGCCGTCGGGCACGATTTCCTCGTCAGGATGAAGTCCTTTGACGGTGGTAGCAGGAATGTCAACAGGTGCGTCATCCTGCTGGGACAGAAATCCCAGTTTCTTGTCCAAATCCCCCGTACTTTTGACTCCCGTGAGAATACCTGATTCTTCAATAGTGGCCTTCTCCTGGTCATAGAGATCGAACCAGGGGAGTCCGTACCGTGTGTATTCTCGCGCGGTGACGGGTGTTGGGGGCGGCTCTGATCCCGTGATCTCGCGGTACATCATGCTATTGACGATGTGGACATAGACTCGGCCGAACGTGTGCACGTCCCAGGTGTCGATACCGTATGAATCCGGGTATATCTTTTGCTCCATCTTCCCGCCTGCGGCGAGGCCCATCTCGACTCCCGGACCTGCCTGTGAGCAGCAGCAGATGTAATCAGACCCTCTGCGTCCCCATCGCGGTTCCTCTTCGGGAAATTTCCCTGGTTTCGGATCATAGACGATGATTTGCATTCCTCCCGCTTCCTCCCGCCCCGTGATCTGGCCTTCCACCGTGTAACCCATGCCAAGCGGCATGGCAACAAACTGCCTGATCAAGCCCTTCCCGGCGTTAATACCATCCAGCCACGGCTGCTCGGGGACGACAATGTAGTCCTGTTTGTCTTTTGAAAGCGATTGATTCCAGGCATGCCCGGAGAGTGCATTGATCATTCCGACCCCGATCTTGACGGCGTTGGGCCTCCAATCAGCTCCCTGAAATGCCATCCAGAGCGCTTCCCTTTGATACATGGGGATGAACACGCCCCCGTGTCTTCTCCAGGATTCGGGCACCCGGTCTGCGTAATCAGCGACCCTGTGAATGGGAAACCGGCCGAGCCCCGGGGGAAGGGGGTAGGTTCTTCCGTCTTCCGGAAGCCGCAGTGTGCGCTGGAAGGAAACGGAAAAGTGTCTTCCTATTCTGATCGCATCGTCTGTCGTCCTGGTCCGAAGCATGTTCCCCTCCTAATTTGGGTGCGTGAGTACGGCCTGTGTATTCTTATACACGCCCACGGGCCGAATTTGGCATCCCAATAAGACGGGGACTACGGGAGGTAGGACTCAACCAGCTTGAGCTGCTCGGGGGTGAATCGGGCAAGTATATCTCTCGAGGCAAAACTGAAATCGGGCTGTTGTTGCGCAGGCATCATGGGGACCGGCCTCTCGATCCGTACTTCCGATACGAACAAATCAGATTCAAGTCTGGCCGATATTCCTTTGGCCTTCCTTTGAATCTTCCTGAAAAGGTCCCATCCCTTGGCCGGGGTCAGGCCTGTTCGTCGTGCCGCTTCCGATATAGCCCTCGGGCCCGATTGATCCAGCACATCCTGCAGGTGCTTCAGAAATGTATTCTCTTGCGGTGAGAGGTTTTTCTTGATTTCTGAGACAGCGGCGCGGATCTCGCGAACTGACTCTGCGAGTTCCAGAGCATCTATGAACGGCTCCGGATCCGCCGGGCCATCAACGTCAGCGTATTCCTCTGTCCTCTTCCTGTCACGCCAGTAGTTCTTCATGAGATTGGAAAGGATCGTATGACAGAAAGCCGGAAATTCCCCTTTCGCGGGATCAAAACTGGCCAGGGCGCGTTCAACGGCATCCCCGGCGAGGTCCTGGGCGTCGGCAAAGAGAATGCCCCTCGATGTGGCAGATCGGACCAGTGAGTCATAGAATGAACGGAATTTCGAGAAAGGGGCGTCATTCATCAACGGCTCTCTTGTCTACTACGTGGTACACACAAAGGGCTGAGATTTGGCGAAAAAGACTCGTGGGAATATCGCTTCGACGTTTCGCAATGTCAACAGGACCAGGTCAGCTTAGATACAGATAGGCACCTGATTGATAGGTATTTCAAACGGCTTCGTGAACTGGATTTGAAACAATGTCCAATTCAAATCATGTTCACAATAAGGAGGGATCGCCACGATTTCGTAAACCGCAGGTCGTGGGTTCAAATCCCACATTCAGCATACCTTTTCGTTTACCTCATTCGGCTGTCTCCGCAATTCGCGGAAGCGGTCTTTTATTTTCTGCAGAACTCTCGTCGTTGTTGAGTTTCTGTGAATGGATTGCGGTCTACAGGGCCGCAGTTCACCCCAAACCGTGAGCATCAACGGATCAGATGACAATGAGCCAAATCCGCGAGGGTCGGGCTCTTGTGCTTCTGGTGGCGATCAATCTGCCTGTCAACATTCGATGACGTTGGGGCTGTAGGTGATCAGGAGGCAATGCAGGTAAGCCGGACCTTGAGATCAGAATCGCCTATTGCGGTTCAAGTGGAAAGGTGCTACGTTTCGGCGTTCCCGCGACAAAGTTCCCCGGTGGTACCTCACACACTTCACCCACCATCACCTAAAGGAGCACTAAATGAAAAGACTCATACCGTTCCTCATCCTGGGTGCGGCCTTTCTGACGGCCCAAATCCGGCCCGTTGCGCTCGCTCAGGATACGACAAAAACGGCTACAATGAAGTCCAAGGTGAAGAAGCTCAAAGAAAAGGCGCTGAAGGAAAAGACTTCGGCGAAGGAGGAGTTGAAGAGCAAAGAGGCCAAAGGAACAGCACTCAAAGAGAAGATGAAGGGGACGGCCGCCAAGATGAAGGAAGCCGGAACCTCGACGGCAGCGGGAGCAATGGAGTCTGCCACAAAGGAGGGAACCGCGGCAAAAGAGAAAGCCACCTCAACTGCGGGTGCGATGAAAGACAAGGCAATGGGGATGAAAGACGAGGCAGTGGGGAAGACGGCTGACGGCAAAACAGTGTTTGCCGGCTCGCGTGGCGGACACTATTACCTGAACGACAAGGGGGAAAAGACATACGTCAAGGACTTCGTTGGTGCGAAGATCGTCGGCAAGACGAAAGACGGTCAGGCGATATACGAAGGTCCGAAGGGCGGGCACTACTACTACAACAGCAAGGGGAACAAAACGTACGTCACCAAAGACACAAAGTAGGGGGATGCCATGAAACTCATCCACTGGATATGGGCCGCAGTAACTGGCTTTGTTGTTGGCCTTATTGCCCGCGCGGTGCTCCCGGGTGCAGATCACATGGGTATCATCGGGACCACGATCGTAGGGATCCTTGGTTCCCTTGTCGGCGGGTGGATAGGCGGCCTGATCAAGAAGCCTGCGGAAGGCTCGAAGTTTCACCCGGCCGGGTTTCTCATGTCGTTGGTTGGCGCAATCGTTCTGCTGCTCATCTGGCGAATGATCGGATAAGAGGTAAGTGTCCAGGGGGGGGTGTGCTACTGGCCATCGTCGGCGCTGTCAAGAAAGCAATGGCGAAGTAATTGCCTGCGTCGACGCTCTCCGCATAGCCGAGGCGGTATAGACTCGTGTGGTGACGTAAGAAAATGCCCCTGTGTCCTGGGGCATTTGTTTACCATGAGTTCATCCTTCTGGCGGGGCGGCGGGTAGCCACGGATGTTTGACCGATCTTCTGCGGGCAATTGTGAAACGAGAGAATCCTTTGTCTCTTACAATCGTTACGCTTTCCGACCGACCTGATCTCCTCACCGTGGTTGCCACATGGATTTACGAGCAATGGTGGAGTCATCTCCCGGCCTACAGTGCAAAGACTCTTGCGCATTTGCGCGGTCCAAGGGTTTTGAAACTGTGTACCTGTGGACTACTGATCAAAGACAATGGTACGAACGGCTCGGCTGGGAGCTCTTGGAACAATTTCAGAAGAAGGGCGCTCTGGTGAGCTTTCTCAAGTTTGATAAAGCGGCTCATAAGTAACTTGCGTCCGAGGCGCGCAATCCCCGATCCCAACCGGGGCGAGGCGGTGAAGTCCGAAACTGAAGGAACCGCGGGTGAGTCGATACGTCAGGCAGAGAAAAGAAACGGTCCATCGTCGGATCTCATGATGGGAGCTGTCTGCCAGGCCTGGGATAGCAGACTTGACCGGTCTCAACCCTATTGACTGACAGGAGGGCACGTGCGCGACTCAGAAGGTCTGGCTACTCGGAACCCTGTGTGGACTATTGCTCCGGCTGCTGTCATTGCCGGCTTCTCGCTGTTTCTTGGAGCCTGTCACTCCCCCGTGGCTTACGATACCCTCCTCCGGGGTGGCACGATATACGACGGGTCTGGCGGCATGCCGTTCGTCGCCGACGTGGCCATCACGGGAGATTCAATCGTCGCGATTGGGCCCTCCCTTCCCGGTCGAGCGCGGCGAGAGATCGTCGTCCGGGGCCTGGCTGTCGCACCTGGTTTTATCAACATGCTCAGTTGGGCCAATGAATCGCTCATCGAGGACGGCAGAAGTCAGAGCGACATCCGACAGGGCGTGACACTCGAAGTCATGGGAGAGGGCGAATCAATGGGCCCCCTCACCGACACGATGAAGGTTGTAATGCGATCGTTGCAGGGGGACATCACCTACCCGATCACCTGGACCACCCTCGGCGGATATCTAGATTCCTTGGCGGCCAAAGGCATCAGCACGAATGTCGCCTCCTT
>DATJPW010000185.1:0-13838 GCA_035506215.1 Desulfomonilaceae bacterium
CAATGTAACTTCTGAGCAAATCATGAACGAGCGCGATATCGGCAACCTCTTTATGATAGGTTTCGAAGGCGCCCGCTATACCAAGCGGGTGCGAAGCTTGATAGAGGATATTAATCCCTGTGGTGTGATTCTGTTTGCACGCAACATCCGGGACCCTCTGCAAACGGCTGCCTTGAACCGTGCCTTGCAGATCCACGCGCATGACCGGTCGTCAGAAGGCATATTCATTGGAGTGGACCAGGAAGGTGGCAGGGTCCGTCGTTTAAAAGGACCTTTTTCCGAGTTCGGTTCCGCTTTCCAACTGGCGTCATCAAGGAAGCCCGAAGAGGCCGTCAGACACTTTGCCCAAGTCACTGCCAGTGAACTGAAAATGGCCGGATTCAACCTGGACTTTGTTCCCGTGCTCGATGTTTTGGGCCCAACAATAAGCCCTGACAATTCGGTAATCGGAGACAGGTCCTATGGCTCCAACCCCGAATCCGTGGCAAATCTCGGGGTTATTGTGATCCACACAATGCGTTCGGGCGGTGTCATTCCTTGCTGCAAACATTTCCCCGGTCATGGCGGAACGTCAGTAGATTCGCATACAGACCTGCCGGTGGATACTCGTCCCTGGGACCTGATCGGGAAGAGCGATTTGCTCCCGTTCGCGAGGGCGGTGGACGCGCGCGTGGAGATGATCATGACCGCGCACGTTATCTACGAGTCGTTAGACCCAAACGACCCCGCGACTTTGTCAGGAACAGTGATCCGTCAACTGCTCCGGAGCCAAATGGCCTATGACGGAATTGTAATCACTGACGATTTGGACATGGCCGCAGTCGCTCGCGGCCACTCACCCGATGAATGCGCGGTCAAGGCTTTCATCGCGGGCGCGGACATTCTGCTGTTTTGCAATCACCCCGAGAAGGTGTCAGCCGCGCGAACCGGAATTCTTAAAGCCATCCAGCGTGGCGAATTACAGGAAGAGCGCGTCCGGGAATCACTGGATCGCATAAAAAGATTGAAGTCGACATACGAGGTATCTATGCTGCCCTGTGACAAGATGAGTATCAGAGAATATTTCGGAATTAAGAGATAGATAGAATCGGGGGAACATGAAGAGCAACTCAGATCTAATGGCTTCACGGGAATTCGGTCCCAGATTCAATGGCAAAGTGGCGCTGATCACGGGAGCAGGTCAAGGAATCGGACAAGCCACAGCCTTTCGCTTCGCTCAAGAGGGGGCAGCGGTCGGCATACTGGACAGGAACCCTGAATCAGCCGCTGACACCGCATTAATTATTAACGACAGCGGGGGCAGATCGATTGAGCTCGTAGCGGACGTGTCGGACACGCAGGCCGTGGCCGCATGCGCTGGGGAACTTCATTCCCATTTCGGAAGGATAGACATCCTTGTTAGTAATGCCGGATTCGACCGACCAGGAGGGTTTCTGAAGATCGGTCCCGAGGATTTTCAGGCGGTCTGGGGAGTGCACCTCCTTGGCGCGGTTAACAGTTGCCGAGCATGCGGCCCTTTCATGATCAATCAGAAGGACGGCAGAATCGTTCTGGTTTCATCGATTTACGGGAAGGTGGGGACAAAAGGAGAGTCTGCTTACGTCTCTGCCAAAGCCGGTCTGATCGGATTGACAAAAGCCTTGGCCAGAGAATGGGCCGGCAGAGGAATTCGGGTGAACGCGGTCCTCCCGGGCCTTACCGACACTCCGACGATACGTGACATGATGGACGCCAAATACAAAGAGGCGTTCATCTCGGAAACGCCTCTCGGCCGGTCGGCTGTCCCCGCGGAAATAGCGGCGGCTATAGCGTTTCTCGCCTCTGATGACGCCAGCTTCATCACCGGCGCAATCCTCGAAGTTGCCGGCGGCTGGGGCATATAAGAAAGGTCGTTCCGTAGCTTCAAGGCACCGGGGGGACTCTTTCTTGCGAGAAAACCGCCCCCCGACCCCCGCAAAGAACTCCCATATATGGCGCACCCGCTGCCAAGGTAGCGGGTGCACAAAACCCAAAACGGCTTACAAAATTAATTGCTTAGGAATCAGTGGCGCCCGTGTGCGGGTATGCAGACATCTCGCCTGCTTCCAGCTTCACCGTGGTCGTATAGGAGTTTTCTGAAAAGAGTTCCAGGAGGAAACTCTTTTGCAAAAGAGTTTCCTCCTGGGCCTATGTGCTTTCAGAAAAACGTTTGCTACTCTACTAACCTATTGCGTGCGGGGCTTGGGCGACTTGCTCTTCGCCTTTGCCGATCTAGTTCGCACTTGGCCGTACTGACCGGGATAACCGTATCCATAGCCATATCCATATCCATAGCCATAGCTACCATACCCGTATCCGCCGTAATATCCACCTGAAGACGCATAACTGCTTGATCCTCCTCCCCAGGAGGGAAAGCAGCCGGCTCAACCGGCGTCCGCCAGACAGGGAATGATCCCTATGATCAATATCACACCCAAAACAAATAGCTTCGACAGTTTAACACTCAGCATTCTGCCTCCTTTCACCTAATAGTCCCCGCCTATAAAAGAGGTGTAGTTTACGCTAAATTTCCGATTTTGTCGTTTCTTTTTTTCCGGATTACCTGACGGCGCCGACCGATGCGCTCTAAAAGAGTCCGCCACACGCCTGCTTTTGAGAAGTTAGGCTGTTCGAGGAATGGATCTCGAACCTTTCCCGCATATCGTCCACGCGTATTCTGCTGAATTCCGGTATGTGCGCGAACGAAGGGTCCAGTGTTTCTGTTCGCCGGAATGACTGAACGACAAATCGCGGCACATCGCCCAGTGCGGCCTTGATACTTTCCAGTTCAGGTTCTTCGACAAGGCCCGGGATCGCGGTGGTGCGGAAAATCACTTCCATCGAAGAACGCCGGAGAAGCTGAATCGAGCTCTTTATCGCATGAATATCAACAGTAACGCCCGCAGCCGCGGAGTAGGCAGTCGAGTTAAGTGGGGCTTTCACGTCCATGGATACAGCGTCAATGAGGTTCATCCTTATCAAGTCAGCGAGCATCCCAGGGTTCGACCCGTTGGTGTCAAGCTTTATATTGACTCCGTAACCTCTTATGATTCTCAATAGATCCGGCAAGTTCTTCCGGATTGTGGGCTCCCCCCCCGTGACTGTGACTCCATCGATCCATTTACTGCGATTCGCCAGACTCTTACAAATCTCGTCAAGCGGGTAATCGTCGAGTGAGTCCGGGTGAAGCACCAGTGTCGGATTATGGCACGCGGGGCATCGGAACCCGCATCCGCCTACAAAGACGATTGAACAGATCTTACCCGGCCAATCGATCAATGACGTGGAAATGAATCCTTTGATTCCGAACTGGTTGTTCCCCATCTCTCTCGCCGATCTTGAAGTCAATTGAATACGTTTCGGTCCTGTAGGAAATGAGTTTGTTGAAGAGGGATCCGAGGGAAACCCCCTTTCAAGAAGGTTTACCCCCGGATCGTTCGCTCCCCGCCCGCAAAACCTGCTCTTTTCAGCCGGAATGCTCTTTCAAATATCTGGTTATGTTCAGAGGCCCGTGTATCACCTCCTGGGAATCCGAAACCAGTATGGGGAGATGCTTCTCTGCCAAAGTGACGCACTCATAATAGGCCAGCATAGCCAGGGCTTCAGAATTCTCTCCGTCCAGGTTGAGCACCTTGAGGCCTTTCACTCTGGGAAGGTCTACATTCTCTCTGATGGATTCACACGCGGTACAGCCTTGCTTAGTAAATAGGTATGTCATATCCAACCTCCTGTAATATTGAGACAATATGGACAAACCTCAATCAATGCAATATCAACTAATAGAAACAGCCCATCAACCCACCATGCCGGCACGGTATCTGTCGCGTAGTTCCCCTTTCTTGCCCTTGTTCCAGCTTGCCACCTTTGTGAAATAACCCGTGATTCTGGTGATCTGCTCCACCTGGTCCGAGCTGCAATAGGGGCAAAGGTCATGCAGACCCCTCGTCGTACGACCGCAGAGCACGCAGGCGGTCAGTTCAGGCGAAAATGCTATCTGATCGTTTTGGGTCATCCGGAAGGTCTTCCTGATGAAGTTGGCCACGGACTCCGCGCTGGGACGGCTCTCTCCGAGCCACACATGGGTGAGCGAACCGGCCTCGATCAACGGGTGGAACAGCCCTTCCCTCTTTACCCTCTCGATGGCATCCATTTGCGCGCCCACGTTGAACAGTGTGGAGTTGGTGTAGTAGATCTCATCCAGGTTGAGATTGCCCTTCACAACATGCTCCGCCTGACGGAAAAGTCTCATATCCAGTTTCGCGAATCGATACGCAGTGCTCTCAGCAGGGGTTTGTTCCAGGACGAAGCGCATGTTGTGTTTCCGGCTCAACCGTGCGGCGACGAGATTCATGTGCGCTATCACCTGGAGCCCGAATTTGATGGCATCTTCGCTCTGATGCAACTCTTCGCCGGTATGGTACTGGACCATCTCGTTGAGACCCACCATACCGATAAGATAGGTGACCCTGTGCATGCGCAAATACCGTTCACCATCCCTGTTCATGGAGAGTAGCGCCAGAGGCCCAGATTCTCCGAGAGCCAGGAGTCGCTCTATGAAAGCCTTCTTCTGCAGGTGAGCCTCTGATGCAAGTGATATCCTGTCAGTGAGCAATGAGAAAAGCTTTGTGTCGTCGCCGTTAGCCTCGTACGCGATCCGCGGCAGATTGATTGTCACGTTCTGCATCGCGGAATATCGCATTTTCCAAGGATGAACCGCGTCGTCCAGGTCGCTTTTCTCTAACTTGAATGAAAGACGACAACACTCAGATATTTTTGCGGTCTCGCCCCGATCAAATACGAAGTAGGTGTTCCCTTTTTCCGATGCTATGTCACAAATATGAAACAGGAATTCCTCGTGGCCCGGTGTCTCGAAGAATTTCTCTGTTATGTGGACCAACGGTTTAGGGAAGAAGAACGGCCGTCCGGCCCCATCGCCTTCCCGATAGACGTCGAAGAGCGTCCGCACGAATTGCTGGGCCTCCGGTAGATAGTCGGAATACGTGTGCCCGGTGAAGGAACCGCCAGGCCCGATGGCCGGAACATTTTCAAAATGTTTCGGCACCTCCCAATACAAATTGATGTCAGTGAATATCGCTTGCCCACCGCGAGCGACGGCCTGTTGCGAAAATTCAAAAATAAGCATCTGGGCCAACTGACGGACCTCACCCGCGGGCAAGCCCCGTAGATAAGGAGCAAAGAAAAGGTTTACAGCGTCCCATCCTATGGCCCCGGCAAAATGGCTCTGCAGCGCGGCCGCGAACTTCACCATGTGTGCGAGCAAGACCTCGGGGTGCTTGGCCGGTTTGGCCATGGCAAGGGAGTTAGGTAGATTCAGACCGAATCTTTTGATGTACTCGAGAGACTGACCGGAGCAGTACGGTCTGTCAACAAATCCCAAGTCGTGGAGATGAATGTCACCTCGCATATGAGCGTCCGCGACACTCTGGTCGAAAACATTCAAAAGGGCATATTCCTTCTTGATGTTTTCGGCCAACGTGAGGTTGGTGGCCTCCGGTCCATGGGGAACATTCGCGTTCTCCTTGTTGGGATGAGCTATCAATTGTTCCACATCGTACAATGGCACACCAAGGCGAGTGTGCAGGCGCCTTTCCCGTTCCAGGCCTCTCTCCAGGAGCTTGGCATTTACCATCTCACGGATCAAGGGCGCGGTTATAACTGTGATGCCGCTCCGTTTGACAATGTTTTCAACTTCTATACTGATATCCTGGGCCGTACCTTCATCTATGAAGGTTTCCCGGAGCAGCGCATCCACAATTCTTGTACGGTCCCAGCCGTCCATGGCCTCACTGGAGGTCCTGACGAACAGGGCCATATCAGTGGTTTCCATGCGCGGAGGCGTCTCTTTACGATATTCAACGATTTCACTTACGCTAGCCATGCAATCCCCCTTCGGAGTCGCTTTCTTCAACACTGTCCTCGACAGCGTCTTCGACATGCATAGTCGGAGGAGCTTGAAAGCGAACCACTTTCATCGGCGACAAAATTCGCTCAAAAGCCTGCAAACAACTCATGAGACCACCGTCCCATTGTTTGTCAGTGAATTACGGGATATTCACCCCGCCGTATTGCAATAAACTTGAAGCTTCGCTCGAAAGTCCCGGGAATCGGACGATGAATGACTCGATGATCGCTGTTGAAAGCGGATCATCTTGTGGAGGGGATCTTTATCGCCACAACATATAGTGTGTCAAGGAGAAAAATGCGGAAAAATGGCTAGAAGACCTTAGGCACGTGAAATCGCAAACTATATTTTTTAGTGTTACAATATCAATACGTTATGTATAAACCCTCGAATTCCTGCCAAGTGAGATTCCGGGTACTAGCGCGTCGCGATCATGTCCGGACCGCGTAGTGGGGAATCCTCCAACCGAGGACGACTGTTTAAACATGTGAACTTCGTCGGAGCAACGCGTCCAGCGAGTTCGGCCACCGGCCCCTACTCAGAGATACGAACACTGTCAGAGTTGCGCATCATGATATAGACGAATTCCTCGTTACTGTAAGGGCTCGGCGGAAAGGTCCGGTTCCAGTATTTGACGACTTGCCCGGCCAAGTCCTCCAGAGGCATAGTCCCACCATGTTTGGCCAATATGGCGTGAATCACAGTCATGAGCGGGGTGCGCGCATCTTCCCGTGCTTCTTTGTTGATCTTCTGAACTTCTTCCAATACCGGCGCGGAATCGAGGTCACCTAATAGCGACACGCTGACCTTGCCGATTGAGCCCTTCGGCGGAGACGCCATAGCGGTTCCGGGTCTTGGAATAGATTTGGCCGAGGCTATCACGTAATGTTGTGATTCGTCTCCTTCCGTCGAGGCAGGAAGTTGCTCTTCGGGTTCCGCTGAAGCGAAACCGGCATCGGTATCTACTGTGGGTTTCTTCTCTCTTCCAGGCATCAATATCTCCTCGGAGCCTTGCTGTTAGTTGCGCTGCCGATTTCCAGGAACCGGTAAATGCGGCTTATTTTCCAGCTCTCTTAACGTCCACGGTCCAACGGACCCTGAAACTACTAACCCGTCGGCCCCATCTAGTTCGAGTCCTAACCGAAATAAAGCAATCTATTTTACAGTAAATTTCGACAGCGTAGGCAAAGAATCGAGTTTTGTCAATAATTATATGGTTATCGCTCCTGGAGAGTGATTGGCAAGTACATGGCCGTGTCGAGCATTTTGTTAATGTGATACTTTAAGAAAATTTTATAACATTCTGATTGACAATGATATTTTATGATGATATGCCCTCCTCAGTCACCGGGAAGGAGGGTTCATGAAACCCGGCCGTCCAGAAAATAAAATGAAAAATATTCCTCCCCTTGAGGAACGGTTATCGAAAGGAGACGATGGCATGAGAATAATTCTTTCCATTGCGGCAGCCATCTATTTTGCGGCAGCCTCATGCGCGTGCGCCGGGACATTTGATACTCTGGCGGCCGCAGCGGCTGACAGGCCGCCGGCTCCCTTCTATATGCAGCCAGGTTCGGTGGTCAAAACGGAATTCAAATCAAACATCCGAACAGATTCCGACGTGGATTTGGAAGCGGACTTTTCCAATGTGGCACAGGCTGCGGCAAAGAATACGACACAGGTTCAGCCAAAGCCGGCGGTCGCGTACCGAGAGAGGCGGTCCGGCTCCATGGCTCCTCCGCCCAGCACAAGGCAGTCTGACAGGTCTTCCCGCGGAAAGGCGCTCGCAGCAGAGGAACAGGATTCCGAGCTGGAGGCCGATCTCGAAAAGGACCTTGTCCTGACGCCACCGCCTCCCAAGACAGAAGAGAAGGCAGACAGGACTCCCAAGTCGCCGGCAGTCGAAAAAAAGGGAATAGAGAAAAAAGCTGTAGTTTCTGAGACGAAAACCGAAAAGAAGAAAGCAGAACCTCGGGTCAAAAAGATAGCGCCTCCCAATTATGAGCAGTATGCCGTAGGTTCCAGGCCGATTCAAAAAGTTCGCCCCGTGACCAAAAACTGGTGGTCCTTCCCAGCGGGAGCCTATGAGCCTCGCCCCTGCCCGGTGGAGGTCAACAGCGCAGCCCCCTCAGGATATACGGGGTATGTGCCCTCCCGAGGCACGATGAACCGGCAATACCGGCCGTCGGGTCAGGAATACGCTCTGCCACGCGGAGGATATGAGACGCAACGAGGCGCGGTTGCCACACCAACGGGGGACCGTATCGTTCGAGATGGAGTGACAATAAAACTGGCACCCGCTGCGGCCCCTGCGACTTATTCCGAATACCCGGAAGAGTCCTCCGGATCGGACATACTTTCGGCCGCAGTAGAAATAATCGGAATGCCCTTTGCCTTGATAGGTTCCCTTTTCTGATTCGCCTTGCCAAAACCGACGAGCGCGCTCCAATGATCGAAAAGGAGCGCGCTCACATGTTCTTGCCAATCGGGAATGCCCCACGACCGGTCCCACACCCAATAGCTACTAACAGTCCCTTTCGTTAATTCCTGACACTGAAACCCCGGCATAGAGTCAGTCAAATCTAAACCAATCGACAGATAGACTGCTCTCACGCTTGTTTGGGAATTCTGTGCGACGCCGTGGCTTCGAGAGACTTGATAAGCAGCGCGATTGTCTTATTCACCGGTGTGGCTATCCCCAATTGTTCACCTTCACGAGCGATCGCGGCATTAATGAAATCTATTTCGGTGGAGCGTCCTGCCAGAATGTCCTGAAGCATGGAATTGACATTTGCCGCTGTTCCTTCACACACAGCCAGAACCC
Source organism: Desulfomonilaceae bacterium (assembly GCA_035506215.1). Classification (GTDB taxonomy): domain Bacteria; phylum Desulfobacterota; class Desulfomonilia; order Desulfomonilales; family Desulfomonilaceae; genus DATJPW01. The sequence continues at coordinate 8,766 of DATJPW010000185.1, forward strand.
TGGCTTCCGGGTCTTCGAAAATCAACTTGATGCCTGCTGCGTCCACGATTTTCACGCATTCCTGAACAATTGCGTGAATCAAGTCTCGACCTGATTCGCTCAACGGCAAATCACCGTTTCGCACTTGCAGCAAAGTGGCGGGCGCATTAATGGCCGCGTTAATGATCAGCTTGGACCATACGCAACCCACTGCGTTATCCACCACGTGCACAGGTCCCGCGTTCAGTTTTTCCAACGCGGCTGCCACAGATCTTGTTCTCTCTCTGATCGAGCCGTCAGCCTCCCCGAAATGTGTTTGCCCGAAACCTGTATGCCGGAATCTCCCCGGACCGAGAGTCATGGCGCCGACGGTCGTGGTCCCCAGGAGCACACGGCCCGGAAATGCTTCGTTCAGGATCTCGTAATTACCAATGCCGTTCTGGAGAGTCAGGATTACCCCTTCGTCGGCCAGCATACCCCTTATCGTTTCCGCGGCGCCCCTTGTGTCGTACGACTTCACCAATACAAGAGCTAAATCTACCGGCCCAGCCTCTGAAGGCGCCGAAACTATTCGCGGGTTGAGTCTACGTTCGCCTGATACGCCTTCCAACCATAGGCCCTCTTTCTTGACCGTTTTCACCTCATTCGGGTCTCGTTCGATCAGTACAGGGTCCAGACCTGCTTCATAAAACAATCCGCCCATCACGGATCCCAGGGATCCAATCCCTACGATTCCTATACGCATGAGATACCTCTGAGTGCGAGAATAAATCCTCACGGCAGAGACCGCAGAAAACGCGGAGGGACTCTTCATACCAATTCGCATTCAAAATCCCCCCTGCCCCCTTTAAATAAAGGGGGCGTAGAGGGGATTATCTTACAGACTTAAACACGAATCGGTGTCAGCGGTCACTTCCGCGTGATCCGCTCACTCTACGGCGATTCATTGCGTAGCCGGCATTCGCAGCCAGCGGTTATGGATACAATTTCTCCAGTTCCGCAGCCACGTCGGCAGGCATTGGGTAGCAATGCTCCTTGGCCGGGAAGGTGCCTGACGCCACATCCTGCTTAAACTCTCGCAGCCCTTCCAGGATCTGGTTGCCCACCTCTTTGTATTTTTTAACGAATTTGGGAGGACGTCGGTCAAACATGCCTAGTATATCGTGGATCACCAACACCTGGCCGTCGCAGTCTGGACCGGCCCCAATTCCGAACACCGGCACGGACGCGCGGCGGGTAATTATTCCTGCCACCTCGGCCGGCACCGCTTCCAGCAGCAAGGTGGAAGCCCCGGCCTCTTCAAGTATCTTTGCATCTTCAATCAGTCTTGTTGCGGTTGTCAGGTCTCTGCCCTGGGCCTTGTATCCGCCCAACTGTGCCACAGCCTGTGGGGTCAGGCCGATGTGGCTCATCACCGGAATTGTAGCGTTGGACATGGCCCTGACCGTTTCCGCCATCTCTCGACCGCCCTCAACCTTTACGGCGTCACAAGAGGCCTCCGCCATAAATCTGCCGGCGTTGCGTATCGCTTCCGGCACCGAAGGTTGATAACTCATGTACGGCATGTCACCCACCAGGTATACATCCGGAGCGCCTAAACGAACCGCTTTAACGCTCGGCATCATCAGATCAATCGTTACCGGCAAGGTTGAATCGTATCCGTAGACTACCATGCCTATCGAATCGCCAACCAGAATCACATCGATCTCGGCCTTTTGTTCCAAGATCGCGAACGGGTAGTCATACGCAGTGAGGAATGTCATACGCTCGCCGCGCGCCTTCTTGTCCCTGAGTGTTTGAATCGTGATCTTCGCCATAGTAACTCCGTTCTCAGTACTCAATGATTTCCCCGCAAGGCTGTCTCCGCCTCGCAGGCAAGTAGAGGCCCGGGCCGGGTCCTCTCTTGTGCTTGAATGCTGCCCGCCCAGAATACATGAATGGCGCCGCGAATCACAACACACTTTGTGACGTTCACAGAGAAAAAGTCTCCGATTGAGGTGCTTTCACAAATACTGTTCGGCGGCTTGCGCCTCAAGCAGTGAGACGATCCCCTGTAACGGACATTAATTTTGAAAATTCTTATTAAATCAAGGAGTCAGGGAAATAAATTCCGGGGGAAGCCGTTCGTACGGAACTTTTCCCCCGGCACATCCTGCGGCAGGCACTGAAAGTTGGAAGGATCAGCTCTGGCATTCTTCCCGCCATAAGCACCCGAATTCCCAGCAATCGTTGATTTCTTTGAAACACGGTGCATTCCCTTCACTGGACTGAATGATTCGGATGAGCTTCTCTTTATTGAAGCGGGTGATATTTTTTACTCCCATAGTTCTGGCCTTTTCTCGAACTACCTTTAAAGTCATCTTTAACTCCTTTCGGCAACTCTGCCTCACGACAAGTAATTACTGCTCAGACTATTAATCAGAAGCTCGCGCGAAAATCAAGTGGAAATCGCGCGAATCATTAAGTGGTTGATTAAGGGAGGATTTATTAGGGTAGCGCTGGTCGCCCGAGACTGGTCACCATGTGGCTCTGAAATATTCTTGGGTGCGATTCATTTGGCACGAAAGGCACCCTGCCCTGTCCCATGGAGCCCGGTGATTGGCAGGCCAGGTATCCTGCGGTTCTCTCGGCATTGCGGCACATTCAAGGACCAGCAAGTGCCCGAAAAGACAAAGAACTTATTGACAACCGTCAATGACTCTGCCTAAACTGAATCAGCACCTTCAGAGCGCCTGGAAAATTATTATTTACTCCGTCAAGTTGCCGCTCTTCAGCGAATCTAGAGTCTTAAGAGCGGCTTTCTTCCACAGCCCGGCGGAGGAAACTGTGAAGTTCCAAAGTACCAAATTGAGCTTCCCAATGGCTCTAAGCTCTCCGTTGGCGAGATTGTAGACAAATCTCCTGTCCTCAAGGAGTTGTTCCCATGACAACGGACACGAGCAAACGCAAGCTGGTCGCGGTCGTTCATGCGGATGTCAAGGGCTACAGCCGCATGATGGGCGAGGACGAAGATTACACCGTCCGAACCTTGGCATCCAACCGGCAGGAGATGTCCCGACTTGTGAAATTCCACCGGGGCTGGGTAAGGGACACTGCGGGAGACGGTTTTCTCGTTGAGTTTACCAGCGTGGTAGATGCGGTGATGTTCGCGGTGGAGTTCCAGCGAGAAATGAAGGAGCGAAACGCACACCTCCCTGATGGCAAGAGAATGGAGTTCCGTATCGGTGTCAACATCGGCGACGTGATTTACGACGGAGGAACTATTTATGGGGACGGCGTAAACATAGCTGCTCGGCTGGAAAGTCTGGCCGACCCCGGAGGCATCTGCATATCCGGTGCTGCGTATGAACAGGTCAAGAAGAGGCTCGATATAGGGTTTGAATATGTGGGAGACAAGTCCGTCAAGAACATCACAGAGCCGGTGGCTACGTACAAGGTGCTTATAGAGCCCGGCGAACGTGCTGAAGCAAAGAAAAAATCTCAACAAGCCGAGCCGGCAGCGTGGCGAAGGAGCTATCTCACAGCCGTTGTGATCGTTGTAGTGGTAGTGGCGTCGGTGGCAATTTGGTACTTCCACTTCCATTCCGCTCCCCCGCCGGACAAGGGCCCGTTGGCCGAAGAGCCGGCACTGAAGCTCCCTGATAAGCCCTCCATTGCAGTGCTCGCTTTTGACAACTTGAGCGGAGATCCGCAGCAGGAGTATTTTAGCGACGGCCTCACTGAGGAGATCATCACCGGTCTTTCCAAAATCCCGAAGCTCTTTGTCATCGCTCGGAACTCTTCGTTCGCCTTTAAGGGAAAGGCTGTAAGCGTGCAGGAGGTGGGTCGAAAGCTTGGAGTGCGCTACGTGCTTGAGGGCAGTGTGCGCAAGGAAGAAGGCCGGGTGCGGATCACAGCCCAGCTCATTGATGCTCAAACGGGCGGGCACGTCTGGTCGGAACGCTACGACCGGGATCTGAAAGACATTTTTGCCCTACAGGATGAAGTCACTTTGGCGGTCATGCGGGCCATGCGCGTGAAGCTCACCGACGGGGAGCAGGCCGCGTTGTGGCAGAGAAAGGGCCTCACGAATAATCTGGAGGCATTCGAGAAGTACTTGCAGGGAAGGATGCATAGTATTCAGGTGACAAAAGACGGAAATGACAAGGCCCGGCCATTGTACGAGGAAGCCATAGCTCTGGACCCTGGGTTTGCGATGGCGTATGCAAAGCTAGCCTATACTCATGTGGTAGAAGCGTTCTTCGGTTGGAGCAAAGACCCTGGTGAATCCGGACGCAAGGCTTACGAAATCGCGAATAAGGCACTCAGCCTGGATGATTCGTTGGACACCACTCACTATATGCTTGGCCTGATCTATACCCAGATGAGCAAATTCGATAAAGCCATTGCTGAGGCGCAAAGGGGTGTGGAGCTGAATCCCAACGGTCATGAAGCCCTGGCCCTTCTGGGCAACATTCTCAACAGGGCAGGAAGACATGCGGAAGCCATTACCGTTTTGGAAGAGGCGATGCGCCTGAATCCCATGCCCCCGGCGTTCTACTACGGGTGGCTAGGTGCCAGTCACATGTTGATGAACCAGAACCAAAAGGCGATAGCCATCTTGGAGAAAGGGCTCCATGTACAACCCAACAACACCGTCTGTTTGGTGCATCTTGTCGCTGCGTATAGCCTGGCAGACCGCCGGGAAGATGCGCGCAGGACTGCCGAGGAGTTTATAAGGCTCAACCCCAAGTTCTTGGCTGAAGTCTTTGCAAAGACGTACAAAGATCCAGCCGTACAAGAACAATTGATAAATGCCCTGCGCCAGGCAGGGCTGAAGTGAAAGGGGATAATCTTTGGGGGATGGGCATGGATTATCGGCTGGCTAAGGTTCAGGAGGCATCGACGAGATTGTAAATAAACCTTCCATTCCCAAGGAATTGCTCCCATGACAACGGACAAAACCGAACGCAAACTGGTCGCTGTGGTTCATGCGGATGTTAAAGACTACAGCCGCATGATGGGAGAGGATGACGAGTACACCGTCCGAACTTTGGCGTCCAGCCGACAGGAGATGTACAGGCTCGTGGAGTTGCACAGGGGCCAGGTGAGGGA
>DATJPW010000186.1:0-4326 GCA_035506215.1 Desulfomonilaceae bacterium
CGATCGGGCAGTTCCGGGCCGTTACGAGAATTATCGCACTCCAGAGCTAGAGGTTCCGGATAAGCCGCTAGATGGCCCTTGGGAAACCTGTATGACCACGGGGAATCAACGGAACGTGAATGAACATTACCGAAGCCGTTAACATTTCTCTGAGTTCCATTCGAGCCAATAAACTCCGGTCATTTCTGACATTGTTGGGGCTGATTATCGGCGTAATGACCCTGATCCTGGTGATGACCATTGTCCAGGGAGCAAACTTATACGTTGAAGAGAAGATCGCGGACCTGGGCACCAATGTCTTTCAGGTCTCGAAGACGCCCCTGGTTGTCACGGACTTCCAGGAGTATGCAAGGGCGCAACGCTACAAAGACCTCAACCTGGAAGACCTTCAAGCCATTCGGGAGCAATGCCACGGATGCCAGGCCGTAGGCGCGCAAGTATCGACTGTCACAACTGTGAAATATGGTAACGAATCAGGAGAAGACACCAGCATTCGGGGGGTTACCTCCAATATGGCGGAAATCAGCACTGTCAATGTGGAAGACGGCCGTTACTTGACTGCTTACGAGGAAAGCACGGCCAGCCCGGTGTGCGTTGTCGGAAGGGATGTCATTGACCATCTTTTTCCGCAAGTGGGCGCCATTGACCGGTGGATTCGGATCGCGAATCAACCGTACCGTATAATCGGGGTTGCCGAACGGATCGGAAATGTTCTGGGACAAAGCCAGGACAACTTTGTCTTGATCCCGTTGAGCTGCTTCTTCAAGGATTTTGGGTCCCATCGCAGCATCACTTTGCAGGTCAAATGCTCCAGCAGCGACAAGATCGAACCGGCACAGGCTCAAGTAAGGATGATCTTACGCAGTCGGCGGCATGTTCCATTTAATAGTCCCGACAATTTTTACATGGCCACTTCCGATACGTTTCTATCCTTGTGGGCCAGCATTAGTTCGGCTTTCTTCATGGTGTTTATCATGATTTCTTCCATAGCTTCCATCGTGGGCGGGATCGTCATTATGAATATCATGCTGGTTTCAGTCACAGAGCGCACTAAGGAGATCGGGATCCGGCGAGCAGTGGGTGCCAGGGAGATAGACATTCTCTGGCAATTTCTGGTCGAGGCCTTGGTACAATGCGTCGTAGGGGGGCTGTTAGGGATTCTGCTGGGCTTTGGATTGGCCATCGTAGTGCGCCAGTTCACCCCCTTTCCTGCCAGCGTGCGGGCCTGGGTGGCCGTTACGGGTTTCCTGCTTTCCGCCCTGATCGGGATATTCTTTGGAATCTATCCCGCTCGGAAGGCGTCGAAGCTGGATCCCATTGACGCCTTACGGCGAGAGTAACATGAGGGTTGCCGGAATACACCGCGATGCGATTTCCGCTTGTCCGTATCAATTTGTTTATCGCCTGGGACGCGATCCGCAGCAACAAGTTTCGATCCTTTTTAACAATCCTCGGCGTGGTCATTGGAGTCACATCCGTCATATCCGTGTCCTCCATTATTCAAGGGCTGAATAATGTGGTGGCTGAACGAGTGAATCAATTGGGAAGCAAAGTCTTCTTTGTGACACGCATCCCGCCATTCACCTTCGGCCGGCTGCCAGAGAGGATCCGCAAAAGAAAGTATCTATACCGTCAGGACGCTGTGGCCATTCGTCAGGATTGCCCTTCAGTGGAACTGGCAACGGCATTCCAGACTCGTGCTGTATTTATGGGTACCGCGAACCTGATTCGTCATGGGAATGAAAGGATTGAAAGCGGCATACTTCGGAGTGCGGAGCCGGAGTATGCGCGAATCTTCACAATTTTCTCCATGAAAGATGGGCGTTTCATAAATGAATTTGACAACGAGCACTCCTCGAAGGTTTGTGCTATTGGGCTGGCCATTGCCGACACGCTCTTTCCCGCCAGTGACCCAGTGAACAAAGAGATTAAAGTCAATGATGAGCTGTTCCTGGTAATTGGCGTGTTTGAGAAAGATCCGGGACTGTTTGGAGGTCCTGGCGTAGACCAGTTTGTGGTCATCCCTTACAACACCTTTCACAAGATGTACCCGGAGATTGAAGACAATATCATTGCAGTCAGCGTTTCGGACCCTGCCTCGCTACCGAAAGCCCAGGACGAAGTAGGGGAGGTGTTACGCCGGCGCCGCAAGGTCCCGGTCAGTGCGGAAGATGATTTCGACATCGCTTCACCTGATATTCTCACAACCGTGTGGAAACAACTCACGGGTGCCGTGGTCATCTTGACCATGGTGATTTCTTCCATTGGCCTTTTGGTTGGTGGGATTGGAGTCATGAACATCATGCTGGTCTCCGTAACCGAGCGGACGCAGGAGATAGGCATTCGCAAAGCTGTGGGTGCAAAAAAGCGCGACATCCTTCTGCAATTCTTGACCGAGGCTATGGCTCTGACCGGTGTCGGAGGTGGGGCAGGGATCCTCCTCGGTGGCCTGATCAGTCTTCTCATCCGGACCTTCTTCCCTTCGCTGCCAACTCAGGTTTCACTTTTGTGGATAATCATTGCCTTTGTGGTCTCTGTCGGAGTCGGGCTGTTCTTTGGAATCTTCCCTGCCAAGCGCGCGGCCGACTTGGATCCCATCGTGGCCCTTCGTTATGAGTAATCGCGAGAACCCTCGGGTCGCGATGCTGGTATCATCCAAAGGCGATGCAGGAGGAGCAGAGCTCATTTTCTATGCGGGAATCCTCCCTTGGGGGTGTAAAATAATCCTCGTCAGAAGCCGGCTTTCCTGGGCCTCTTCCGCTTTCTCGCTCATTAAAAAAGAGGACATTTTTAGAGCTGATCGTGTGTCCCACGATGCACACGACACGAACTTTCCTGACGAAGTGAGAATGAAGTTATGGAGGGCGCCAATCATTAAAGATGAACCCGATCGTTCAGCATATTGTTGGTTTGACTGCTGTTGATGGAAGGCGGGAATGGAGACGGAAAGAAGACACTACCCACGCCGGCATATGATGCTTGAAGTTCGCTCTGAGGATCTTGGGCAATCTGATTTGCGCACCACGGATATAAGTCTGGGTGGTTGCTACATCGAAACGACGGGACACGTTACCGTCGGCGATCAAATCGCCTTCGAAATCCGGTTACCGGAGGGTACTTGGGTCCTTCTTCAGGGTGTAGTGGTTTATCATCACCAAGCCATGGGGTTCGGCTTGCGTTATACTGGCCTGACTGATGCGCAGAGGAGTGTTCTGACACAGCTCATTGAGGGCACTGGCTCGTAAGATACCGAGGAATGCAGTTTTCAATTTCGCCTCCGTTGTCTGGATGTCGACAGCAAACTAAAGAGACGTCAAGGTGAATGCCGCTGAATTGAGAGTGTCTGACCCGATCAGATGGTACTGGGCGTTAGCTGTCGCAGCAATAGCGGTAATGATTGTGGGTGGATGGGGTACCTTGCAACTGTGGAGAGAGCGCTATGTGGACTCGGAAGAGGCGGAAGCCATTTTGAATCTAGGAGCCGCTGTTCATATCCACTGCGCAATTGACAGCCACCTTGCTGACGGGACTTTCACTCCTGAGAAGATGGCATTGGCCATGGGGCCCCGCTATATTGGCTTAGTATCCATGCTGGAAAAAACGCTGCCCAAAGATTTCCTGGTACCAGTGGCCCATCAATGTAGCTTCGATGGGCGGAATTACGTGCACATCATTATTAAGAAGCAGTCAACAATTGTTTCCTTGATCATCACCCGAAAAGAAGGCCGGGCGTATCCACTTTCGAGCCGGAGCCATGTTGTGAATGTTTTGGGATTACCCTTGCATCAAGCTTTCCTCAGGAATCTGGAGGTTGCGGGATTCGAGACGCGAGAGTATCTTGGGTTCATAGTCTCCGGGCTTGATCGGGAGCAATCCTATCGCGTGGCCTCTGACCTCGCTCTCGTAGTGTGGGAATACCTGAGGAAATTGGAAATGTGACCATCGCGATCCTCTAGTGGCTGAAGAGCTTGTACAGGAATTTTTATCGATGCAATTGGCGACACCGAGCGTTTATAATACACGGTCGGTATTCATCATGGGATAAGGAGAGAACGCCATGTTTCATCGTTTCATTGGGTGTGCAGTATTACTTTGCCTTCCATTGAGCTTGGAGGCTGCCAAGGTTAAAGTCCATTTTGTGGACCAGAAGGACCAATCGGTCGGGGAAGTGGACGCAAAGCTGGTGAATAACGAGTCGAAAGAGGACCAGCTAAAAAAGGCCAATAAGAAAGGCGAACTGATCTTCGATAAGGTCAAACCCGGATCCTATCAGGTTCTGGCCCAGAAGAATGGCTTTATCCCGGCGAAGTTAGACTCGGTTCAGGT
>DATJPW010000187.1:0-6203 GCA_035506215.1 Desulfomonilaceae bacterium
CATAAGCCTTGACAAGTTCCATCGAGATCCGAATTTCGATGTCGGCCAACTCCGCTTTTTTCTGCTCGACCCGTGCCTGAGCGCCGTGAATCTTGTATGTGTTGGAGAATCCGTCGAAAAAGGGGATAGTCACCCCCACGCCAAAGGTATACTCTCTCGCCTCCCTCACTGTAACGGCTTCTCCTGGCCTGGTGTTCCGGTAATAAGACGTGGCAAAATTGAACGTCGGCAGACCGGCCGACTTGGCAACCGTAACCTGTTCTTGAGCTGCTTCAACCTCGGCCCTGGCCGCAATAAGTGCGGGATGATTCTTCTGCGCGTACTCCAACCAGGCATTCAGGTCCTTGCTTATCTCCTCGGTGTCCACAGTCATATCGTCCGGGAGCAGTATCACCGTGTTGGCCGGCACTGCCAATAGTTGCCCCAGCACTGCCAGAGATTTCTGATAATCGCCGTAGGCACGGTTATGTTCAAGTGCGGCGTTGGCGAAAGCCGTGGTGGCGCGTAACCTGTCGCTTTGGGAAATGGCCCCTCGTTCCTCCCGGGCTCGTGCCGAGGTCAACGTGGCATGGGCATTCGCTTCACTTTCCGCCGTAGCCTTGAGAGCAGCCTTGGCGGTCATTGAGTCGAAATAGGCTTGCGTCACATCTGCCAGGGCTCGCTGGAGTGTAGCGCTATGACTGGCGAGGGCTGCAGCCAATATGTTCTGGGCTGCCCTGTGATTGGCAGACCGGCCTCCGAAATCGAAGATACGCCAGGTCGCCCCTCCTATAAACGTGGTACGGGTGACGTCGCTGGTAGGTACGTCACTGTCAGGATACGTGATCCGGTCTTTGGTGCGGTTCAAAGATCCGCTCACGGTCGGCAGATACGCGGAGCGTGCTTCGCCGAGCGCGCCTGCCTGGATCTTGATATTCGCCCATGAGTATTTGATCTGGGGGTTATTGCACAGAGCCAAATCAACCGCTTCGTCAAATGCGAGCGGTCGGGAAAAATCTTTTGGCGCAGTGCACGAGATCGGGGCGCTATCTCCCGGCAGGATGACACCTTTTTCAAGTACAGGGGGCTTGGTACGCAAGGGGTCCTCGAAAAAAGGATACGAGAGGCCGGAGGCGAAGGCGGGCGCCCGACAAGCGAGCACAGCGATAATAAGTACCGCGCTTATTCTCTTCATGCGAGTTTTCTAATTATCGTACTCGTGCCCGTTGAGTTAACGCTCACGCAAACTCTCTCTTTTGAGTTTGAGAAGCGGGCTCAAGACATATTCAATGACGCGGCGCTCGCCCGTCTTGACGTCCACATTGACCGACATGCCCGGGCTCAACATTACCTCACGGCCCTCAGCAATCATGGAAGATTTATCGAGCTCCACTATGATGGAATAAATCAGCCCTCTCTTCTCATCCTTGATAGCATCGCGCGATATGTGGACCACGTGGGCCGGAATCACGCCGTACTTGGTGTACGGATAGGCATCGATCTTGACTGCGGCTGTCTGACCTTCCTCGATGAATCCAACGTCCTTGTTTTCCACCATGGCTTCGACTTGAATCTGATGCTGCCGAGGAACGATATTCATGAGCGGCTGCGCCGCAGGCACTACGCCACCGACCGTATGAACCGCCAACTGCTGAACCGTGCCATCCACGGGAGAAACGAGCTTGAGCAACTCGCCGTGAAATACTGCTTTCTTCACCTCAGGCTGAGAGGCTCCAAGAATCTTCTCGCCCTCTGTACGGGCTTCATATGAAGTGCGCTTAGTTTCGCCAATCAAGGCCGCCCGCTGGTTTTTTGCATCCGTCAATTTCCCTTCCAGCTCTATCCGTGCCTGTTCTTTTTCGAGGTAGGCATGCATGGGGACATCATTGTTCTTGGCAAGTTCCTTGTAATCCGTGGCTTGCTGTGTTGCCAGAGGCAGGGCCTGGGCATAACTGTTTATCAGGCCATCAAGGCGTTGCAGCTTGGTGATGAAATCCTCGAATTGACCATCCAGATGTCTTTGCGCCTCGCGCATTTTGTCGGGTGAAACTCCACGGATAGGCGACAGTTTTGGCGGTTTGAGGCTGTCAATAGCCCTGATCATTGCATCCGATCTCGCTATCTGCAAAATCGCCTGCTCCTTGCTGCTCATCGCTTTATCCTGATCTGCAGACGGTATGCTCGCGTCCAGCTCAATCAACAGATCTCCCTTTTTGACAGACCCCCCCTCCTTGACGTGTATTGCCTTGACACTGGCCACTTCGATGGCGGCGATCGTTTTTGTGCGCCCGCTCGGAATGATTTCACCCGTACCTTTCACAATGATGTCCATTCGGCCTACGATAGCCCAAGTGAACAGGATTGCTACCATGGCCATAAGCACTCCGGCCGCTATCCGGGAGGCGCGGGAGACCGGTTTTTCCTGCAGGGATAAAGCGGCAGGCAAGAATTCAGCCTCGTTCTCCGTGAAGAGATTGCCGCCCAGTTGATCGCGATTTTTCCAGAAGTGCCCAAAAATTTTCCAATAACGACCGGCCAGAAACATCTGTGCCTCTAACTTGTGTTGAGTGCTCATTGTGCTGCCATCTGTATCTCGGGGCCGTTCAGGCCGAATTGTAATGCGTGTAAATGGGCATAGGTTCCGTTCTTCACAGCAAGCAGTTCGTGATGCGAGCCTTGCTCAACGATTTGTCCGCGGTCCATAACAAAGATGCGGTTGGCGTTGCGTACCGCCGAAAGGCGGTGAGCAACAATCAACACCGTACGCCCCGCGCATATCTTCCGCATGTTTTGCTGAATCACCATTTCCGACTCATAATCCAGGGCACTGGTAGCTTCGTCGAAGATCAGGATACGCGGGTTGGTAATCAGTGCGCGGGCAATCGCAATCCTTTGCCGTTGTCCGCCTGACAACGAAGACCCATGCTCCCCTACTTTGGTGTCATAGCCTTCCGTCAGTTCGCAGATGAACTCGTGCGCCCCGGCCATTTGCGCTGCTGCGATAATCGTTTCAAGGGGCAAGGCGGGATTGGGCAACGCAATGTTGTCCCTAATTGAGCCCGAAAAGAGGATATTTTCCTGCAAAACCACTCCAAGCTGGTGGCGCAGAGAGGCAGTATCGATAATGGAGAGGTCCTGCCCGTCAATCATGACCCTGCCACGCTCGGGAACATATAAGCGTTGAACAAGCTTCGCAAGTGTGCTTTTTCCTGAACCGGAGCGGCCCACAATACCAATTACTTCCCCCGGCTTTATCTTGAAACTGATGTCACGAAGGACTTCCGAAGCTCCAGGGTTGTAGCGAAATGATACCTTGTCGAACTCGATGGTTCCTGCCAATTGAGGAATGCGGCTTTTCTGCCCCACAACTTCGGTGGGCGCATTGAGAATGTCCCCCAGGCGCTCCATGGAAATCCCTACCTGCTGGAATGAAGTCCATAGCTGAGCAATGCGCACGATAGGACCGGATATCTGGCTTGCGAGCATGTTAAAGGCCACCAGCTGGCCTATACTCAACTTATTCTCCATCACGAGCGTCGCTCCCACCCAGATGATGCACACAGTCACAAGCTTGCTCACCATCATGATGCTATTGCTGGCCAGGTTTGACACGTTGGTTGCGCTCAATCCTATAGTCACATAGGAAGCAAGCTGCTTTTCCCAGTTCTCGAACCAGCGAGGCTCGACCGCCATCGACTTCACAGTGTCGACACCGGTGATCGACTCCACCAGGAAGGCCTGATTTGCCGCGCCTCGATTGAATTTTTCATTCAGGCGCGCTCGCAAGAGCGGGGTAAGGAACATCGATATGAGGAAGTATATGGGCAGCGAAATCACGACAATAAGCGTCAGCGTCGGGCTGTACAGGAACATGACGAAGAGAAATACAAATGAAAAAATTATATCCATTACCCATGTGATGGCGTTTCCGGTCAGGAACGATCGGATGTTTTCCAATTCGCGAACGCGTGCCACTGAATCGCCAACCCGCCTCGCCTGGAAATAGCCAATCGGTAATGACAGCAGATGCCGGAAAAGCCTTGCTCCAAGCTCGACGTCGATCTTGCTGCTGGTATGGGCGAAGATCCAGGTACGGATTGTGGTCAGGGCGGTTTGAAAGAGAACGCCCGCAAGCAGTGCGATACCGATCACATGTAGTGTCTGCATGGCGTTATTGACCAGGACCTTGTCCATCACCACCTGGAAACCAAGAGGGGTCACCAGGCCGATGAGTTGCAGCACAAATGAAATCAGCATGACTTCGCCGAGCAGCGTCCTGTATTTGACGATAGCGGGAATAAACCAAGTGAAATCGAACTTTGAGAGATCCCGCATGTAGCTCATTTTCGAGGTAAAGAAAATGAACTGACCCGACCAACGATCCAGAAAATCTTCTTTCGTCAGGACTTCGGCGTTGGGATTGCCGGGTTGCTGAACTATTATTCTGGGTTTGGTTTTGTCCCCGCCGTCGTAACCGTATTTTACGGCAATGAAGAATTTCCCTTCCTTGTCGATCGCGATGGCAGGCAAAGGCGAGCGGTCCAGCCGACCCGGCTCTTGCGTGACGAGCCTGGCCGTGAGCCCGAGGCGCTTGGCGCCCAAAAGGATGGTTTCAACCGTGAATAGTTTCGGTCCGAACTCGTGCCGTAGTTGAGCTTCATCAGCGGCGGTTCCGTGATGCCGAGCAATCATTAATAAACTCAAAAGTCCTAAATCCATAATCCCTCCACATAGAGTTATCGGTTGCGGTAGCTGGACCATAAGGAGATGTAGACTGGAATTACACGGTGAGTGATTCACGCGGGGACGCCACCTTCTCGATGATGTCATTCGCCCAAAGCATTAAGTCCTTTTGCCAATAAAAAATAGCCATTCGCCTGATTGTGTTCCGGCTGCTTCCACTGTAGTATTCAGAAGTGCAAGACTGAACCATTAGAAAGAGGAGGGATCACAATGAAGAGGGTACTTTGTTATTGTCTTATGTTTGTCGGCGCACTGGTACTGGCTCCCCATGCCTTTGCGGACTCCGTTGTTGGCACAGTAGGGGGCTGGCAAACTTGGACGGGGACTAACCTGGACCAGGATGGAAAGCCTTACTGGGACAACAGCTCCTCGGATGGAACGCACATGAATGTTGGGTACTTATTGAACGGCACCCAAGGCTCAGGAGCTGGCATTGCAGGTTTCCCGGGAGCCATTCCGTTCTGGGGCGCAACTTACACTTCCGCTTCAGACACGGGAGGGGCTGCTGACAGCAGCTTTTATTTTACGAGCAGCGGTTCAAGCCAGGCAGCTTTGAAGATCGAAATCGCCGGCAATGCGAACAGCAATACGTTTGGGTGGTATGACGCTTCGACTGGAGCAATGACCGAGATTTTCAGCGGGCCTGCCGGTCAGGGATCCACTGCCACATTTACCCCCTCTGCAACCTACGGCTTCTACTTCGGCACAGGGGCTGGAACCTATCTAACGCAATCTGGCGCATTTAGCACGGCTGGTGCGCAAGATCAGCATTTCGCCCTTTTCCAGGGCACAGACGGTTACTGGTTGGGCATGGAAGACCTCCCGTTCTCAAGCTCGGACAAAGATTACAATGACATGATCGTGAAGGTGTCGCCTGCGACGTCCGTGGCGCCTGTTCCCGAGCCGGCGACCATGACGCTTCTTGGTTTTGGTCTCGTGGGTCTGGTAGGGGTTAGGAGATTTAAGAAGTAAGCTCCCGGTTGAAAAGAAAGTGTACGACACGAGGCAGGGTCAATTGGCTCTGCCTTTTTACTTCTGAGGATTGGCGATTGTAATCTGCTGCCAAACATGAAATACGCGCTTTAACCATTCCTTAGAAGAGGAAGAAAGCGAGTATCGCCGAAACCACCACGTTTTTTAATGATCTCGATGCCTTATAATACTACCTTACGGAAAAACATTAGGTAAGTGTTACTTTACGCAATAAAATGTCTATTTAGGTAACGTTTTGATATTATATGACACAATAAGATTCTAAATGTTATACAAGAATTCTCGGAGAGGCCACGAGAAAGGCGATCTCAAAGATCCACGCCTCCGGCCTTCCAACTACCCACGACGAGGTACGTCTCGTCAACCGCCCGCTGTCCCCTTCGGGGTAGCATTATCGGATTGGCTGCCTATACCGATGAAGTCGGCCACATTAAATGATGCAAGCGGACATCCCATTTTGGAGCAAGCCGGCCACCCAATATGATGGA
>DATJPW010000188.1:0-9282 GCA_035506215.1 Desulfomonilaceae bacterium
CATAAGGCACAATAATTCCGGCGAAAGATGATAAATGAAGCAGTACGCCCAGATTCCTATCGCGTTGGTCGTATGGCAATTCGCTCACAGTTTGCTCCATAGGACGAAAGAATTGGGGCTGCTTGCATCATATGTCCCTAGTGGGGACTTTTCAACAGCGCTGACACAAAAAAATGAAACTTTTGTCAGTCGAAAACATCACATACGTGGTAGGAGTTTAGTTCTTGAATTCTCAAAAATGGTCGGGGACAGTAGGTGAGGCGATTTTCGGTGAGTTCTTCGCTCCGTGAGGTGGGTAGTCTTCTCGCCACAAGAGTGGGGACCGGTCCTTGAGAGCTTATTGAAGATCAACTCCAAGAAGTGATTGCTTAGTCTAAAGGGGGGTAAATGATGAGAAAAGCGTTGTTGATCAGTGCGTTAGTGGTTTCCGTTGCGGCCCTGACAGCCGTGATGCCGGCCAGCTCCATGGCATGGTTTGGAGGATGGGGTTATGGCGGCTACGGCGGTTATGGCGGCTACGGCGGATGCGGATGGGGCTATCCCGGCGCGTACGGATGGGGTTACTATGGCTATCCGGCCTACTGGGGCGGCTACTATGGTGGTCGCGGGTGGTACGGAGGCAGAGGCTACTATGGAAGAGGCTGGCGCCGCTACTAGTAGTCACGTGTCAGGACGCGCCAGGGCTTGGCGCGTCCCAAACTACACATCGGGTTAGGCGCCGACCGACGTCGAGCATTTTATTCCCTGGTGATGGGGTCATCAGTTCTTGCTCTGGTAAAGCTCTGCGTCAAACGAACTCGCATTGATCTTGCTGGGATTGACCATCTTAAATTCACCCAAGAAATTATGAACGGTGTTGCCCTGATGCACCCATTCGTCGAAGCCGCCTTCGAGTCCGACCACATTTCTATAACCCGCACCTATCAAGGCTTTTACCACCAATCCAGTTCGGTTGCCCTTCTTGCAATATACGACGATTTCAGCATTTGGATCCGGTAACGTCCGGACAAGCACAAATTCCGCTATACCGCGCTCAAGCCACGCCGAGCCCTTTAAGTGAGCAGCATCATATTCCGTCTTTGTTCGGACATCCAACAAGATAAGCTTGTTGTTTTTCTTGATTCGCTCTTTCATTTCGTCGATGCCTATGTAATTCACGCCTTCATGAGCCTCTTTGACAAGCTGTTCAATCGTCTTGAGTCTTTTACCTTCATCCGCTTTCACAGTTTGGGCTACAACAACCTGGAAGCACAATAGCATCACGACGATGCCGACGGTTGCATACTTTTCCATAGGACCCTCCTTCTGACTGAAGACCGAATCTTGTCTTAACGATGTTTGAGTGCATTTCGAATCTCGTGGAGCCTAACAAGAGAATGGCTCGGCCTCGAAATCGGAACCAATTCTTAATCGATCAATATTACTGGGTCAAACGAATAAATTGGATCGTTGCAATCGATAAATTCGATCACAAGGCGCAGCAATTCAAGGCGGGCTTTCTCCAGCACGTGAACAAAAACGCAAGATTGTTGTGTGCGTTGATTGATACTGGTCCGTTTGCACGAGGAGAGGCAGGTCAAGGGCTCTCGTCGTCACTGGGTGGGACGCGGAGCCAATTCGGAGCAACGCGGCAATCTCCCATGCTGAAGGAGATTGCTTCGCTGCGGTCGCAAAGACGTGCATAGACGCCGGGTCTTACCGAATTCTTTCCGGTCAGGTGTCGGATTACTTCAAAACTCCGAGCGGCACTGCCTTTCATGGTCTCACTCCCTGGCATCATCTCCGATTACCGCTCTTGAAATATCCATAAATGCCCTCAAGGAGGGTGAAAGCCATTTTGCTTTATGCCAAATCATCAAGATGGCCGTTTCCATATGCGGGTCCTCCCATTGCAGAATCGACAGATCTCCTCGATCAATTTCTGCCCGTACCGTAATTTCCGGAATCATTGTTACTCCACTGCTTCTTATGAGACACGCCTTCAGCATTTCAACGCTGTTGAATTCCAACAGAGTCTGCGGGCCGACTTTAGCTTCCGTCAACATTTGTTCGAATACCATTCGGTAGCCGCAATCGGCCTTGGCAAGAAAGATGGGCTCGCCGGCCAGTTCCTCAATCGAAACCCTCGACTTTTTGGCTAGAAGATTCCCCACGTTAGATACCATGAGAAGGCGTTCGAAGCTCAACGGCTCCGCTTCAAGATTGGCTGAATTAATGGATTCGGCCAGTAAGAAAGCCAGATCGGTTACCCCCGTCTGAAGTTCATGTTCCAAGCTGTGAAAAGCACAAGTGTGGAAATTGAGACTCACCCCTGGATAGCGACGTCGATACTCAGCCAAAACTTCAGGGAGATAGTTGTTGCCAATACTCTGGGGCACCCTGATGGTTAATGATCCCTGAGATTGAGTTCTGCCTTTAACATCTGCTAATGTTTCCGCTTCAATATCGAGCATCTTTCGGGCATATTCGGAAAGACGTTCTCCCGCCTCAGTGAGAATCACTCGTTTTCCCAATCTATCGAACAACTTGACGTCAAGATCTTCTTCCAGGGCCTTTATCTGGGCCGATATAGTCGATTGGGCGTAGTTGAGCACTTCCGCAGCCCGGTTGAAACTCAAGAGTGTGGCGACGGTTTGAAAAGTCTTCAATTGGCGAAATTCCATGTCGGATTTCCGTTCGAAAAAGACGATTGAAACAAGCAAAATAAGTCGTTTGACGCGACTCTTGTGATTGATTATGAAGTGCACGACGATCCCGCCGCGAACAGCGGGATTAATATTTTTCCTTTATAAAGGCAAAGGATTCATCAATTGCGTTCAAGGTCAGTTCCAGGTCGTTTTCAGTATGCCGAAAACTGATATAGGAATGATGGTACGGAGCGAAAAAGACTCCCCTGCGGATGAGCTGGGTGTAAAAATCCTTGCGTTTGCCTTTGTGTGAGCCTGTTTCATCCTCTTTAAAGGTGATATAGAACATCGGGGCTATACCGGTCAGTTCGGCCCCCACATCATGTTTATCAACCACTGCCTGAAGCTTCTTGAAGAACCTTTCGCCCTTTTCCCAGATGTTTTCAAGCACCTTGTCCCGCTCAAGGATTTCTATTGTCTTAAGCGCGGCAACAAAGCCTTCGCTGTTCGGAAAAAAGGTTGAGGAAATAAAAAGCTTGTCAGCAGCCGCCATCATGACATCTTTTTTTCCGGTCACAGCAGAGATGGGATATCCGTTGGCGATTGCTTTTCCAAGCACGGTCAAGTCAGGGGTGACGCCATAGAGTTTCTGAGTACCACCCATTGAGAGCCTGAAACAGGTGCGAATTTCATCATAGACCAGCACAGCGCCGTACCTGTTAGCAATCTCTCTCACGCCTTCAAGAAACCCGGGCTGTGGTGTCTGCATTTTTTGATGATTAGGGTGGCCGAAAGGTGTCATGATGATGGCAGCGGTGTTGTCACCATGAGTTGCCATCAGGTCTTTGAGCTGGTCTAGATTATTGTACTGAAATTCAAAGACATCTTCATAGAATTTTGCCGGGATACCGCCTTTCATTTCAACACACCAGTCATGCCAGCCATGATAACCGCAGCGCATCACTTTGAGTTTATTCGTATAGGCTCGTGCAATACGAATGCTTGCCGTAGTTGCGTCAGAGCCGGTTTTCAGAAAAATGCTCAGCTCGGAACAAGGCACGAGTTCAGTCAGCTTTTTAGCCAGTTGGTTCTGGTATTTTTGTGTAAGCGTGAAGCAGAACCCTTTATCCTTAATCTGTTTGTAAACCGCTTCATCCACCTCTTCTTCACGATAACCAAGGATGATGGGGCCGTAACCGCACAGAAAATCTATAAATTCGTTGCCGTCAACATCGGTCAGGCGGCAGCCTTTGCCGCTTTCAAGAAAGATAGGATATTCTCCGTCGACAAAATCGGCGGGCTTTCTGGCCCCCAGTACGCCTCCCGGTATCAGCCCTGTTGCTTCTTCAAACAGTTCACGGCTTCTGGTGATGTTCAGTTTCGCTGCCTCTTTCATGTAAGGTCTCCTGTCCTGAGCTAAACTTCGAGCATGGATGAAACTTTTTCCGTCTGATGGATCCTTGCGCCTCTCTTCAAAAATGCTGCAAGGAATTTGCCCGGGTCGATGCAGCCTTCAGGCGCGACCACACCTTTTTCGGTCACATCGCCTGCATCCATCATGAGCGCTGCAATGGATGCGGGAAGTCCCGTCCCTGGAGCCATTCTTCCCACCATGTCGGCTGTGAAGGTTACCTTCTTGCCGTCTCTTTCCCCTTTGACAATTACTTTGAGACCCGAAGCCTGGGGACCTTTGTCTCTTCCTTCAGGAATGGTCTCCCAAAGCTTAAGCGCGAGGTCATAGGGCGTTACCCTGGTCCCTTTGATATCGATGGGTTCTTTGCCTAAAAAGCCGGTAGCCTTCTGGTCCTTTATCAGTTCATCTACCCACAGAGGTATGAGTGCGCCCTTGATAACCACATTTTTGACCCCTTTGATGAACTTGGGGATGGTTAAAGGCTGCGGATGGCCCACATAGCGCACATGGCAGATGCCCAAGGGTTCCAGGAACTCTTCGGCCACCACGTCGGTCCCGCCCTCCACATGGACCAGTTCGCCATTCAGATATTGCGGAACCTTTCCAAGGGTCATGTGAAGGCTGTGGTCCCAGGCAGCGCCTGCTAGTTCGGCGATGGCGACTACCCAATACAGGTATATATCATCGACACTGTCCAGATGGTCTGCATACCACTTAACTAGGACATTGTTGGTCCCGGGATCGGAGCCCATGCCTGTAAGAACAGTTATGCCAGCTTCTCTGGCCATTTTGTCTATCTCGGAGCTGAAAAGAATCTCTGTCCCTTCGTAGTCATCACAGATATCAATATAGTTCACCTTTGCTTCAACAGCCGCTTTTGCTACAGGCACGGCAGTCTTGTAAAAGGGACCTGCGCAGTTGATTACCACGTCAGTTTCCTTGAATGTTTTCACCATGCTGTCATGATCATTCACGTCCATCTTGATCAGGTTCACTTTTTCACTGTCGCGCAATTTAGGCGCCAATCTTTCCGGGTCCGGGTATAAATCGCCCAATAAAACATGTGTGACCTGTTGTTGTTTTATCAGGTCTCGGGCAACGCCCTGACCCATACCGCCGGCTCCACCCAATACAAGTGCACGCATATCTGGTTCCTCCTTTGTTTACTCCAGCGACAGCACATTGATATTCCTGAATAGATCCATCTGCTCGGCTCTCCTCGCAGGGGACAATGTTGTTGACAGTGGTTTTTGCAGTGCCTATGATGGTGCTTGGAATCAATTAATCTGATAACAACAACTGTGTCAAGAATGGTTCAAACGAGTCTGGGGAAACTTTTGGCGCCGCGGATCTTTCCCTAGCTCCTCTGACATCAGGCCGCCGGTCCGACGACACTGTCCGGCCGCTTCCAAGGCTCTAAACAGGACAGGTGGCCCACTTAAAGACTCTGCTTCGGAGCAAAGGAACCAATCCGTTACACAAAACCGTCTCACCGTGATTTATCCGTTTGAGTGGAGTTCAGATGCGTTTGCCCTCTTTTGCTTACCATGCGCCTACCAGCCTTGTTGAGGCACTCAGGATCAAGAATGAAATGGGAACGTCCGCGCCCATCCTGGCCGGCGGGACAGATCTCATTGTGAACCTGAAACATCGCCTGGCTTCGCCGGCAGCGGTGATCAGCCTCAAGAATATCAAAGAGATGACTGGAATAGAAGCCAAGCCTGATTCGGTGGTGATTAAAGCAGGCACTTCGCTGGCACAGACAGCCGAGGACGAGGTAATCAGAAAGCATTTCCCTATCCTCGTCAAGGCCGTCGAATCCGTCGGAGCTGTCGGCATTCAGCGTTTCAGAGGCACCATCGGCGGCAATCTCTGCCTTCAACCAAGGTGCATCCTTTACAATCAGAGTCTTTTCTGGCGGACCGGAAAGGATAAGTGTCATCGCACGGGAGGAAAGGACTGTTTGGCTCTAAAGGATTCCCAGTCCTGCAACGCGGTATGTTCCGGCGACACGGTCCCTGTCCTGGCAGCACTTTCCGCACAGCTTACCATCGCGGGCAGCGGCGGTACGAGGTCCATCCCGGTCAGCGAGTTCTTCACGGGCAAAGGAGAAAGCCCATTCAACCTGATGCCGGAAGAGATTGTCACCGAAATTCGGCTACCGATCCCCTGGGGCCCGACGTCGTGGTCATACCAGAGACTCAGCTTCAGGTCCGCGGTGGATTTCCCGTACATAAATGCCGCGGCAACGGCCATTATCGAAAGAGGCAAGGTTGAAAGCTTTCGTGCGGTGCTTTCAGCCGCTGGTCCTGCTCCTGTAATTCTTAAAGAAGTTGAGAGCGCCGTCAAAGGGCAACAACCGCAACTCGGAATGGTCAAACAAGCGGGCGAAATAGCACTGAAGACAGCCGAGGGCGCTATTGTCGAGAATGCCACGGTATCAAAAGACTACCGGGTAAAAATGGCCGCAGTCGTAATACGCCGCGCGGTGAAAGAAGCACTGGGGTTGTAGGAATGAAAAAGCAGCTTTTGAGCTTTACGATTAACGGTGACCCGGTCGACGTGGCGGTGGATCCGAATGCTACGCTCCTTGAGGTATTGCGGGACCAACTGGGACTGTACGGAGTCAAGGAAGGCTGTTCCGAAGGTGTGTGCGGCGCGTGCACCGTGCTCATGGACGGTCTGCCCATAAGGTCTTGCATTACTCTCGCACTGGAAGCGGAAGGAGCTTCAATAACTACCATCGAAGGACTGGCGCAGGAAGGCAAACTCCATCCGGTTCAGGAGGCATTCGTCGACAGCGGCGCGGTCCAATGCGGTTTTTGCACGCCGGGAATGATTCTTTCCGCGAAGTCTCTTCTGGACCGTAACGATAGGCCGACAGACGATGAGATCAAAACGGCGCTTGGCGGCAATTTCTGCAGGTGCACGGGATACGCCAAGATCCTGGACGCGGTACGCCTGGCATCGGACCGAACACAAGCGGCAGAAAGCGATTAATTCCGCTTCGCTTTTATAAAACCGAAAATCGACCGGCACGGAGGCCGGTCGCTACCGGCTAGAGTAGGGCCCGGCGTCTCTGCCGGGCCATGGAATTTCACAAGTCATTGCGAGGTGAGCGTTTTGCCTGAAACAGAATATACGTACATCGGGAAGAGTGCTCCGCGGGTGGATTCCCGTATCAAGGTGACAGGTGAGGCCATATTCACTGCGGACATCAATCTGCCGAGAATACTGGTAGGCAAGATTCTCCGGAGCCCGTTGCCGCACGCGAAGATCCTCAATGTGGATGTGTCACGCGCGAAGAAGCTCCGGGGAGTGTACGCCGTGGTTACGGGCGGTGACACGGCAGGGGAAAAGTGGGGTGTATTTCGGTACACCAGAGATCAGCAACTGCTGTGCGTGGACAAGGTCCGTTATGTGGGTGACGAAGTGGCCGCTGTGGCTGCTGTGGACGAAGAAACAGCACTCGAAGCGCTCGACCTTATCCAGGTGGAATACGAAGAATTGCCTGCTGTTTTCGATTGCTATTCCGCAATTGCCCCTGACGCGCCGCTGATACATGACGGTTACCCGCGAAATATCAATGTGAACGTCAAAATCGACGTCGGAGACGTGGATTCGGCCTTTCGAAACTGTGCGCTCACCCGCGAGGACACGTTTGTCGCGGAAGAAGATTCGTATTTCATGACCGAGCCTTACGCTGTGGTAGCGAACAGCCACTCCGACGGGTCAATTGAAATCTGGATGCCCAACGCTTCGCCGCATACCAAGGCCAAGGCGCTCTCAAACGCGCTGAAACTGCCATTGTCCAAGGTGAACGTCCGAAAGATTGCAATCGGCGGCGCCTTTGGCGGCCGGTCCGATGTCTTCCCCGCGGAGTTCATCACCTGTCTGCTGAGCCTCAAGAGTGAACGGCCGGTCAAGGTTGTTTACTCGCGAGAGGAGAATTCCATCGCCACCCGCATGGGCCACGCGATGATCACAACGATCAAAACCGGTGTGGATAAAGACGGCAAAGTGCTGGCCCGTGACATAGTCAGCTACCTTGATGGAGGAGCTTACTCCAGCACCGGTCCCATAGCGACCTCTGTGCCCTTCCTCTGCCACGAGCAGGCTTATCGCATGGAAAACGTGAGATTTCAAGGGTATCGCATCTACACGAACAAACCTGTGCGTGGGATGATCCGCATCCACGGCCGTTCTTTCGCGTGCGGCATTGACACTCAGCTCGATATGATCGCGGAGGAGCTTGGCATAGATCCGGTAACCATTCGGCTGCGGAACGCCCGGCGACCCGGCGAAACCACCCCGACAGGCTCTTATGTTGCAAGTTGCGGACTGGTGGAATGCATCGAGAAGACTGCGGAGAAAAGTGACTTCCTGAACAAATTGAAAGACCGGAAGCCCAATCGCGGCATCGGCATGGGAGCGAATTCCGTTCAGACAGGCTTCCCGCTCGGCATCCGAGGCGGTTCCCAGGCTTTCATCAAGTTCCACGAGGACGGCGGGGCCACAGTCATCTCAGGTGTGGTGGACAACGGCCAGGGCAACGACAACATGCTCGTCCAAATAGCCGCCGAGGAACTGGGCCTGCCTTTGGATGAAATAAGGCTCATTTCGGCCGACACCGAGGTAACGCCCACAGACGCAGGATCGTACTCGATGATTTCCACGTTCGGCGGAGGCAACGCGGTAAGGGCTGCGGCCTCCGATGCAAAGGACCAGCTATTCCACGTGGCATCAGACATGCTGGAAGCAGACCCGACAGACATGGTGCTCAAGAACAGGACCATTTATGTGAAA
Source organism: Desulfomonilaceae bacterium (assembly GCA_035506215.1). Lineage (GTDB taxonomy): Bacteria > Desulfobacterota > Desulfomonilia > Desulfomonilales > Desulfomonilaceae > DATJPW01. The sequence goes on from DATJPW010000188.1 coordinate 8,848, forward strand.
GGCTCGCCCGATAGAGGCATTCCCATTGAGAAGGTTGTTCGCAAGGCGCTGATTATGGGCCGTCCCATCATGGGTCGAGGCGCTTTCGCGCCCGAGGTGGATCAACGGCGGGAATGGATTACCAATCCCAGGGGGCAGCTATCCCAGGCGTTCTCTTTCGGCGCGACCGTCACTGAGGTTGAGGTTGACCCGGAAACCGGACAGGTTAAAGCCCTTGAAGTTACATGCGCTCAAGATTGCGGCTTTGCCCTGAACCCCATGGTGGTGGAAGGCCAGTTCGAGGGCGGGGTCGCTATGGGAGGGCAGGGCGGCATGCTGGGTGAAGAGCACCGCTGGCATAAGGGGCATGTTCTCAATCCGTCGATGCTCGAATACAAGATCCCGATCATTAAAGACATGCCCAAGATCAACTCCATCATAGTCGAAAGCATGGAC
>DATJPW010000189.1:0-9385 GCA_035506215.1 Desulfomonilaceae bacterium
CCAGTCTCAAAGTTGACCGCACAGGACATCGTGAACTTTACACGTGAACGGATGGCTCATTTCAAGACGCTGAGAGAAGCAGAAATTGTCCGGGAGCTGCCCAAAGGCGGCACAGGCAAGATTCAAGTCCGAGCTTCGCAAGATTTACGGCAAATAGACTGGAGGAGGGCATGCAGTCGGTAGGTGTTCATGGAGGCAACCCAGTGTACGGCGAAGGAGACACACAGGCCTCCGGCACAAAGTGGCGCATTCTCTCCGCAGCCGAGGAGGTCATGTCGGAGAAAGGGCTCGCTAGGTCATCCATTTCGGAGATAGCTAACAAGGCCGGTGTTGCCGATTCAGTCATCTACCAGTACTTCAAAGGGAAACAGGATCTGCTCTTCTCCGTGCCCGGAGAGCGGATGAAGGAGGTGTTGGCCCTACTGGATGAACAGCTCGCCGGGATTCAGGACGTGCATAGCCAGCTGCGAAAAATGATCTGGTTTCATCTAAGGTACAACGATACCCACAGAGGGTATGCGCGACTTTTGCTCTTGGAATGCCGCTCATCCAAGGCTTTTTACGATACTCCTGCTTATTCGTTGATCCGGCAGTATGCAGCTATTCTCTGTTCCATAATCGAACAGGGCATCAAGGAAGGCAAATTTCGAGGTGATACTCAAATCATGCTAGTTCGAGACGTCATCTTGGGGACCCTGGATATGGAAACCATAGGCTCTCTTGCCAGCGGCGAGATCCCGAACAGTGAACCGGATTTAGAAGACATTATGACCCTTGTCGATGCCATGATCCTGCTGGAGAAGCCCAAGGGGGCCAGGAGAGTGAATCGGTCCGACGCAATCATAAATGCCGCTCAAAAGGTCTTTGCGGAGAAGGATTTCGGTCAGGCCACAATCTCGGAAATAGCCAAGCTGGCCGGCATCTCGGACGCTACTGTCTACGAGTACTTTCAGAACAAGGAAGACATCCTATTGTCCCTCGCTGCCAGGCGCTTCGACACTTACTTGCAGGATCTTTCCAACGCATTTGAAATCAGAGACCCCATCCGCAAGCTGCGCAGGCTCATTAAGTACCATTTCGGAGTCTTCCTCAGTGAACGTGAATTCCTGAAGATATTTCTATTGCAGCTCCAGCTCAATGATTGCTTCTACGGGTCACAAGCGTTCGAGGTGTTCCGCACATACTACAGCCTGATCGAGGGCGTAATCCAAGAGGGCAAAGAAGCGGGTTGTTTCTCTTCAGCGGTGAACGGGCGGATTTTCCGGAACATGTTTCTCGGTGCATTCAGCCACTTAGCGCTGCGTTGGCTCATCGTGCGCGAATCCACTGACACTGACAGGATGGAGGAGATCAATCAGGTGACTGACCTGCTCGTTTCGGCTGTGACGGTGCAGCCGATTAGAGACCAGCCGGCACAGGACTGACTTGAAAACTCCGCCACTCCTTTGCCGATCCTGGAAATATGAAACCAGTGATCGGGGTGGCATCGCGCCCCTACATCATGAGCAAAGGAACGATAGTTTTCGAGGGCGATAGACAATCTCTCGAAAAGGCTGATGACGTGAAACGCAAATATCTCGAAGTTTAGCATGTCCGGCAGGACATGCGCTGACCAATCGCAAAGGAGGAAACAGATGCTTAAGCGCGCCAAGGGTCTGAGGCTTCTCATGGTGGTCCTGTTGGCCCTGCTGTCGGTAGGAGTCACCCAAGCGGCGGACACCATCAAACTCGCCGTCATCGAACCGCTTTCAGGAAATTTCAAGGACATCGGTGAGCGGTATCTGGCCGGAGTGGAGTACGGGGTCCAAAAAATCAACGAGCAGGGCGGCCTTTTGGGCAAGAAGGTGGAGCTTATTGCTGTGGACAGTGAGCTTAAACCTGATGTGGCAACCCGCAAGGCCACGAACCTGATTCTAAAAGACAATGTCAAGTACTTCTGCGGCGGGACCGGCTCAAGTGTAGGTGGCGCCATGTCAGTGCTGTGTGAAAAGAATAATGCTCTCTTTTTCAGCTGGGGCATGGACGCCGCCAGTCTCACGGGCGACAAATGCAGCCGAAATTTCTTCCGCACAGGGTGCAACACGGATACCCACTCATTTGCTCTGGCCAAGTGGGTGGCCGACAAAGGGTTCAAGAAAGTCTGCACCATAGCCCAGGATTACTCATTCGGGAAAGAGGCTACCGCAGCATTCATCAAAAAGGTGAAGGAACTTAACCCGTCCGCGAAAATCGTGGCCGAACTCTATCATCCGTTGGGCGAGAAGGATTTTGCGCCGTATGTGACACAGATTATAGGCTCCGGAGCGGATATCATCTTTACATCCAATTGGGGCAACGATCTGACTCTACTGTTAAGACAAGGCTATCAACTGGGATTGAAGACCAAATTCGCATGCTATTACCTCAACGATGAGACAGTGATCCCTGCGGTAGGCAACGACCCGGCCATTGTGGGCAGCATGGCCAGCGAGATTTACATGCTTACCATCCCCACCGAGGCCAACAAGAAGTTTGTCGCAGAGTATCATAAGGACAAAGGCGGTTATCCGGCCGGGATGAAAGGCAAGGGCTACATGGGGGTTATGTTCTGGGCTGAAGCGGTCAAGAAAGCCGGCAAGGATGATGTGAACGCGGTCATCGCTGCCTGGGAAGGACTCAAATATAACGGTCCTGCAGGCGAATGGGTCATGAGAGCCTGCGATCATCAGGCTCAGATACCCATCTGGATGGCTGAGATCGTCGAGAAGTCCGAGTTCTTCCCTCACGCATTCGAGGGCCCCGCTTGGCCTGTGCCGGCCAAGGACGTGGAAGTGCCGTGCGACCAAACCGGTTGCACAAGGATTAAAGCCAAGTAATAACCCCTGTTGGCTTCACTACCAGTTGTATTCGTGGGTTTATGCAACGAGTAAATCGATGGAGTTTTCGGGGCAGGCCAGCGAGTCTGCCCCGATTGGGCTAACACACAGTTTGATCCTACCTCAGGACACGAGCAGTAGAACGAAAATGAACACGGTTATCACAGGCGGAACAGGTTTTGTGCGTGCAGAACTCAGTAGCACCCTAATACATAGGGGCGAACGTCCGATCGTTTTCGATGTAACGCAAATCCGCGGGTCATTGGCTGGTCTTTCCGATCGTTTCGAGTATGTCCGCGGTTCGGTCGCAAATTTGTCCGAGTTGGCGAACGCGTTCTCACAGCGAAAAGTTGACCGAATATTTCACCTGGGCGGCATGCTGTCACTCCCGTCTGAGCAAAACCCGTGGCAGGCTTTTGATGTGAACGCCGTGGGCACCTACAACGTTCTGGAATCAGCCAGGATATTTCGTGTCAGGCAGGTTATCTTCTCGAGTAGTATAGCGGTCTATACGGAAGACCTCTCCGAAGACGAAGTGACTGAAACCACCTGTTGTCATCCCGCAACCATTTACGGCACGTGCAAAGTATTCGGCGAGCTCCTGGGAAGGTATTATGCACGACGTTTCGGCCTGGATTTTAGAGCTGTTCGGTTACCGTCGGTGGTTGGACCTTTTTCCACGGTGAGCCATATGTCCAGCTATAACTGCTGGGCCATAGAAGAGCCGCTGAAAGGCCGCCCTTACGCAGTCCCCGTCGAACCGGAAACCAAAGTGCCCGCAATCTATTTCAAAGATGCCGCTCGAGCTTTGCTGTTGCTGGCAGAGGCGGAAAAATCGAAGCTTTCCGGAACGACATACAATATAGCCAGGATTAAACCGGTGTACTCGGCCGGCCAATTGGTCCAGGCGGTGCAACGGGAGGTTCCTCAAGCCGATCTGTCTTTTGCCCCGGATGCGCACATAATGAGCCTGGTTGCCGGACTGACTCAAACCAGAATCAACGACGATCGCGCGCATCGAGATTGGGGTTGGGCAGTCAAATATGGTCTCGATGAAATGGTCAAAGATTTCATTCATGAATTTCATTCTCATGGACCGCTCTGACAGCAACAAATTCCTGACAGAGTATTAAAATACAGCGAATCAAAGAGCGAGTAAGTGTCATGTCAAAAACGATTTTTACTGCAGCGATGACGGGGGCAGTACACACTCCCGGCATGTCCCCTTTTTTACCGTTCACTCCCAAACAAATTATCGAAGACTGTGTTGCGTGTCACGCGGCGGGCGCCGGAGTGGTGCACATACATACTCGGGACCCATTGACCGGATATCCGACCGCTGACCAGGATGCATACAGAGAAATTGCAGCCGAGGTGAAGAAACGATGCGATATCGTGATGTGCTTCACGACGGGGGGTCGCGCGGATGAGCCTACGGAAAAGCGAGTGGCGGTAGTCAACACTCTGAGTCCGGAAATGTGCTCATTAAATACCGGCTCATTGAATTTTGCATTGTTCCAGGTGCTCCAGAACTTTGACTCGTGGAAATTCGATTGGGAGAAGCCTTATCTGGAGGCGACTGAGGATGTTATCTTTCCCAACACGTTCAAGACCATGCGTGAGTACTTACACTTCATTTATGAGAACAACACCAAACCGGAATTCGAAATATACGACGTGGGAATGATAAACAATCTTGCCTTTCTTCTCGACCGTGGCATCGCGCGACGGCCCGTCTACCTACAGTTTGTTTTGGGTATTCTGGGCGGGATCCCTGCCACTCCGGAAAACCTCGTTTTTCTCGTGGATACGGCAAGAAAACAGATCGGAGATTTCCAGTTTTCGGTGTGCGCGGCGGGAAAAGACCAGATGCGCCTCTGCACAACATCTCTCATCTTGGGCGGCAATGCCCGAGTGGGGCTCGAAGATAGTCTTTACCTGGAAAAGGGTACGCTCGCAAAAAGCAATGCGGAGCAGGTGGAAAAAATCATCCGCATCGGAAAGGAACTGGGGGTGGAACCTGCCTCACCGTCAGAAGCGAGAAAAATGCTTGGCCTCAAGGGACTGGATCAGGTGAACTTCTGACCACGTCCAAAACGGAATGCCACAAAGTGCGCTGAGGGCGAGATTGTGGCAACGGAAAGACCGAGGCAAACCCATGCGTGTGGAGATTACTGCGTGGGGGAAAAAGCGGACGTCTGCGCCGGACAAGGTAGTTTTTCAATTCATCTGTCATGCAGATTCGGCTTCAAGATTGAAGACATTCGTCCCGCACACTTTTTCGGTTTTATATGCTTGTGTGAGTTATTTCAGAAAGACAGGTAGATTGAATGGTAGCCAAGTTTGTCAGTGAAAAAAATCTGCGCTTTTTGCTTTACGACGTTTTGGATGCGGAGTCCCTCACGCGTCACGCTTATTTCCGGGAACACAGCAGGGAAACCTTCGACATGGTCTTGGATACGGCCCTCAAGATAGGACGGGATCTGCTGCAGCCACATCTGAGAGAAATGGACCAGGATGCCCCGAAATTGGTCGATGGACAGGTCAGGGTCCACCCCATGGTGAAAACGTTCATGACGGAATGTGGCGAAGGGGGATGGATTGGAGCCCATGCGCCTTTTGAACACCAAGGTCAGCAGCTTCCTACTATGATAATCAATGCGTTTATGTTCATCTTCGGAGCAGCCAATTACTCGGCCAGTGTGTATCCAATGCTGACGAATGGCGCTGCCCATCTGATCGAGTCCTTCGGCTGCAAGGAACTGCTGGAGACTTTTGTTCCCAACATGTTCGCAGGCCAGTGGCAGGGAACCATGGCGCTGACCGAACCTCAGGCAGGAAGCTCGCTGGCTGAGGTCACCACTCAGGCCGAGCCCACGGACGCAGGATACTACAAGATACGCGGTCAAAAGATCTTCATATCAGCCAGCGATCACGATGGTGTGGAGAATATCGTCCATTTGATGCTTGCCAGAATACAGGGGGCTCCGCCCGGTGTTAAGGGCATCTCGCTTTTTGTGGTTCCCAAGCTGCGGCCCAACGAGCAGGGAGGATTAACGCCCAACGACGTCAACGTGGCGGGCCTTTATCATAAACTGGGCTATCGGGGAGCGCCGATTGCACAGCTCAGCATGGGTGAAAACGATGACTGCCGAGGATATCTGGTGGGCGAACCTCACAAAGGCCTATCCTACATGTTCCAGATGATGAACGAAGCCCGCATCGGCGTCGGCGTAGGAGCTGCGGGAATCGCTTCTGCTGCGTACTATGCTGCGCTTCAGTATACGAGAGAGAGACAACAGGGTCGAAAGCTTGCGGAAAAAGATCCTACTAAACCGGCGGTCCTTATAATCGAACACCCCGACGTCAAGCGTATGCTGCTATTCCAGCGCTCAGTGGTCGAAGGCAGCCTTTCGCTCCTCCTACAATGCTCGAAGTATGCGGACCTTGCCAAAGTCACGGAAGGCGAGGAGCGCGAAAACTATGCTCTACTGCTCGACGTCCTAGTGCCGGTGGCCAAAACCTACCCATCTGAGATGGGGATTTTAGCCGCGAGTCAAGCGCTTCAGTGCCTGGGAGGGTATGGGTACTGCGATGAGTTTCCCGTGGAGCAATTCTACCGAGACGCTCGCATTCATCCCATACATGAGGGTACTACCGGAATCCACGGACTTGACTTGCTGGGCCGGAAAGTGGTCATGAAAAAAGGCGCGGGCTTTCGTCTCTTCATCACGGAAGTGCAAAACGCGACAGAAGCAGCCATGGAATACCCGGACGTCCGCGGCTATGCCGAGAGGCTGGAAGAAGCCCTGAATCGACTCCAGAAAGTGACTTCGGTCCTCACTCAGATAGGTCAGCAAGGAGACACGGAAATTTTTCTTGCGGACGCCACGCTGTATCTGGAACTGTTCGGACTCATTAGCGTGGGCTGGCAATGGCTCTTACAGGCAATGGCAGCCACGAACAAACTGGAAAGCCCACTCTCGGAGCAAGATGTGCAGTTCTTCGAGGGCAAAATGTTCACGTTCAAATACTTCTTCCACTACGAGCTGCCGAAAACAGAGGGCCTGTTGAAACGCCTTCTCGAAGCTGACGGTCTGACGGTCCGGATGAGTGACGAGCTGTTTTCGGATTGATGAACTGAAGAGGGCAATGAAACGGGACAGTCTTCTTTTTTTCATTGTCTTCTGGCTTCCTGACAGGCTTTTTTTTGGCAACATGGTGCTATGCCGAGAACATGAGCCTCGAATTCATGCTGCGACTCCGAGGCCAGCACAGAATTGAAACAAAAAAATAGAATGTGCCCTTTTTCTGCCCCTGTCATGATCTTTGCGAGCTGGAAGCATGTAGCTGACGCAAGCTAAGAGGCGTGTCAAAGCGAAATCGAAACACGAGATCGTGTATTCGTTTGCCATTATTGCTCACAGTCCCAAGGGGAATCGAACCCCTCTCTCCGCCGTGAGAGGGCGGGACAACCCTGCGTATAATAAATTACTTAGCTAACTTTCCCAAAATCAAAAGTCCTCAACGTCCCTTGATGTAACCCGAAATTACCCAATATCCGGGCAAAACAGGGGAAAGCGGGGGAAAGGCATGTCGGCGTGCACAAAACTGCCATGTTGAACCATTTCTGACATCGGTGCATCTACAACCTAGGGGCATAAATTGAGGAATTGGCCAAATGCATAAAATTTTAGAGCCAGCGAGGTATGGGGCCATCAATTGGTACGGAACGAGAGGAAATTGCGGCGATTTCTAGTTACGCGAGATAATCAACACGGGAACAGTTGCAGCTAGGCGACGATAGGTCTCTGTCGAGACGAGAGCAGTACTTCCTGTGGCGGCGAACATGTTTCTCAACGGCGTAAGTCGTCAGGCATCGTGACTGGGCCAAAGTGTGTTGAGAGGATGCTGAATATGCAGCGCCAGGAAGCATTTGGAATCCCCTCCGGATTCGTCATGATAGTGCCCAGTGCACTGTCGGTTCTAGTTTGTAGAGCGCTCCTCCACCCTTTCGCCTGCGACAAGGTACAACTGGTGGGGGCAAAATTCTCAAGACCTCGCTGACCGCTTGCCGACTTGAAGCCAACATAAGGTTGTCCAATCAGGTCAGTGACAGGGAGGAAGATCATGGAGCAATCCAACAATCTCAGATACCGCGAGTTCCCGCTTCGCGGAGGACCAGGCACAATGCCCGCATTGGGATTCGGCACGTTGATTGCCGACGCAACCGGGACAAGAAACGCCACCAAGACGGCGTTGGAAACAGGATTCCGCCACCTCGATTGCGCGGAACGATACCGAAACGAAGAGCAGGTGGGAGAGGCGATTCGGCAAGCCATTCAGGCCGGGTCGCTAACGCGCGAGGACTTGTTTATCACGACAAAGCTGTGGAACAACAATCATCGCCCGGAGCGCGTCCAGCCGGCATTTGAGTCGAGCCGTAACAGGCTGCAATTGGACTATATCGATCTATATCTGATCCACACCCCTTTTGCTTTTTTGCCCGGAGACGACCAAGACCCGAGGGATCAAAACGGTAATGTGATTTATGACGAGGGCATCAATCTAATGGACACTTGGAAGGCGATGGAGAGCCTCGTGGACGGCGGCAAATGCAAGGCGATCGGTTTGTCGGACGTGGGCCTCAATCAACTGCAGGAGATCTTCGAGTCGGCGAGGATCAAGCCGGCCGTGGTTCAGGTCGAGTCCCATCCCTATCTGCCGGAAATCGAGCTTCTGGAATTCTGCAACAGCAACGGAATCGTGATGCTAGCCTTTGCACCGCTGGGTCATGGGATCAAGCCCGGCGTCCTGGAGGATCCCACAATCATTGCGATTGCGCAGCGAGTCAGCAAGACACCCGCCCAAGTACTGATCGCTTGGGCGGTACAGCGTGGGACTGCTGTTCTGACGACGCCGAAGACTCCTAATCGCGCCAGAGAGAATTTTGACATCTCCGCTCTTCCCGCAGACGCGATGCAAGAGATTAATGCCATCCAGACGCGACAGAGGCTCAATCCGGTGACGGAAACCGGCATCCCCGCGTTCGTCAAGAAAGCCAGCTGACAAGACCAAAACAGGTTTGAAATGGCTCACCGAGAGGAATGTGTTGTCGGCTGTCATTCTGCTTAAGGAGTGCCCCAGTGCTAGAGGGTGATGCCGAACCTCAGGATCTCTTTGTCAGGTAGTTCGCTGGATTTTGAGTTCCAGTCGAACAGATCGGTAATATACCGATATGAGTGACCGACTACGAAAACCGTCAGAGCGATGGGGCGGAGCGGCCGCAGTCGCGGCAAAATTGTGCTGACTATTACCGCTGAAGATTCATCCGGGTGAGCAGCTCGGTTTTTTTTGATTTGAAATCCGGGAAATGGGCTTTTGACTCGCTCCAGTCCAGCAAAAGGCATCGTTTTCAGGCTCCCATCGCTTCGGTCACAAATCCTTGCTCATAAAGATTATTTAATAAGAAATGAATGTAGATGAGTCCCTCAAAAGGGTGCCACTTGGCCATGATGGTATTGACATCA
>DATJPW010000190.1:0-5293 GCA_035506215.1 Desulfomonilaceae bacterium
ATCGCTTATCTCAATCTTTAGCTGTTTTCCGTTGTCCCCTGAATAGGCTTTCACAACGATTTTCCCACCTTTGGGCATGGCCTGGATTGCATTTAGAAACAAATTAAGAAACACTTGCTGGAGGCTTTTGTAATCTCCGCAGACAGAAGGCAGATCGGAAGGAATATTGATCTCGTCTTCCACTCCGGATAGAAGCAACTGGTTTCTCACCAGCTTCATAGTGTCTTGAACTGCTGACCCGATTGAAACAGACACCATTTCAGGCCGCTCCGATCTGGAGAAGTCCAGTAGATTCCTGATTATCTCCGAAGCTCGCTCCGATTGAGCAATAATGTCTTGTATCATGCCAAGCGCTTCTTCTCGACCCAGTTCCCCGAAATCTTCTTTGAGCGCCTCGGCGGTGAGGACAATGTTATTTACCGGATTATTCAACTCATGAGCTATCCCCGACGTGAAGGTCCCGATGGCCGAAATCTTCCTCGCTTGAACGACTTGCTCCTGCCTCTCCTCCAGCTCGCTGATCATCCTGTTGAACGCACGAAACAAAGGAACGAATTCTTCTGAATGCGCTTCCTCTTCGGGAATTGACGTAAAGTCACCTTGAGCTATCTTCTGCATGGCTTGTTGCATCTGGACCAGGGGACGCGTCAGTAACGCAGAAATGTACATAGCGACCAAGACACCCAGAACACAGAAAAAGAGCACAGATATCGTAAACAGAGAGAAAGCCCTTCGAAAGAGTCGATCGATTTTTGATCTCTCTTCCTTGGCCCATGCCGCCGTCATATCCAAAAGCTCCTGACCCGCGGTCCTCAGGGATTCTTCGCTGTCGGCAGGAATAGACGCATCAGCTTGAGACCGCGGCTCCGCTAGACCGGACTGAATCTCGGATAACGTTTTCTTGTATTGTGCCAGAATTTTAGGAAAGGGCGACTGATTGTCCGTCTTCGTCAATCTCAGAATGTCTTCTTCGTGTCTAACATATAGGGCTTCGACCTTATCCGCGTATGAGAGGGCTTCGCTCAGACTGCTCAGCTGCTTGTAGAGGAAGAAGTTCTTTTCAAAACGTCTTACTTCCAAGATATTGTTAAGCAGGTCATCAGCTACTTCTACCAATCGCAATCTGTGCCCGATCTCTCGATGAACCTGAAAGCTGAGAATCGCAAACACGAGGACGGATAGGAAGCAGAAAAGAAAGGCCAGGATGATCTTGCGACGAATCTTGAATGTGACCTTCTTCACGAGGACAGCCTTCCGAACAATTGGTTCGATATTGACCCACCTTATCGAATCAGTCTCATGCGGACTAGTAGATGCTATCAGAAAGCCAGAGACACATCAACGCCATCGAGTAGGAACATTTGTCCAGTATTATCTACATATCTGGATCGGGATAAGACTTTTCCGAACCTCTCACCTGCTTAGGGCTGGTCGGGCCGATCCGGTTGTTGAAGATACTGGTTGTCACTATTGCGTAAAGTGTATATTCAAAACGTCGCTGTATAGCTTCTCCAGTTGTGTGTAAGCATCCGAAAAAAGAAAGAGCTGATTGACAAATATCCCGCAACTTACTAGATTGTCCTTTGAATATCATAATGTGAAGATAATCATAGACAATCATTATTCATTCCGTCGCGTGGCGTACCATCAGGACCTGAAGGTTTGACGAATCGCCTCCCCCAACGACCTCACAGGGGAAGCCATGAACAAATTACCACCGCAAAACAACAAAGGATGCCGCCCATGTCGCGACTTTTTTCACCCATGAAGATAGGTTGTCTGGAACTACCAAACCGTTTTGTCCGCTCTGCCACATTCGAGGGAATGGCAAAAGAAAACGGACAAGTGACTGACGATGTAATGAAGCTGTACCGCAATCTTGCCAAAGGAAAGGTGGGTCTCATTATTACTGGTTACTTCTATGTTAATCAGGTGGGCAAATCCTTTTCCAATCAGATTGGAATTCACTCCGATGAAATGATCCGCGGTCTGAAAAAACTTGTGCAGGAGGTTCATGATCAGGATGGCAAGGTAGTTTTCCAATTGGCACATGCGGGGAGACAGACTACCAAGAGGGTCACCGGTCAGTCCCCCATCGGCCCTTCCGCCAAGGGCCGTGACCCGATATTCTTCGTGAAACCCAGAGAAATGGACGAGGATGACATCCACGAAACGATTCGATCCTTTGGTAAAGCGGCTAAACGGGCAGTAGAAGCAGGAGCGGACGGCATTCAGCTCCACGGAGCTCACGGCTATCTGATCAATCAATTCCTCTCGCCTTTTTACAACACACGGAACGATGCGTGGGGCGAATCCGAAGAGGGCCGTTTTCGGTTCTTGGAGCAGGTGCTCCTTGACATCAAGAGAGCGATACCAAAAGAGATACCAATTATGATCAAACTAAACACGCACGATCATACGCCCAGTGAAGGAGTGACGCCTGGACTGGCTGCCTATTATGCCGGTCGGCTGGCAGAAATGGGCATTGACGCTGTCGAGATCAGCGGCGGCACGGCGTTCTATTCCTTTATGGATATATGCCGGGGGCGGGTGCCAGTGCAGGAATTGGCGGACACCATGCCTTTTTGGAAGAAGCCAATCGCCAAGATCAAATTGAGTAGACTTGTGGGGAAATACGAACTCGAAGAAGGATATCATATTGAAGCTGCGAAGATCATTAAACCCGTGCTCGGAGACGTTCCTTTGTTACTTGTCGGCGGCATGCGAAGAGTCGAGCACATGGAGGAGGTCCTTGAACAGGGATATGCGGATTTCATCTCCATGAGTCGGCCTTTTGTCCGAGAACCTTTCCTCGTGAAAAGAATCGAAACAGGAAAAACTGATCGTGCGTCGTGCGTCTCCTGTAACAGGTGCCTTGCAGCCACTACCGACAAGAGGCCCCTACGCTGTTACTACAAACCGGAGTAAAGTGACCCTCGCCGTCCGTGCAATCTTCGTGATCCTGCTGCTTTCTCACAGCGCCTCTCGGAAAGCGCTCGGTCTTGAACAGGGGAGCAAACCGGAATTACCCAATTACCACAGCGTTCGTTTTGAGCCAGGTGTTCCGCCGGTTTTTCAACACAGGGTCGGCACGGACCAGCCCGCCCGCTACTCTACTTTCTCTTCCAGTCATAAGAAACCGCGGCCTGATCAGGGCGGCTCTGTGGTGATGAGACAACAAGTTGGATGAATCGCCCCGCGGCCGACTGCACGGGGACCCAAGTTTTCTTGACAAGTGCCGCTCGGCCTGAGAGGTATTGCATTTGGAGCTTTTCAATCGCGTGTGGCAAGGAGAGGAAAAGTGCAGATCAAACGAACTTGCGTCATTGGCATGGGAACGATGGGTAGTCAGATAGGGATTGTCTTTGCCCATGCCGGTTTTCAGACCTTTATGACAGACGTCTCCAGGGATCGAATCGAGGCCGGACTGGAAACTATACGATCATTTCTCAGAGGCCGCCAAGAAAAGGGAAAGATGGAACAGGAGGCGCTTGACAGGACCTTGTCGCTGATCACCACCAGTACCGATATGGAGAAAGCCTTGTCGCGTGCCGATCTGGTGATTGAGGCGGTTTACGAGGATATAGAGATCAAGAAGAATGTCTTCAAGAAGATGGACAATGGCAGCCCGAAACACGCGATCTTGGCCAGCAACACTTCCACTCTATGGATCTCAGAGATTGCAGCCTCCACAACACGTCCCGACAAATGTATTGGCACTCATTTCTTGATCCCCGCTGCATTGACGCCTCTCGTGGAGGTGGTTCGTGGATCTGAAACGACGGACGAAACTCACAGCACGGTTATCGGATTTCTCAAACGATGCCGGAAGGAGACAGTGACGGTTGCAGACTCGCCTGGTTTTGTGATCAACAGGCTCTACCTGCCTTTGGTGAATGAGGCTTTCTTCGCTCTGGAGACAGGCCTTGCCACCGCGGAGGAGATAGACCGGAGCTGCACTATGGGACTGGCCTTTCCCTTGGGGCCCCTTGCCGCGGCCGATGCTTTTGGACTGGATATCCTCCTTGATTGTATGAAGACCTTTCACAAAGAATTGGGGGACAAATACCGTCCGGCACCTCTGCTCGTGAAGCTCGTGAAAGCAGGACGTTTGGGCAGGAAGACCGGACGAGGAGTGTATGACTACCACAAATGACTCTTGTTCCAGGAGTAAAAGCTCGTTGCTATATAGTTTGGGACGACAGCTCCTACCGAGTTTTTCGCTACACGCATATTGGATTACTTCGAAGCTCTCAAGAGCTACTCCATATAATGGAAGAACCATGAAAACTTAATATTCGAACGACTCCCAGTTGAGCACAATTTTGCCGAAATGCTCGCCTTTCAAAAGATATTGGTGCGCTTGCTCGACTTCTCGGACGGGAAAGATCTTGTCGATAATCGGCCGCACCTGTCCGGAAGCCAGCAAGGGGACCACCGTCCGAGCAAATCCATCAATTATTGCCGCTTTTTCCTCACGGGACTGGCTGCGGAGAACCGAACCAATGATCTTCAGCCGCTTCATCAAGACCTGGGCGAGGTTGACCTCGCAGAAACTCCCGCCCATGAGCCCGATCAGGACGAGGCGTCCTCTGGTTTTAAGTATTTCGATATGCTTTTCCAGGTATGAAGCACCGATCCAGTCGAGTATAACATCGACTCCCTTGCCCTCGGTTAGCTCCTGAACGCGGGCAGCAAAATCTTCTTCTTTGTAGTTGATGCCTGCGAAGACCCCAAGATCCGTTATTCCGCGGACCTTCTCAGGGCTACCGGCCGTGGCGATAACCATTGCCCCGGCGGATTTGGCAAGCTGGATCGCGGCAGTTCCTACGCCGCTCCCTCCTCCGTGGAGCAGAACGAATTCTCCTCTTTTCAATCCGGCCATTGTGAATAGATTGTAATAGGCGGTAATGAATACCTCGGCGGCGGCCGCCGCTTCGGTGAAGCTGAGATTTTCGGGAATCGGAACGAGATTGTTTTCCGCAACGGCAACATACCTGCCGTATCCGCCCCCTGCGACGATCCCGAACACCCGGTCACCCCGGCGCCAGCGAGTGGCCTTCGAACCGGTTTCCAGCACTAAACCGGCAAAATCAAGGCCCATCACTTGTGAAGCACCGGGAGGGGGCGGATAGAAACCGCGGCGTTGCAAGAGGTCGGCACGGTTCACCGAACAGGCTTCCACCTGAACCAGGACCTCATCGGCTCCGACGGGAGGCCGCTCCACCATTCGGATTTCGATCCGGTTCCACTCGCCTTCTTTTGCGCCGTCGCTTACGAGCACCGCGGGCAT
>DATJPW010000191.1:0-72217 GCA_035506215.1 Desulfomonilaceae bacterium
TGCAACCACCGGCGCTCCACGCCTCTCCGGACCAAAACTCGGAAAGGCCGTTGCGTACTTCCCTAAACCGATAGCTGCCTGTGCTACTAGTTCCGCGCAGGTCACCGCGCCCTGACCTCCCCTACCATGAAACCTCATCTCAATCATGTTCCCTCCTTGAGAACCATCAGTCAAATCCCTCCTCGTCTGATTCATATCGATCCATGAGCGGATACCTCATATGTTCGTGAATAATCTCCTTGCAATTCATGATGTGATATTTGGCCTCTGCCAATTCCAAAATCTCGGAGGCCAGCAGTTCCTTTTTTTGAAGGTAAGCGTCTAGTCGTTCATTTAGAAGTGTCAAATGACGCACGTCCGCGTCATAAAGAAGTTCTTCGTCTCCGGGAAAGGCGTCCTCTTGAGATCCGACTGTTTGTAGGAGCTTCAGGTCCCATTCGTCAAGTTTTTTCCAGCGGGCCACCGTAGCAGGATGAACACCCAAGAGAGCGGCCAAGTCTTTGTTTGTGATCCTGCCTCTGTCTTTCAAGAATGTTTGTTCCGCGATTTTACGATCTTCATTCTTTCTCATCAGGTCCCCCAACTGCGTCCGGGCAGAGCGGCATGGTTGACAACTCACACGTTATCACAAATATCTGATATTATCAGATAAGACAATTCAATCAAGGGGTCTAGAATATCCCGAGATTACGATGCCTGTCGATGAAGAAATCCTGAAAAATCTGCCCACCAGCCCTGGAGTGTACTTAATGGCCGACCGTAAGGGCAAGGTCCTCTATGTCGGCAAGGCTGGAAATCTCAGGAATCGTGTCCGGACTTACTTTGTTAAAGGCGGCGACGAGAGACTGAAAATCAGATACCTGATGGACAAGGTGGACAGTGTCCGCACGATCCTTACGGAAACCGAGAAAGAGGCTTTGATTCTTGAAAATAATCTCATCAAACAACACAGCCCGAAATACAATGTGAATCTCCGAGATGATAAGTCCTTCTTTTCGCTCAGATTAAACGTCTCGCATCCGTTCCCGAGGCTGACCTTGGTCAGGACCCAACGCGTTAAAGCTGACGGCGAGCGCTATTTCGGCCCTTATTCCTCAGCCCGTGACGCACGTATTACCGTAAAATTTATACAGAAACTGTTCCCGCTACGCCAATGCTCCGATAGGCACATGGCCGTGTGCAAACGACCCTGCCTGAATTGTCAAATGAAACGATGCCTCTGCCCATGCGCCGGCAAAGTCGATCCTGCGGAGTACGCTCGTATGGTGGAAGGTGTCACTCTCCTTTTGCAGGGCCGAAGTGAGGACCTTAAGAGGACCCTGACCCGAGACATGGAAAATGCAGCCCGAGAATTACAATTCGAGGAGGCAGCTCGCATCCGTGATCGATTATCGGCCGTCCAGCGGACATTAGAAGCGCAGAATGTCTCATTTTTCCACCTCAAAGACCTGGACGTTATAGCCCTCGTGTCAGGCAACATGGACCTTTTTGTTGTTGCGGTCCTTTCTTTCCGCAAAGGGAACCTTCTCTCCAGTGACTCTTTTGCATTTCGCAATCCGGCCCTGGATGAAGAAGAGGTCCTGGCCTCCAGCATCAAACAGTACTATGCTTCCGGGGCCTTCGTTCCCAAAGAGGTGCTGGTGTCGCAGTCCACCGATCAGTTTGATCTTATCGGAACATGGCTTTCAGAGTTGCGAGGCAACAAGGTGACCGTTCGTTCGCCCGCACGAGGTTATGGCGCTCGTCTGGTGAAGCTTGCCATGAAAAATGCCAGGAACGAATTGCTGAGACAGAAGCACAAAGATTCAGCGGAAAGCGCGCTGGAACGAATCGCTGCAAAATTCCACCTGCCGCTCGTCCCCAAGGTGATAGAGGGCTATGATATCTCAAATATTTCAGGGTCCGAGCCGGTAGGGGTCAAGATCTCATTCAGAGGAAAACAGGCGGACAAAGCAGCGTACCGACAGTACAGAATCAGAGGGTTTCAAGGCCAGGATGATCCGGGAATGATCTACCAGACCATCTCTCGACGGGTGGGCCACAGAGATGAAGACCCTATCCCGGACCTGTTTCTCATCGACGGAGGAAAGTCTCAACTCAACGCCGCCTGCACAGCGCTCAGGGATGCCCTCGGGGGCGCTATCCCCGCTGTTGCGGCAATTGCCAAGGCCCGGCGGGAAGGCGAACAGGAACGATTTTACTTGCCTAACAGAAAGAATCCCGTGCTTTTTCCCAAAGGAGACCCGGGTCTGATGCTGCTCATGAGCATCCGTGACGAAGCTCATAGATTCGCTCACGCGCGCCACACGAAGACCCGAAGCAAAGCTGTAGTTCGTTCTGGGCTTGATGATGTGGTTGGAATCGGCCGGAAGAAGCGTGATGCGCTTTTAACCAGGTTCGGCAGCCTCAAGGCAATGCTTGGGGCGTCAGACGAGGAAATCCTGGCCGTCCCTCACATGCGTGTCAAGGATTTAGAGCGCATTCGCGATCATTTTGGACAAAGAGATATGGTGGAGTCATCGGATGAAATCCGGAAACTGCCTACGGCGGCCCCAACTGAACATATTTTCACTGATTAGGCTTATCGGTCGGCCTCGACCCGCTTGCAATGATGTTGCTTGAAATCAATGGGCCGCTCTGTGCGCGGCCGGAGGCATGGTCGCTTGAGAGGTGGTTTTCGGGCTCACTATGCCGTCGATCATTCTATAAGGAACCATCAAGACAATATATGGCACGTAAAGAATGCTAGCTATAAGAGAGTTTTCCTGATGCACCAGGGAGGACCAGTAACCGGAGTCGGTAATTTCGGACGATCCGGCCAAACAGTGCCCAGGCACCCAGATAGCGATTATGCAAAGCCAAACAATAAGAAATTTTCGAGCCATATGATCCTCGTGACAACGGGCTGCAGTTTCGCGCAAAAAAGCCCTGCTTGTCAATCACTTCCACGCCATACGCGCTGAACCGAGCATCATTCAAGCTCAATGAGGCAGACCCATGATGCCGATCAGCTTCATTGATCCAAATTCGACCGGCACGGAGGCCGGCCGCTACTAGCTAGTAATAGTGGGGTCCGGCGTCCTGAAACTGTCTCAGAATGGGATTGTGTCACAAGATCGTGCCACGATCCTTCACTTCCCGGCAATGAATTACCGGTCTATTGTCAAGCGTCCCTTCAGGACGCTCGCTATTTGAGCCCATTGGGGGCGATTGACAGTAGCCTGGCGCTTCAGCGTCGGGCAACCATCGTGGCGCGATTCCCACCATGAATAGAATTCTGAGACAGTTTCTCCCTGCCGGACCATGGGGTTTTATAAGGTTTTTGACGAATGCGAATGCGTATAAAAAGACTATGCCGGTGAAATTATTTGGAAACATAAAAAAGAAGAGCTGTCCCGAGAGACAACTCTTCACGCCGATAGGCTTTGGTTTTTTACCGGAGAGTAAAATAACACTAAAACGGGGCTTCCGATCAAGCAGGAAGAGCCTCTAACTGAGCTTGCGAAAACTCATTCTTGAGCTTGTTGAGTGCACGTTTCTCCAATTGCCGCACTCGCTCACGACTCGTGCCGAAATGTTCCCCTAATTTCTGAAGAGTCCACGGTGAATCTTCCATGTACCGTTTTTTCACAATGAAACGCTCGCGCGGATCCAATTTTTTCAACGCCTTGTCCGTGGCCACCGAAAGTTGCTCTTCCGTTTCGCGCTCGATCAAGAGCTTCTCCGAATCCGGAGCGTGATCAGGCAGCAGATCCATAGCCGTGACATCTTTGTCGTCACCCACTACTTCGTTAAGAGACCACTCTCGGGCCTTAATTCTGGCCTCAACCTCAATGACGTCGTCCGGTTTGACTTTCAGCTCTGCGGCGAGATCGTCTATGCGCGCTTGACGTGAGGTATCGTCCAGGTGTTCCCCTATGTCTCCGATTCGGAAGAAGAGTTTCCTTTGCGCCTGAGTGGTCCCCAGTTTAACGAGATTCCACGACTTCAAGATAAAATTCTTGATATAGGCCTTTATCCACCAGACTGCGAAAGAAACCAGCCGATAACCTCTGTACGGATCGAATCTCTTGACCGCCTTCATCAATCCGATCGTTCCCTCTTGTATCAGGTCCTGAACAGGAATCATGTAGTGACGATACTGAAACGCGACCTTTACAACAAAAGGCAAATGAGAAACCACCAACTCCTGAGCGGCTTCGATATCACCGGTCTCCGAGTATTTTACGGCCAGCTCAAATTCCTTTTCCGGCGTTAAAGGCTTTATGGATCGTACCAGCGTTAGAAATTGATCCCATTGCTTAGTTACAACCGGATAATTCATTAGCCCCCTCCGACAGATCTAAAGTCTTATTTATACCTTGATTCTCTCTAATAGACAACTGTTGCATCCTCAGGTTCCATCAGCGTCCACTTTTCGCATGCCAGCAGCCGCCTGGACACATGATACCGGAATTTTTCTAGGTACCGCTTTTTCGATTTTCGGCAACACTATTTTGAGAACTCCGTCCACAAGCGATGCCGCCACTCCGTTCCTGTCTATCTCTTTGGTGATAGCGAATGCACGGAAAAAATCACCGGGACGGAACTCTCTCGACAAAAATCGGCCTCGCTCCACATCCGGAGTGACCTTTCCCACTATAGACAGTATGTTGTGCTCCAGGTCCAATTCCACGCCATCCAGCCCAACTCCCGGCAGGTCAACTACTATCACCAGTTCGCCTTCTCCTTCGTAAATATCGGCCGCTGGGGTAAAACACGGCTCGGATGTGGTCAGTTCGCTACTGCCGAATCCTTTTTTATTCAGATCCGTGACCTCAGCAGACAAGTCAACCATTGTCTTTGCCGCCTTTCATATGCCTCCGAATTTGGACCTATATTGCCGATAAGCACATTAAGCCAAAAGAGTCGGTGCGAACCAAAATTAGAGGCTTTATTTCCCTGCTCCTGATCTCCTCCTTGGTGATAACCATAAAGATCCTTTTCAAGAAGCCTCTTCACGTCACTATTTCCGGTTTTCGGAGCCTACATCCATTGCATCTATTCGCTCTCATGAGCAAAGCCACCGGGCGCAATCATCTTGTTTAATAGGCATCATTTCACCTTTGTCAAGCCCGCTGAATTCATACGAATTCGATGAGTTTGAACATTTCCCAATCAAAAACGGAATATCGTGAATGGAAGGAGAGCGCCCGCGCGCCCGGCAGGACAAGGCATAGCCGACACATAGCGCGCCAAAGGACGCCATTCAGCAGCGTTGCCCCTCAACAAAGCCTTTCAGCACACAGCACCTGTCATGGCTGGGAAGGAAATCCCGCGTTCTACGGGAAAGTAATCTAGATTTTCGGCGTGAAGGTGAGATTGCTTCCGGTACGCTCCATCGCCACAACATCCCATGCCCTGCAAAGCTGTTATGGAGACACCACTCTGGGGGTTGTTGGACAGAGGGGCCGTTGAGATGCTTTTCCCGACAAGGTCCAATCTTTGAAAGCAGGCATGTACCGGATGGAGCACGCTGTTCAAAGCGCTAGGCCGTCAATTCACCTGCAGTTTCTCAGTGGATCTGTCCTTCTCGCAGCGGTTGATGAAGATGCGATATTCAGGTTCTCTCCCCAATTATGAGCTATATAAGAAACGTCGGCCCGCCATCGTTCGATTTTCCTGATCGCTTCGGCCTCCCAGGGAAGCCAGGTGGAACGTTTACGGAGGCGAAGCGACGCTTCGAGTTCCGGAGGAACCGGTGGGGCAAGGAGATCGGACTCCTCTCCTTCCAGCCCTTTGAGGAACCTGGTCAAGATTTGTAATTGTCGGCGGCTCAGTTTGCCTCGGAGGTTGCATAAGCGCTTTTCCACTACCTGCTCAAGGCACTCCGTGACATGGCTGTTTTTTTGCCTACAGTTGATGAGTTCACACAGGAATCTATAATTCTCTCTGAATTCTGCCGGAACGCTTGCTAGGTCGAGATCGTCGACAGTTTTATCAACTTTCATTGGTGCTCCCTGTCGCCTTGGGGTAAGTCCATCAGATCGGGTACCGACGACGGCCTGCGGGCTTGCAGGCACCGGGGGGATGCGGTAGCACCATGTAACAACATTGTCAAGTATTGCTTTTATAATTAATTTTACTAGCTCAATATTATTAGTTAAACTTCTTTAATTCTTCACCTGCTCCCACCACCGTCTCGGTATAGTTGCTGATGCTTTTTGAGGACGTCAGGATCTATCTTGATATTTCCCTTATACTTTTCTTTGTAGTCTTCGAGACTTTTCTTCTCTTGGTAGGAAAAGACCGTCGTTTCTATATATCCCACAATCTGTTCACCCTGAGGCAACTCTCGGACAAAGGCTACTCCGCTCATCAATGTTGTCTGGTTCACCCTGCATGCGTGCACATAGCATCCCAGGACGATCCCGATTGCGGCCAATAACATGAAACAGATCAGATAGATGAAAATTTTCAACATCGGGATCACCTCGTACGGATGGATTTACGGGGACTGCCCCGCGGTGGATCAAATATGGACTAATACGATCATTCGACTCAGAAATGATAAATCACGGCAATGCAGGCTACCAACCAGATGATTGTGCAAAGAAGCAGCGGGGAATCCGTTAGAAGCAAAGCCGTTGGGGACCCTCCATCCTCTCGCCGATAAATTAGATACATGTATCGGAAAATCCCGTATGTGACCAAGGGAATGGTAAAGGTCATCTTCTCTGCCTGTATGCCTGCTGCCGGGTTACCGAGCACCGAATATAGACAATAAAAAATGAACGTAGAGGTGGCTACGATTTGCAGTAGCTGATCGAGCAGCGCAACGTTGTAGTTTTCGAGCACCGGACGATGACTTGTCGCATCATCCGTTAGCATTACCATTTCGTGACGGCGCTTTCCGAGGGCTAAAAAGATCGCCACTGAAAACGTACATAACACCAACCAACTGGATACGGACGCGCCCATTGCGGCCGCTCCACCCAGGACTCGTAGCAGGAAGCCTGTAGAAATGGTCAACACGTCCAGGATTACCAGATTTTTCAGTTTCAGTGAGTACAGGATCTGAAGAACCAGGTATGCTGCGAGAAAACCGTATGCGGGCAAAGGCAACCTTGCGACGCCTGCAAGAAGAACAGCTCCTAACAGAAGCCCGAACATAAAAAGTAGGGCCGATCCGGGTGAGACCTCACCCGATGCAAGTGGGCGGGTTTTCTTGAGAGGATGGACCCTGTCCTGTTCCATGTCCATATAGTCGTTCAACATATATGCGGCAGACGAAGTCAGGCAGAAAGCCAGGCACATTCCGGAAACTTTGATCACATCGTCCGCAACAAAAAGCTTACCGCTAAAGACCAGAGGCATGAAAACAAACCCATTCTTGATCCACTGGGTGGGCCTCATGAGTTTTATGAGAGGTTTTAAAGAGTTCATGGGATGCGTTTGATCACCTAATCTTCAATCAAATTGAAAGTAATTCCCTAACACAAAGACCTCTGTATGTAAATTAGAACTGAAGGCAGCCGGACCGCAAGATCTCTGATGTTCTCGTTTAAGGACCTACTCCCCGTTGACTGGGCCCTTTCGATCAACACTTGGTTCGGCTGACGAAATGAGTTATTTTTTAATTGCAAAGGAGCAAGAATGGGATCTATGAACGAATCGGCACTCGAAGAAAATCGCCGAATCCGCATGCTCAGAATCGTGACGGACCTCCTGGTGCAAGTACTCATGACCAGACCGATGACTTTGTCGGACGCGGACATGATGATACATGGCGTCAGAAACCTTGCGCTGAAGCTATTTCCGGGCAAAGAACATGTCTTTGATCTTATATATCTCCCCCGTTTCCGCAGGGCGCTTCGGGAGGCGGGTCTTCTGAGGCCTGACCTTCACGCGGTCACGGATGGTAATTTGGATCGGTCGAGTTAAGAGCAATAAGAAAGTCCGGGGGAGTGGCTGCCGTTAATTACGGTTCGATTCCGTTCAACATTGTCGGGAGGCTTGGGAACATGGCTGATCTTGATATGATCAGGTCTCTGACCGTGAAAGGCACAAGCAAAATTGTGCTGGTGGTCATGGATGGACTTGGTGGGCTTCCGCGGGAGACACTAGGCCCTACAGAACTGGAGGCCGCTAACACGCCCCATCTGAACCGGCTTGCAAGAGAAGGAATGGTGGGGCTGATGCACCCGGTCGGCATCGGCATCTCACCCGGTAGCGGACCCGGTCATCTGGGCCTGTTTGGGTACGATCCGATTAAGTACTTGATCGGAAGAGGCGTGCTTGAGGCTGTTGGGATTGGGCTGACGCTTACGGACCAGGATGTGGCGGCTCGGGGGAACTTCTGCACCGTCGACGATGACGGTCTTATAACGGACCGCCGCGCAGGTAGAATTTCGACGGAAGAATGCGGCCGAATGGTGGATCTCATAAAAGGTATTAGTCTACCCGGCGTGGATCTCATCGTTAAACCGGTCCGGGATTACCGTTTCGCTCTGGTGCTCCGGGGCACCGGACTTTCGGCCGCTCTTAATGAAACCGATCCACAGATGACCGGCGTGAAGCCGCTTGCGATCCAGCCCCTTGATGATTCGTCAGAGGCGAAATTTACAGCCGAACTTGTCCACGAGTGGGTGGAAAAAGTTCGAGAATGCATAAAGGATCAGCATCCTGCCAACATGGTCACCTTGCGAGGGTGGTCGCGGGAGCCGGGGCTCCCATCCTTCGAGGATGTGTTCAAGCTTAAAGCAGCGGCCCTAGCCGTATACCCGATGTACAAAGGTCTGGCGAGTCTGGTGGGCATGACGCTTATCCAGGGTCTCGCGACGATTGATGATCAGTTGTCCGCGTTGAAGCACCACTGGGACTCATTCGACTTCTTCTTCGTTCATTACAAATATACTGATAGCCGGGGCGAGGACGGAGATTTCGATGCGAAAGTCCGGGAGATAGAGAAGGTCGACGCGGTGATTCCTCGCATCCTCGAGTTAAAACCCGATATGTTGGTGGTCACGGGAGACCACTCTACGCCCGCGGTCTTGAGGTCGCATAGCTGGCATCCGGTCCCTGTTCTACTCTGGGCCCCCGGAGTTACGCGCGCGAATCCTGATGTTACGGAATTCGGGGAAACTCAGTGCCTGCGAGGGGTCCTCGGGCAATTCAGAGGACCGGACCTAATGAATCTGATCACCGCCTACTCTCGGCGACAAGCCAAATACGGCGCTTGAAAGCGAAGTGAAGAGAAAAAAGGTCTTGGGGAAAACTTTTTTGCAAAAAAGTTTCCCCCAAACCCCCTTCAAAAAACTCTTGATTAGGCGAGTCGAGCAATTACGTTGCCCAGACATACTGGCGCAACAAAGACTATGTGCCTCTTGTAAGCCTCGCCACTCGGTAAGGGTAGACCAACTGAGAGTTTTCTTCTTTCTCGTTCCCAAGCGGGAGCCTGGGACCGAGAACTATTTTAGGAGTTTTGGGGGAGGGGTCTGGGGAGGGCGTTTTTGCAAAAACGTCCTCCCCAGAATTCCCTGCCTGCCTCGGAGGCACGAAGATGGCTCGTTCG
This sequence comes from Desulfomonilaceae bacterium, assembly GCA_035506215.1. Classification (GTDB taxonomy): domain Bacteria; phylum Desulfobacterota; class Desulfomonilia; order Desulfomonilales; family Desulfomonilaceae; genus DATJPW01. The sequence continues at coordinate 9,554 of DATJPW010000191.1, forward strand.
GATGTTCATCCCACACATTCTTTTCAGTCGTGGCAGGTTTGGCCGGGCTCTTACGACAATGCAAAGCTTGACAAGTCATGTCTCCGGCCTCTCGGGTGTGATCTAAGGATCTCAAAATCTACCCGCATTGCGTCCATGGGTTCCTGCTTCGCCCGTGAAATCAAGAACGTACTCATCAGAGAAGGATTTTCGTACATAACCGAAGAAACGCATCACCCGGCGGCTATTCACGCCAGTGCGGCTTGGGAGCGGGTTTATAACGTCTTCTGTATGCGCCAGATTTTCGAGTACACCTTCGGGGATTGGAATGCTGCTAAGCGGTGGTGGGAAGCGCCCGTGTCAGGAAAGATCCAGGACCCGTTTCGAAGAATAGTGCTCTATGACACCCTCGAACAGGCCGAAGCGGACTTCGTGACCCACAAACTCTGCTCCCGGAGTGCCCTGGAGAGGGCTGAGGTCCTGATTCTGACACTGGGCCTGACCGAGATCTGGGAGGATGCGATCGATGACTCGGTCATCTGTTTGCCGTCAGGCCCGTACGTCAACGAAGGCGGCGACATGGGCCGCTACCGATTCCGAGTGAGCAGATATGCAGAGAATCTGGAAAATCTTGAACGTATTCATCAAATCATGGCGTTGCACAATCCGGCGTGCCGCATCATTATCACTGTGTCGCCGGTTCATCTCTGGGCGACGTTTCGTGAAGATTCCGATGTGATCAGTGCGAGCTGTAATTCGAAATCTACACTCCGGGCCGTAGCAGACGAGTTCGTCGCTCGTCACGAAAACGCGTACTATTTTCCGGCCTTCGAGATGGCGACCATATACCAACCGATGATGGGCCGGCCCATCTTCGCCGAAGGCAGAGAGAACTTCCATGTCAATAGCGAAACAGTGGAACTTATCATGAAGGGTTTCTTCGAGTTCTATTGCGATGATAATCAATAATTTCCAGCCCCCGAACTTTGCTCTTTTTCAGAATCAACAGTGAACCGGAACGACACTCAGTTTGTGGAGCAAAAAAAAGTTTTTTTGGATTTTCTGACCATTTCTTTCAAGTCGTTACCTCTCATTCCGAGAATTTGCTTTAATATCGCCTAGTTGACAATTTCCTTAATAAATTGATAGAATTAGCCTCGTGGGGAGGGAAATCCCTTTTGTGAGGATTTTCATCCCCATGCGTGTTTTTGCGGAGCCTATGCCGCGAGATTGCTGCCAACAGTTGGGGTCAGCTTGTTCGCGTCACGGTTTGCCGGAACCGGATTCAAGAATGCCGGGTGACTCATTTTCTCTCCGCATCGCTCGGGGCTCGGAAAATCACCACAAAGAAGTTTTATTGCCTTGTTGGGGAGGGAACCGGAGAGGGCGTTCTTATAAAGACGTCCTCTCCAGCAATTTTTCGAAAATTTTATTGGTCGCAGTGGTTCTATCGCTTTGCTCTTGCACGCTCATGAGTCAGTCTCCTTATTTGACCCAGAATACCCAGGTGCCTATTCTTGAAGACGGTTGCGGGCTGGTCACGTCGCTCAACGGCCAGGTGCCGTATCAGAGATGGCGGGTCCCTCCTTGGGACATTGACATGCAATACGTGTGGCTCGTGGGCAATTACGACTTCAGAAAATACGACCGGGTTGAGATGATCCTTTACTTTCACGGCACACAGCCCAAGGACTATTACCCGGTTTTTCGCAAAGAACTTGAACAGCTTGCGCTGAAGCGACCGGACCAGCCATTTGTGTTCGTGGGTATGGTAGACAAACCTCAAATAGAGCCTGAATGCGGAAATCAAGACCGTTGGGGCATCTTGGCGCCCAAAAGAGGTGAACCGCCGGAGGCTCTGTTCCAAGTACTGAACCAGATTTTCAGGGCTTTTCGGACAAGATTCCCTAACATCAGGAAAGACAATACTCACATTGTGCTGTCAGGCTTCTCCGGTGGAGGAAAGGTGTTAAGCGCAATAGGCAACTGGCTGGCCCGCACCGACAAAGAAGATCCGTACGCAGAGGTTTTTAGGTCCCGATTGAGCAAAATCGTCTATTTTGATTGCTGGTTCGACAAAGATGTGGTCGAAACCGTACCCGCATTACTGGAAAGCAACCCGGACATGAAGATAGTGGGAACGGTCCACATGAAAAAGCCTCTTGAGCACGCCTCCATGCTCGCCAACAAATTTGGAATGAAAGCGGACAAGCAAAAACGCGAATTGGTCGGCCTGGACGGCAGACTAACCATCTATCGGAACGATTCCCACTGGGAAGCCATGATCGGCAGACTCAAAGAAGCCCTCTGATATCTTCTCCATTTCCCGAAACAAACGCTTGACCTGTCTATAGCTTCATAGTTCAAGATTCGTCTCTGCCGAGGGCCGCGGCACATCTCGTCGTAACGAACCGTGATCACGACCGCTTTTCAGATCAAGGTTCTCCGGCCGCGGATATCATTTCGCATGAGGAGGCATTTGCCGTGAAAAACAAAATAATGATCGGCCTCTGGCGGTTTATGTTGAATGTTCCCCCATCGCTGTGGGAGAAACGGACTCTTAAGGCAAAACAGAAATTTGCAACAGAATTTGGCTTCATGTCTGGTGAGCATCGATCAGTTCACCATTATGTGGTCAGGGAACTTCCGTATTACGGAAAGCCGTTACATCCGGAAAGCATCTCCGACAAATTGGGGCTCCCAATTGACCGGGTGAACGCCATCCTGGACGACCTGCAAGAGCATATGACATTTCTGTTCAGAAACGACCAAGGAGAAGTTGTTTGGGCCTACCCTGTAACTGTTGATAAAACGCCTCATCAAGTGACTTTTAACACCGGTGAACAATTGTACGCGGCCTGAGCTGTTGACGCGTTTGCGACGCCCTTCGTGCAAGGGCGATTGAGGCAAGAACACATTTCGGTTATCGTCAATACTGAATGCGCTCATTGCGCTCAACCCATGGAAATCGTTATCGACAGCGAGCTGCAATTCAGCGTGAAGCAGGAAGGCTGCGAGCCGATCGTCTTTATACCTGACGTAGATTTGTTTAAGCTTGAAGACGAAAGCATCATCAATGCGTTCTGAAACGAGAGCGTCTTCTTCTGGTCAGAAGAACATGCAAAAGATGATCGTAGAAAAGGACAGAGAGTGCGAGGAGCATACCTAACGGCTACGCAGATGGCACGGGGCACCAAGATAATTCAGAGCGCAATTTTCGGCTTTGACGCTGCAGTCCTTCCCTGAAGCTCTCTCTTGTAATGGCTTCACTGAAGAAATCGCAGAGAACCGGAGGTTACAACAGATCCGCGCATGAGCGCGGAAGCCGCTACTAGTGGATTGTCAGCGTTCCGGTCCACCTCTGCGGTAGACGATTGCTATAAGTAATAGTATTGTAGCGTCAGGGCGAACCATGTACACCATCGGAAAATTGGCCAAGAAGTTCGGGCTCTCGCGAAGTACTCTTTTGTACTATGATTCCATAGGATTGCTCAAACCCAACTCGCATACTCAGGCGGGTTACAGACACTACTCCGAAGATGACGCGAAGCGTCTGGAGCAAATCTGCCTATATCGCCGCGTCGGATTATCGCTCAAAAACATTGCGAGAGCGCTGGATTTTCCAGAAAACCGCCTCACAACTGTTCTGGAAAAGAGACTTCAAGAACTCAACGAGGACATACAACAACTGCGCGAACAGCAACGATTCATTGTGGGGATATTGAAAAACAGCGACCTATCTAGGAACATCGGGGTGATGAACAAAGATACGTGGACCTCCATACTGGCAGCGTCCGGCTTCACCGAAGAAGATATGCGGCGGTGGCACATCGACTTTGAGCGCCTTTCACCACGAAAGCATTTAGAATTTCTGCAATTTTTGTGTATTCCTGAAACGGAGATCGGGATCATCCGGTCGTGGTCTTCATCCGCTGGGAACGAAAGAGCGCATCATTCGAGTCAGTTTTGCGACTAATGTTGCGCGTTCCCGTCGGATTCACTTTCACCCCGATGCTAAACACTGATAGGCCCGATGCAACTAGCTGGGAGGCTTGGCATGTCCTATGACGATATCTCAGTTCTACACTCCGGAGATGAATACGGCAACGACATGGTCGTAAAGATCTCTTTCACCAGCGGCCGGGAAATTCTCGCTCTGGCCACCAGGAACCTATACTCAGGTGATTGGGACTTCGGACCTACTTGGAATTATGTGATCAAATCAGACAAGTCTTTCCTCGTGGATACCGGTAGAAGAGGAAGGGGCCTGCAGCTCATGCAGATGATGGAAAACTCCGGGACCAAAGTTAATGATCTGGACTTCGTGATCCTCAGCCACGGTCACGAAGATCATGACGGCGGCCTGTTTGCCTTGAATCAGACGGCCGGTCTGGAAATCATGGCTCACGAAACTTATGAGGCGCTTAGAGAATTTTCGCCAGAGCGGGCGCCGTCAACACGGGTGGAGCGCTATCCCGCCTCTTGTTGGCATTGCCCTTTGTCAGAAAGCTTTGCGGAAAAGAATTGCAGTGAGTACCACAAGGAGCGGCGCTCGCTCAAAGTGACTTCCATCAGCCAAGAGAAGCATGATCTCGGCCAAGGAGTCTCTTTGTTTCATGTTCCCGGGCACTCACCGGATTGCATCGCTCTTCTGCTCGACGACGAGGTGATCCTCACCGGCGACACGATCCTCCCAGAGATCACTCCGCACCCATCGAGGGCGCATTACTTCGAAAGCACGCAATGCATGTTACCTCCGCATTATGCGGACACGAACCGGCTTTACGGATTGGATGTATACATTCGGTCGGTGAAGCGACTAATTGGGATCGCGGGCAGATTTCCGAACCTTACGGTTTTACCGGGCCACAGATTTTTTAACGACAGTAAATGTAACCTGCTGGATCTCGGCGCCCGCTGCAACGAGTTGATTCAACATCATATCCAGCGCTGCTCTGATTTCGTGGATCTTGTTCGTTCAGGGCCCAAGACACCTGAAGAGATTGCCCACGAATATTTTGAACCGGAATTGCTTTCGGGGTTCGGTATCAATCTTGCCCTAAACGAAGTGCTCAGTCACTGTGAACTCATGGAATTGAGTGGGGATATCATCTGGACTGACGGCAAAGTCATTTCCACCGGGACCAGGAATTCCGAGGCTTTCATCAGGAACATTGAGTAGAGTTACGGAGTAGATCCTTGGGCAGCAAAACACCGCACTGCCACCGCTAAAGCATGCGATAACAAACTCCCAGGACAGTAGCAGCCTCTGCCAGGCGACGGTCTGAGGTCCAAAGGGAAATGTCCGAAATCACCGCGGAACCAAGCAGGTGAACGTCTACATACGCCAGGCCCTTACCCATCAAATGGTTGTTTTCGATGAAAGTCAGTATTTCTTCGTGACTTGCCACCTCTGCTGGCGGAAGGTCATGCAATAGTGACAAGATTTCAATTCGGTTCGTGAGATTTCCACATGCCAATTCGCCGATTACAAATGGGTGACACCACACCACCCCTTCATTGAGCAAGTCGGCCAGCCGATCGTTCCCCTCGCGCAGATGCGAGACCCAAATAGAAGTATCTACCAGGACCATCTCAGACGTCCTCGGTTGTTCGTCGCCTCGGCTGTTCTAAGTTCTTTTCGGTTCCGCCGAGTTTGGCTAATCTCCTGCCGCTTTCGCGGGCTATCAAGGCCTCCAGGCCCAGCCTCACCAGAGAAGTTTTTTGCTTAACCCCCGTGAGCTTCGATGCTTTCGCGATCAAGTCATCCTCGATGATCAAAGTAGTCCTCATGGCACGCACTCCCGGTATATGGAATAAAATATGTATAATTATGCATCATTCATATGTATTTAGCAAGGCCCTAAGGATGGGTGAACAACGGAAGCCGCATCGCTCCACTTCTTTTCGTGAGTTAGCTCGGTGGGGCGCTCGATTCAACGCATCCTATGGGCTCCATCCATAATACCCAGTTAATACAATGCCTTACCCACACCGCTTCCTTGACTGCTTCCTATAGATGTGTTATAAATGGTTCCGCGGAAACGGTTTCGCGTCGGAGTGATAGCATGTTGTCGTCCCGTGACCGAGCCCTGGAAGACAATTACGAAGAGACCGTAATGTTTTTGTGCGGCCTTGAACGGTTCGGCATATTGTTAGGGCTGGAAAACATAAGCCTCCTTCTCGCGCAACTGGGCAGTCCTCAAAAAACTTTCCCGGCCATTCACGTGGCAGGCAGCAACGGGAAAGGTTCAACAGCGTCGTTCATATTCAATATTTTGCGTGAGGCAGGGTATAAGGCCGCTCTGTACACTTCGCCTCACCTCAATGATTTCCGTGAACGCATAAGGATTAACGGCTCACTGGTGTCGAAAGAGGCGGTCATCAAATCGACCGAAAAGATCCGGGAGGTTTATAACCCGGAGCGCACCACCTTCTTCGAGTTTACTACGGCAATTGCCTTCGATTGCATAGCCCGCGCCAAACCGGATATGGCCGTAATAGAGGTGGGACTTGGAGGTCGTCTTGACGCCACCAACATCCTGGAACCGCTTGTCACGGTGATCACGGACATCTCCCGAGAGCATGAGGATTACCTGGGCACGGGCATAGCCGCGGTCGCGAGAGAAAAGGCGGGCATTATCAAGTCACATGTCCCGCTCATAACCGGCGCAGGGAGGAGCGAAGCTCGCAGGGTCATCCTCGAAGCCGCTCGGAACGCGTCCGCAACGGTGAAGGAGTTCGGTAAGAACTTCGTGGGGCTAAGGACAAGTCTCAATGTTTTTACCTATAAATCCAACAGACTGGTGCTGGAGGACATTTCTCTTACAATGCCGGGCAGCCATCAAATGAAGAACGCGGCCCTCGCCTGTGCGGTCGTGGAAGAGCTTCGTGATCAGGGTTACCAGATTCCCGAACTCGCAATTCGGAACGGCATCCGAAAGACTTCGTTCCCAGGCCGTTTTGAGATCCTCCGGAAACAACCGGATGTAATAATTGACGGGGCCCACACGCTCGAGGGGATGAGGCTGCTGAAAAGCACTTTCCGGCAACTCTACCCGGAAGTTAAAGCGCTGTTGCTACTGGGCATGCTCAAGGACAAGAACTACGAAGCATTGGTTAACATCATTGCGCCAATAGCCCGAGAAGTGGTTTGTGTACCCCCTCAAGGGCCGCGCGCGCTGGACCCGGCCGAGCTGGCCTCGCTGATTAGCAAACGAGGAATTCCCGTAACCTCAGCGGCGAGTATTTCGGAAGGATTTGACATGCTTCTGAAAAAGGCCAAGAAACAAGACGTCCTACTCGCTGCGGGTTCGCTGTATATGATAGGTCCGGTCAGACGAGCCTGCGGGTTCAAGGATGATTGAATGAAGATCGCTTTGCTTCGCTCTCAATGACAAATCAATCAGCCAGAAGGACAAAGAAGTCCTGCGGAATTCTTGCGGTGGGGCCTTATATCAACAGGAAAATCTCAATTAATCGCTACCGACGGGACACGCGCGTCGGTGAATCACCACGATGCTGTGGGTCGCAACGGCAGCGACTGCTATGGTGTTTTACAGCCTTAATGTTTTGCGCGGCCCTGTCAACTGTCCCTCTCCGCCTTCATGCGGCGCCCGTGACGGCCCAAAAAACCTCGGATGACGTTACACCCAAAGAATCGGCAATAATTCCAACGGACATCCCGGTTCAGATTTCCGCAGAGAGGCTTTCATTCAATTATCAAACCAATACCTATACCGCGCGGGGCAATGTTACGGTCAGTCAAGGGAATACCCGGCTTCGAGCCGACAGTATAGCGTACGAGGGAGACACCGGTAATCTTACGGCCTCAGGCGGAGTAATCGTGCGTACCGGTGGCGATGTGGTTGAGGCAGACAAAATCACCATAAAACTTAGTGCCGGGACCGGAGTAATGGTCAACGGAAAGCTGTTTCTCACTCGTAACAACATTTACCTGGAAGGTAAGAAACTGGAGAAAACGGGTGATTCCAGCTACGTTGTTGAAGACGGCAGCTTCACCACCTGCAACGGGCCCACTCCCGACTGGAGGATTACAGGAAAAGACCTGGACGTAACGCTTGAAGGTTACGGCACGTTGAGACACGGGTTCTTTTACATTAAAAATATTCCGGTCTTTTATCTCCCGTGGATGGTGTATCCTGCAAAGCGGCAGCGACAGACCGGCTTCCTCATGCCGACGCTTGGAAACAGCAGCATCCGCGGATTTGACTTTAGGTTGCCTTTTTTCATTAGCTTTTCACCTAGCGTGGACTCCACGATTATGCCGCGAATTTGCACGAACCGGGCCGCGCAGGTAGGGCTGGAGTTCCGATATAACCCGTATGAAGACATACAAGGCTTTTTTTACGGCGAGTACACCTATGACTGGAAATACGAGACCGATGCGACAGCCAAAAATCACCGCTTTTACGTCACCGGCCGCCACGAGCAGGAGTTCGTGGGAAAGGTCAGATTAAAGGCAAATGGGAGTTGGGTATCGGATCGGGATTATTTCGAGTTCTGGGGTACTAGATTCGACAGGCGGCTTCGGTTCCGCTATTTGGAGTCAAACGCCGTTGTATACAGACAGTGGGACGATTTCCTGGTGCAAGCGGAGGCAAGGCATTTTGACAATCTGGACTTGCCCAATAATGCCCTGACGATCCAGAATATGCCCACCGTTACAGGCACCGCATTCTTCCAGCAGATTCCCTACACGCCGTTTTATTTTAGTTCGGACCTCGCGTTCGATCATTACTTTGCCCCGGTCATGGATAAACAATGGATGGGTAGCCGTGTTCAGGCAGATACCCGACTTAGCTTGCCGATCTCATTCGGGCGCTATCTCAAGCTGGAACCGGCCATGACCTACTTCGCGAAGGCCTATTCGGCTGATTATTATGATCGAGACAAGAGTATAGCGTCTGTCCGCGCTGCTCGAACCGACTTGTATCAAATCAACGCGGACCTGTTCACCGACTGGAACGCAGTCTACGGAGGCGGGTTGTTCGGGTTTGAAAAGATCAAACACTCCGTTCGACCCCGTTTCTCATGGGTCTACCGACCGTTTGCCAAGCCCGGCACTTTCCCATATTTTGACGATACCGACCGGATGGACCAAGTGAGTCTGCTGACAGCAGAGTTGCGTCAGAGCCTGACCGGCCGAGTCGGGCCACACGATTACCTTGATTTTTTCACTTTGAGCGTCTCGCAGGGTTACGATTTTCAGAGTGCCCGGTCGCCGGCCGATCCTTTGGGTGAGAGATATCCTCTTAAGTACCGTTTGACCAATACCCAAGCGGAACTGATACTAAAACCTCATACGCTGATAGATCTCAGCGCTCAGGCGGAATATGATCCGGCTTTCAACAGGGCCCGCAGATATAGTGTAAACATGGGGCTCATGGATCATCGTGGAGACTTGTTGCGTGTACTTCACCAGTTTACTGAAGGCGACAGACAGGAAGACTTGAATCGACAGACTAATGTGAACCTTCAATTGAAACTGACTTCAAGCCTTGATTGCTTTTTCGAGAATCAATACACTCATCAATTCAACTTTTCATATTTTACGAGCCTTGGTGTCAGCTATCATCCGCAGTGCTGGAATATTCTATTGAGGTATTCAGAAATTCGCGAGCAGGACCCGGTAACCCGAAAAATCAAAGAACCGGACCAGACTGTTTTTGTGACCCTTTCGCTATATGGGCTTGGCCAGATTTACCAGTTCAGCCGGGATTGGGCAGAGATCCTGGGCCACAGCCCCGCGCAAACGCCTATCTCTTCACGATGAGGGTGGATGTCGATGGAAATAGTTTGCAGACCTCCCGTCCTGCATGGATTTCCATAGATTTCTTCATAGAACTTGAGTTCTTGTGGGTGGTCCGGGGTCCCGCGGCGTTCCGGCATTGAAAAAGCTCCCCGGACGTTCCTGCCCTGTCTTTCCCTTTCATTCATAGATAAGAAACACCCCGATTGCCATCACGGAAGCCCCTGTGAGGCGGTAGCTAATGTTCTCTTCGTGGAAGAGTAGCCTGCCCAGGATGACGCCGAAAACCAGGCTCAATCTTTTTACGGAGATCATGTATGCCACAGGCGCCAAGCTCAAGGATAGAAAATGTGTAAGCTGTGCTCCAGCCATCAACAATCCCCCCAGCATAAACAAAGGGACGGCGTCTCTGTTGAGGCCTTGCCTGCTTACTCCCATCCGGAAACGCAATAGGTTTATGACCGCAAACGCAATCGCGGCACAGATAACCAGAACAGCGCCAAATGGAATCGCACCGTAAAGCAGAATACCTTTCTTGCCCAATGCGGATGTGACTGACCAGGCAAAGGCCACCAACAGCATTCGTCTGCAACCCGGCTCAACGAATATCGCTTGGATAGGAGCAATCAGGCTTCTATTCAGCAAGTCCCCGTTCAAGATGTAGGCTCCGATTGTGACCAAACCAATTCCCGCGGCCCCTCTCACGCTGATGCTTTCCCCCAGCAGCACTGACGAAGTCAGAATCGTCAGGACAGGTGTGAACGCCAGCAACGGCAAGGTCAATGAAATCGGAGCCATTCGCAGCGCGGAAAGGAAAAGGTAGTAAGCACATATTTCCAGCGGCAAGGCTATTATGATTAACAAGATGAGATCCTGCGAGACAGGCATCAAATCCTGTGACAAGAAAAGCGGCGTCAGAACCAGCGCCGCTATGCTCAGCATCACGGAGCCGGTTAACCATTCGTCGTTGTCCCACATTATCCGCTTGGAGACTGCATCGGAGCATGCTGTCAAGAAAGCGCAGCCCAGTGCGAGCACAAACCAGCTCATGGGGTGTGTACCGACCTTAATCTATGCTCGAAGATTCGAGGCGGCGCTTGATCCGGCCCAGATGGGACCCTTCCCAGTATATCCGCCCGCACTTGGGACATTCGTGGAACTCCGATTTCATGCGAATGATCATTTTCGGGACTCGCCCGACCACCTGGGTTCTCGGAATTTCGATCACAGGGACATTGCAAATTACGCACCTGGTGAAAAACCGATCCGGGTCAGCTCGCAGCTCAAGTTCGGACAACACCTGCTTCAACTGCTGCATAGGGTCCTTAGCTGTGACGGTGACCACTCTGGGATCTCCGCTTAATTCCCTGGGTGTTACAAAATACCGGCCAGGTGACGGAACGGACCTTGGATATGCCGCGTCAAACCCGAGTATCCGCAACCACTTGGCTAACCGTCCCAGAGTTCCGTCAACGTCGAAATATGGCTGCTGGGTGGTGAATTTCTTGGAATTAATTTCCATGAGTCCTGATAACAGATCACGTCAAAGTGGTTGCGCGCGGCTCCATCGTGCAGGAACCTGCGGATTGCCACTCCTATGTGTTCGGATCTCCAATATCTTTGGGCATAGATTGGTTTAGGCGGCAGCCTTATCCAATGAAAGGGGCTGAGTCTCAACAATTTTTTCTTTGTGCCCCACAACAAGCAGGTCCGATGCCAGACGCGGATAACGTCCCGCAATTAGCAGGATCGTTCGTCGGTACCAAGCATAATTCTCAAGACGTCGCATCAAGCGAATTCTATTGCGGAATAAACGAAATCCGGTAATTCCGGTAATGTGAAATTTAGCCGAGCTAATCTGCTCAATCAGCGATTGAAAAGAATAGTAGGTTATCCTACAGGCCCTTTCTGCCTCTTTCCAATTCGATTGCACGTCCAAGGCGATGGCAGTTCGCTCTTTATAGATTCTTCTCATGAGCCTCTTCGTTACCGAGAAGAGCTTTGGGAGTGCGCTGATGGGGTTATAAACAAATAATTTTCCACTAACAGTCAACACGCGATAAAATTCAGCAAGCGCTTCAGCGGCATTGGGCAAATACATGAGGACTTCATTGCACACTACTATATCAAAAGACCCGCTTTCAAACGGAAGACCATCAACGAGATTGACCTGGAAAAGCCCTTCGTACGCTTCTTTTGTTGCAGCTTGCCTGAGCTGATTCGGCCACAGGTCCACTCCAAAAAGCCTGCATCCCGCTTCCGCTCCACAAAAAACAGCGAGATTGCCCGGACCGCAACCGACGTCCAGGATGCGAAGAGGTGCGGGCACAGACAGCCGTTCGCGTAAAATCGCTTCAGCGAGACAAGGGAAATGTGCAAATTTCAGGTGCTGACTGAAACCTTCTCGCATTATCCACGGGATCTTTTTGGCAACAGCTTTCTTCACGGCACCGCCTGCGCAAGAGAATTATTTATATCAAGTGGGCGAAAATCTGTCAAGGAAAGTTCGCTTCTGAAGGGGTTTACAAGATTTCCACATAATGTTTTGAAAATCTCATGAAAACGAGTAACCATTCTCTCATACGAGGGCGGATCAGCCGGAAGAGCCGGAGATTTATCACTGCCTCTGTGTTCTCGGCGATAACATAATATTATTCAACCTCTCCGGCCTTCCGTGTAACTGAACAGAGACAGTACAAAATCGAAAAAGAGGGTTGCACCATGAAAATCAAAATCAGTATCGGAAGCCTTTCTATGGAGGCGGAGTTGAACAGCACGCCGACAGCTCAAAAGGTAGCGAACGCCTTGCCCCTAAAGTCGAATTTCAGCACGTGGGGTGACGAAATTTATTTTTCCATTCCGGTGTCGGCGTCGTTAGAATCCAACGCGCGAGCGGTGGTCGAGCTTGGCGACATTGGTTACTGGCCGCAGGGGGCTGCATTCTGTATCTTCTTCGGGCAAACGCCCATGAGTTCGCCAGGCAAAATAATCCCGGCCTCACCGGTAAATGTCATAGGTAAAATTCTGGGCGACGCCACGAAATTCAAAGAAGTGATGCACGAAAGGCAAGTGGTGGTAGAAGCAGGGTAAGAAGATAGCATTGGCTAAGAGTTTTCTGGGGGACACTTCTTTGCAAAAAAGTGTCCCCCAGACCCCCTTCAAAAAACTCCTGTACGATAGCCGCGAACCAACAAGTAGACGAGAGGCTTGGTTGACCGCACACGTAGTTAATCGTGCGGGGCCTCAAAATTGACACACTCTGTTATGGTCCCACGCTGTTGGTCGGGTCTTGCCCGCCGTGTCACAAATATATAAGAGTTTTTGGGGAGGGGCTTGGGGAAGGCGTTTTTGCAAAAATACCCTCACCAAGAACTCTTGAAACTATATTCCTCGTCGCGGGAGCGGGGGGTCTCCTTCGACGACCAGAATAGCCATACCGGTAGCCAAGTGCCACTCAATATGGCAATGAAAGAACCAGAACCCGGGATTATCGGCCTCCCACTGCACGACAGCCCAAGACTTGCGGGGTATGCTGAGAGTATCTTTTTGGATGGGATCTCTCTCGTTAAGGGCTTGCCCGTTATAGTTGCCTGCGTCTTCGGCTCCCACCCCCAGCACGTGGAAGTAGTGTCCGTGCAGATGAAATGGATGACTCATCTTTGATTGATTGTTAATAACCAGGCGAACGACATCCCCTTGCTTGAGTCTCATTTGTGTGACAGGTGGGTCCGGCGGATTCCGGTCCGCTGTCAACGGTTTCTTGGGCAACTCGAAGATCTGTCCGTTGACCATCCACTTGTACGGCATCATCGACCCTGTGAGTAGGAGGAGCTTGTTCGTCGTTGGCCCCGTAATCTTCCGGAGCGCATACGGCTTGAGGTCCCCCAACTTGAGAGACGCGCCCCAGGTGGCTTTTGTCTGGGGCAGCGCTTGAGGAGCGCCTTTGTATCTTAGCACCGCAAGAGCATGGTCTTCTCTATTCTCCTCCAGAGTTTTGGCTCGAATCCAATAATTAGCCGCGGGCCGGTCTGCGTTCACGACAACATCGTATCGCTCCCCAACGTCGATGATCAGGTTGTTCACATCGAGGGGCCTGGTCAGTGCGCCGTCAGTGGCAATGACGGACAGTTTGTGTTCGTCAATGGCAAATCGGAATGCGTAGGTGGATGAGGCATTAATGATCCGAAATCGAATTCGATCCTTCGCTTTGACTTCATAAGTTTCCAGAGGCCCTTCAGAGCTTGAATCAAATCTTCCCTTACCGTTGATCAAGGCCGATTCAAACGGCACGTCACCAACATCGGGCATACCTTCCGAGTCCATGTCCATCATCATTTTCGCACCTTTTTTGTCGGTAGCCGTGCCCATGTCCATTTTCATACCTTTTTGCTCAGAGGTCATGCGCATGTACGCACCCCTTTTCAGGTTCGCCAAAATCTGTTCCGCGGGGATGTGGAACCAATCGTTGATCATGATGATGCGATCGTAATCGTAGTCGTTCTTATATGGATCGTTGTTTTCTTCGATGATTAAAGGGCCGAACAACCCGTCGGAGTACTGGAGTCCGGCGTGAGAGTGATACCAATGAGTCCCGGCCGGATAAGCCCTGAATCTGTATGTGTAGCAATCGCGGGGTTGAATGGCGGCCTGCGAGATCCTCTCCACACCATCCATAAACCAGGTACCGTTCTGGTGCATGCCGTGCCAGTGTATCGTGGTTGGTTGCGGCAAGTTGTTGCACAAGGTAACTGCGATCTCCTCACCTTCCTTGGCACGTATCGTGGGACCTGGAAACATGCCGTTTATCGCCAGGATGCCTCCTTCTTTTGGCTTTGAGTCTGGCCATTTTGCAGGCTTCAGTATCCCCGTTTTGAATTCAAATTGTCTCTTACCTTCCTGTGCCGCCATGACGAGCGGTAAGGTCCCGCGCCGTATGAGCGCTACGCCGGTCAGACCTGCCGCTACGATAAGGAACTTCCTCCTTGTCAGAGTAATTGCGCCCATTTTGAAATTCCTCCCAGGAGTGCCGTTAAGACTTGTGTACGATCAAGGTCCGATGACCTTGGCAGCGTGCCGCACTTCGACACCCTTCTCCCTATAGACATGCAATGTGGTCATTCGATCTTGCGCGTCCGTCATTCCCGCGTGTGCAGGAACCCGGAACGAATTGTGGTGGACATTCGGTTACCCAATGCTGTTAAATTAAGGCGATTGACATATGGCGGATGCCAACATGAGGCGTCGGACGCATGTGTTTATCAATGGCGGATTATCAGTTGCCTATGGACAATGAAAAGGAGAAGGAAATAGCCATGGCTCGCGGGATCGTTTGTCTGGTCGCATTTAGTCTGGTTTTCTTGGTCAGCGCTGCAATGGCAGCGGATTCAGAGAAGGAAACGGCTGCGGTTGCAGCGGCTGAGAAATGGTTGGCCGTAGTTGACCAAGGAAGATACGCTGAAAGTTGGCAGGAAGCGGCAGAGTACTTCCGCACAGCAGTTGGAAAAGAACAGTGGGAGCAGGCCCTGCTGGCGGTGCGGAAACCTCTTGGCAACCTCATATCGCGGAAAGTGAAATCAACGACGTATACGACCTCGCTGCCGGGCGCTCCTGATGGCCAGTATGTCGTGATCCAGTTTGAGACCTCATTCGCAAACAAGAAAGACGCGGTGGAGACCGTAAGCCCCATGATGGACAAGGATGGGAAGTGGCGGGTCTCCGGCTATTACATCAAGTAATCAAAGCAGGAACCGGGTATGCGAACCTGACAGGATGAGGTTAGTGGAGCAGATTTCATCCTGGAGAGCCTACCCGCGACAAGAATTCAGCAAAGAATGAGCGTACACAGCGCGGGTATTCTTCTATTCAGATTCAAGAACAAGAAGCTCGAAGTCCTGCTTGTTCACCCTGGTGGACCCTACTGGTCAAGAAAAGACCAGGGCGCCTGGTCTATCCCCAAAGGAATATTCGAAGAGAACGAGAATGCGCTGGATGCGGCGAAAAGAGAATTCATGGAAGAGACCGGCCATGAAGTTGAAGGTGAATTCATCGAATTGGGCGAATTGGAGCAGCCTAGCAGAAAAATAGTTCACGTCTGGGCGCTCGAAAAGGACATCGATGAAACAAAAATAAAGAGCAACACTTTCACAATAGAATGGCCGAAGAATTCCGGGAAAATAAGAGAGTTTCCCGAGGTAGATAAAGGCGGTTGGTTCGGTTGGGATGAAGCGAGAACTAAGATGGTAAAAGGCCAAGTTAGCTTCCTGGACCGGCTCGCGAAGAAAATAAATTACGTTCCGCCCGGAAAGGAGTGACCAACCATGATAGCGAGACATTGGAGAGGGATCGCCAAATCCGGGCAGGCCGACACTTATGTCCACCATCTTAGGACCGACACTTTTCCGAAACTTTCAAGAATCACCGGATTTATTAGAGCGTACATCCTGAAAAGGGAAGTCCACCAGGGAACAGAATTCCTAATAGTAACAGTTTGGGAATCAATGGAGGCAATTGAACGCTTTGCAGGCGCAACAACAGATGTGGCTGTGGTTCCTGATGTCGTTCAAGCCATGATGGTTGAATACGATAAATATGTCAGCCATTATGAGGTCGCGGAAACTTACGCACCTGCCTAACCCGAAATCGATTTCCATTCCAACGAGGAGTGGAGGAATGAACAGAAGAGAATTCTCAGAAAGTGGAGGGCCTGCCAGCGGCGATCCTGTCACAGGTCCGGACAATTTAGCAAAGGCTGAGGAGAAAAAAGCCGATCATTTGATCAAACTGGTGTTCTGCGCTAGACGTCATCCCAGTATGTCGCGTAGCGAATTCCAACAGTACTGGTTAAACCATCACGGACCTTTGTTCCAGAAATTCGCTAGACCTACCGGGCAGTTCGTTACGTGCAAAGCCACACCATCGATTCGCCATTGAACGAGAACCTCAAGAAATCAAGAGGATTGTCCGAGGAGCACGACGGAGTAGGCGAAATCTGGTGGCGGTCCGAACAGGACTTTCTTGCGGCAATTGCTTCTCCGGAAGGTCAGAAACTGCGCGCGATATTCATTGAAGACGAAAGCAAATTCATCGACTTGAGTGCTTCGTCAGCATTTTTCACTGTCGAGCACGTTCTCGTTGACCGCGGCACTTGACACGGACCGTTTCTTTTCATTCGGAACGGTATGGCGGAAAAGCCGACGTGAAAGCCTCTTTTTCTGCGGAAACAGCTCTGACTTCAGATCTCCAATAGCAGGCTTTCTGAACATGATTCAAATCGAGCACGCTGGTGAGGTTACAAAGTTCAGGTTGGCCCGCACTCTTTTCGGCCGAGGCTTGTATTTTACCGCGGCATATCTGGTGGACGGCCTCATGGTGGACACCGGATGCGCGTATACGGTCCGTGAACTGACAGACGCGTTGAAGGACTCGAAAATACACACCATTGTCAACACGCATAGCCATGAAGATCACGTGGGAGCCAACGCAGCGCTGCACGCGCAATTCGGTACACGAGTCCTTGCTCACCAACATGCTTTGCCTATCATGGAAGAGCCAGGGAAAGTGCGCCTCCGGCCATATCAGCGTGTCATGTGGGGTTACCCGGAACCCTGCCGAGCCGAATCCGTCGGCGACTCGGTGGAGACGGAACACCACCTTTTCCGAATCATATATACGCCAGGCCACAGTCCGGACCACATATCCCTCTTCGAGCCTGATCGCGGATGGCTGTTCACGGGCGACGCATACGTAGGTGGCCGAGACCGGGCCCTACGGCTTGATTACAATGTCTGGCAGATCATCGATTCTTTGAAGAAACTGGCCTCACTTGACCCGCAGGTCATCTATGCCGGAAGTGGTTCCATTAGACGCGACGCTCGAAAGGAATTGGAGGCTAAAATTCAGTACTTGGAAAAGACCGGAGAACTGGTCGTGGCGTTGCACCGAAAAGGTTGGAGCAGACGCCGCATCCGTCTGGAAGTTCTGGGCCGCGAAATGCCGATAGCGCTCTATACCCTTGGCCATTTCAGCGGGAAGAACCTTATACGCTCGTATATAGAGGACTACGAAGTCGTCTGTTTCTGAGGGGGACTCACAATAACCCTGTACAAAGCCATTCCCACCATCAGGTCCCCAACGAGAATCGCAATATCCGGAAACATCGACTCGATCAGCCAGGCCAATGGTTGCTCCCTGGGACTAACTTTGATCCACCCCTCGAGGGTGGACACAATGGTCAGGTCAGTCATCATTATGATGCCCAGATACGCCAAGAAGCTATTGAGCAATAAGGCCCACAAGGCCGTCTTTCTGAAAAGAAACAGAATGCTGACCAGGACCAGGTCGGCGGAGGCAAATAGAGTAGCCCAGAAATTGGTCAAATTGGCCAGGGGAGGATGTATCCTATCGTGAAGAATGAATGCTCCAATGGCAAAGCCGACGAGCGCGATCCACAATTGCACGCGCTGTGTGTTCATGATGCCACCTCACTGGAAATGGACTGAATAACCAAGTAAAAACAAGGCGCTGATAACAATTACATGAAGGATTATCCAACCGGGCTTCAGGAACAAGATCTGTTGGATCATTTCCATCACCTCGCCAAAAGCGTTGATAATAAGCGGCCTGCGGTATACACGACGGTGAATCCTATGAAATGGACCACCCACCACCTGAAACTAAGAAAGCCCCATTTTTTCGGCATCTTCATAGTCCCATCTCCTCTTTTCCCCCCAAAATATGCACCGGTTTCAAGCTTGATTGTAATGGTTGAGTGCCCCCCGAGCAGTCGGCAAGAACTGACGTTATGCTTCAATCAGGATAGCACAATCTCTTTTTCTAAGACAATCCTTACCGAGATGCATAAGAAACCATCCAGTTACTAGTGGCGAAAGATTGTCATTGAGAGCGAATCGATAGGAGCGCATGGCATGCGTCCTTGTCTCGCGAAACACCTGATTGGTTCGGTAGAGGCCGGCGTCCCTGCCGGCTCATCATTTCCGCACCGGCACGGAGGCCGGTGCCTACCGATCAGGATACCCCGCATTCCGCGGCGTCTGACGGAAATGGAGATCTCTTCGTCGCTGTCACTCGTCGGAATGACGAAAAACCAAAGATTTTCTCCCGGGACTTTACTCCCTACCCTTCGTCCCGTCCCGCCCGGATTCTTGCCGGTGATAATTCGTCTTTTTCACTCTGAACCTGCAGCAGTACAATGGCCGCTATAACGAAAACTCCGCCGATGATTTGGAGAGGATCGAGTGTCTCCCCAAGCAAAATGAACGCAATAAAACCAGCAGAGATGGGTTCGACGGTCGATGTTATGGTTGCGCGGGTTGAGCGAATATAATTCACCCCGACGAAGAACAGGCCAAAAGGTATAATGGTGCCGAATATGGCTATGTAGAGCATGTATATCCACTGTTCGGCCGTGTATGCGAAGTAGACAAAGTGAAGCGGAGGTTGGAGAATGTTCCAGGTCAACGCAGCGAAAACTAAAGCATAAAGCACGACGGTCCAGGGCTGGTAACGGTGCATAACTCGTTCACCCAGGAGACTATACAATGCAAAGAGAACCGCGGAGGCCAAACCCGCCAACGCGCCGTCCCGATTCACATTCAGCAACTCCAGATTGTACCCGCCTACTACGAGATAGCATCCGAAAAGTGACAGCAACAGCGCGATGACTTTGATTGCGGTCAATCGCTCATGCCAAAAGCCTATGGAATACGCGGTCACGAACACCGGCGAGGTGTATTGAATCAGGATCGCAGCCGCCACTTGCATTTTGCTTATGGTGTACAGGTATGCAGCCTGAACTAGAGCCAATCCCACGCCGCCCAGAACCAGGAAATAGGCTATGTCTTGCGTGCGGATCCTCAAGCGTTGTTTTGTGAATAGCCTCAGGAACAGCCCCAAGGAAAAAGCCGCAATTGTCAGACGGATCTGAACCAACTGGAAAGGCGTTACGCCTCCAAGAAAAAGCGCTTTGCTAACAGTGCCCGATGATGCCCATAAAACTGCGGCCGCTATCACGCTCAGGTAGCCTATTACAGGGTTCGTCAATATGCGTCGCGTTTCTGGCATCTCGCTTCTCACGGCGCCTCCGTTTTTTTCATGTAACCGAAAAGTCGTTGCGCTCACTAAAGTATCAGGGGACACGATGATCGATCAACGATTTGTCTCACACAAACTTTTTACACGTTTTCCGGAGGGAATACATGAACACAATGAAAATCGGGATGGCCATGGTCCTGGCACTGGCGGTCATGAGCCTAGCCGCGACCTGTTCGGCGGTTGAACCGGCTGGAAAAAGCGATGGTGAGGCATTTTGCGGATCACCGTTGGCAAAGCTTGTAATGGGGAACATCGGCCGATTCCTCGTCCTCAGATCTGAGCTAGGGCTAACAAATGACCAGAGAAAAAAGATCGCTGGAATCGTGAAGAGCCACCGTGACGAAATCCGACCGGTTGCCAAAGCTCTTCTTGAAAAGAGACGGGCGGTTAGGGAAGCGGTGATCAACAAGCCGGGCGATGAAGCTGCTATTCGCACGGCAGCGACAGACCTAGGCCAAGCCATTGGAGATGCGTCAGTTCTGGCATCTAAAGTGGGAGCTCAGGTGAAACCGGTGCTTACACCGCAACAAGTGGAACGGATCGAAAACTTCAGGGCAGCCACTCAAAAGGCCACATCAGACTGGCTGGACCAAATGGGCAAGTAGGATAGGAAACGGTAAGAACGTTTGGAGAGGCCCTTTTTGTAAAAAGGGCCTCCCCAAACCCCTCCCCAAAAACTTCCAAACGGTTTTGGAAAGACAAGTACTCTGGTATATGGTGTTCATGTTTCTAACAAGCGGTTTAATTGCGTCTCCAACGGAAAACACGCTCCTGAGTTGCCAGGAGATCGATCTTCGAGACATCAACAGTTGCCTCGACGGCGATGGCAATGCTTACGCCAGGTTGGTTGAAAGAAACCAGAGCATGGTGGCCGCGCGTATGTGGCGTTTTACAAGGGACAAAACGGCTCACCAGGAACTGGTGCAGGAAGTCTTTGTGGAAGCCTATCTCAGCCTGAGCAAATATGGAGCCAAGGCCCCTTTTCAGCACTGGCTGTCCCGAATCGCAACTATTGTGGGATACCGTTTTTGGAAATACCGCTCACGCGAGCGGTCGAGGTCTTCAATTCCCATCGAAGAAGAGCTCGATCAACTGGTGGCCGCCGAGCCCGAAAGCATGGATCCCTCTGTTGCGGCGGATGTACTGCATTCATTACTGGAGCAATTGCCGCCACGTGATAGATTGGTGCTGGTTCTCCGGTACGTGGAAGATCGTAGTGTTGAGGAGACCGCCGAGCTGACCGGTTGGACCGGCGCAATGGTTAAGGTTCAATCGTGGCGCGCAAGGAAAAAACTGCGGAAACTTCTGCAAGATGCAGGAGTGGAGGTCGAGTAATGAACGAACTGGAGATCCTAAAGAAATTGGCCGCTGCGGCCGCCAGAGAAGAAGTGCCGCAAGTGCGAGTCGGCTCGCGTCCCATTGAGATCCCAACCGCGGCTGAAGATGATTTCAGCCGACCCCTTGTATGGATCGCCGGTTTTGCATCCGCAATGGCTCTGCCTGCGATAATATTTGCCGTGTATACGCTCGACTCGTGGACGGACCCGCTGCTCGGCGTCATCGATGGTTTGAATTGGATACTGTCATGACAGATCAAAACTCCGAAATTTCGTCCTCCACTGTCGGTCTTTCGATTCCACGCAAGGCTGGACGCGGGCGTTCAGTCCTCCTCGGACTGATAATCTTGCTTTGCGGGATCTTAATCGGAGCGGGCGTTACAATCGTTGTCCTTCACAAAGTGGTCCTTCACGCGATCCATCATCCGGAAGAGATGCCCAGGCGTGTTACTGAGCGGCTCCGACATAAGCTTGGTCTTTCGGACGAGCAGGCGGTGAAGGTAAGAGCCATTCTGACTGAGAGACAAAAGGCCTTTCAGGAGTTGCGCCGCGCGGCCCGACCCAAAGTGGAACGAGAGATCGAGCGCCTTAAGGAGGAAATCGCATCGGTCCTGGACGAAAAGCAGGCTCGCAAGTGGCGTGAACAGCTTGAGAAATTGCGGCGGAAATGGGTGCCGCCGCCTACACCTGACCGGCAGCCGTAACCACTGACGGACCGAAAAAGCAGGGGAAAGCAGTCATACCGAAGTTTTGATCGTCTGAGATCCTATGGCAAAGTTGGTACTAAACAAGCAGGTATTTTCTTCTAATCTCTTCGTTCTGTCTCAGTTCTTCAATTGTCCCATGATACTTTATAACACCGTTATCTATGATGTATCCACGATCACTGAGTCGCAAAGCGGCTTTTTGATTCTGCTCAGCCAGTAAAACGGTCAGGCCCGTTTCTTTTAACGCCATAATATGTTCTTCCAGCATGCTCACAATCAGCGGCGCCAGACCTTCAGTAGGTTCGTCCAGCAACATGAACTCGGGATTCGTCATCAATGCCCGGGCTATGGTCAGCATTTGCTGTTCTCCACCGCTGAGAAAACCGGCTTTTCGTGAATCAATATGTTTCAACGCGGGGAAAAAATCGTAAACTCTCTCCATAGTCCATGCTCCGGACACATTGGCCCGTCTTTCGGATATTTCAAGATTCTCTCCCACCGTAAGGTCTGCAAAAACTCTGCGATCATCCGGCACGTACCCGATCCCCATTCGTGCAAGGAGGTATGGCTTCCCGCCCGTGATGTCTTCATCCTTGTAAAGGATTCTTCCCTTTCGAGGTGGAGTCAATCCCATGATGCTTCGCATGATGGTGCTTTTCCCGGCTCCGTTTCTTCCTAGAACGCATACGATTTCACCCTTCGAGACATCGAGGGAAACCCCGAATAAAATGTGGCTCAGTCCGTAAAAGGTATCTATTCCTTCCACTTTGAGCATCAGTCCGAACCTCCCAGGTATGCCTCTTGAACCCGCTTATTTTGCTTTACTTCGTCGGGATCTCCCTGGATGATGGACGTGCCCTGCTGCATCACCATGATTTTGGTCGCAATGGAGAACACCAGCTCCATATCGTGCTCACAAAACAGAATCGTCAACCCCATTTCCTTGGTCAGGCGATTGATCAGACCTATAGTGGCGAAGGTCTCTTCTGGTGACATGCCGGCCGTGGGTTCGTCCAGAATCAAGAGTTCAGGGTCATTCCCCAGGGCGATCGCGATCTCTAGGACTTTTTGCTCCCCGTGTGACAGCGAGCCACTGACTCTGTCGGCGGACCGGGAAAGCCCAACAGCATCCAGAATATCTCTGGTTTCCTTCACGGCGAGGCTTCGAGCCGGTGTAAGGAGACTGTATGTTCGTCCCAGATGTGAGAGCACGGCTGCTTGCACGTTTTCGAAAACAGTAAGCCGGCTGAATATGTTGACAACTTGATAGGATAGGCTTATGCCCCTTCGACAGATCGTGTGCGGACGCAGTCCGGCTATGTCCTCGCCCTTAAAGATAATTCTTCCTTTGTCCGGCTTCAGATGGCCGGTGATTAATTTGAATAACGTACTCTTGCCCGCGCCGTTGGGCCCTATAACAGCCACTACCTGGCCCGCTTCGACCTCTAAGTTGCCGTTATTAACCGCGAGGAAATGATCAAAGGACTTCTGAACGTTTTGCACGCTCAACATTTAGATATCCTCTCGCAAAACGACTGCCGGACGCGTTTTGAACTTCTCCTGCAAATAGCCCAGAACGCCTTCAGGCAGAAAATATATCAGCAGCATCAGTATTATCGCCAGGACGAGGGTCCAGTATTCCGTGTAAATCCCGACCACGGTCCTCAGCGTGACAATGATGGCCGCGCCCAGCATGGGACCGAAAAAGGTGAACCATCCGCCTAGCAGGCACATTATGAATATTTCCAATGACATGTGCCAGAACAACAAATCAGGGAAAACTGAGCCCTCAACGGCCACAAAAAGGACACCGGCAACTCCTGCAAAAAAGCCTGCAACCAACTGGCCCACAAGCTGGTGGGCCATAACGTTTACGCCTATGCCCTCACTTCTCTCCGGGTTGTCCCGGATCGCTTGAAAAATGCGGCCGAAGGGCGAGTTTATGACCATGTACATAACGGCTAGAGAAATCGCCCCGATGATTAACGTGAAGTAATAAGAGCCGGTGATAGACGAAATCATCGCAGGCAAAGGCACGCCGTGTATTCCGTCGTCACCGCCGGTGAAGGAATACCATCTGAATGCAAGCGCCCAAACGAGGGACCCCAGAGCGATCTGGAGCATGCCAAAGTAGAGCTTCGACAACCGAACACAGATCAGTCCCATAACAAAGGCGAGCATAGAAGCGACAATCGGCCCGGTGATGAATCCGACAAACGGCGGGAGAGATGTCTTGGTAAGCATCAGGGCCACCGCGTAAGCACCTACCCCAAAAAAGACGCCATGGTGGAACTGATACATACCTCCAAAACCCAGGACTATATTCAGACTGGTCGCCAGCAGCCCGGTGACCATGATCAGGGCAACGAAATAGACGTAGAACCTCGTCAGGAACAGAGGCGCCGTAACCAGGACGATTACGGCTCCCAGCCCAAACATGAGCGCTGTCCAACTCTTCAATCCACTGAACAAAAGACGGCCTCCTCACCAGGTTGCTTTCAGAAGCCCTTTGGGCCGAAACAGGAGGACGATGATTACCGCTACATAGGGGAAGACAATGGCAAATTGCGGCCATACGAGGATGCCTATGGAATCGGTAAGTCCGAAGATCAATGCGCCCAACAATGCTCCCCACATGTTTCCCAAACCGCCTATTATGACGATGAGGAAGGCTTCCATTATCAGCGTATGGTCCATTCCCTGGTTGATGTTCTGAGTGGGCGCAACCAAAGCCCCTCCGAGTCCGGCCAGGAAACATCCGATCACGAATACGAAGGCAAAAACCCAGCTCACATTGATTCCCACAGCTCCCACCATCTCGCGATCCACTGCAGCGGCCCGCGAAATCTTGCCTATCTTGGTTTTGTTGGTCAAAAACCACAATCCAAAGGCGACCAGCGGACCGATGATCAGCAGAAAAAGGCTGTAACGCGGAAACGGCATGCCAAGAATCGAGAACGAGCCCTGTAGCAGGGGCGGGGCAGACAATGAGCGATAGTCAGAGCCCCAGATGAGTTTCACAAGGTCACGGAAAAGTAGCATAAAGGAAAACGTGAACAGGAGCAGCATCAAGTGCTCTCTTTCATACAGATGACAGAAAAGACCCCTTTCCACAGCGAGGCTTATCAATGCCACTCCCAAAGGGGCAAAAATCAGGGCTAACCAGAAGCCCATCGAGCTGCCGCCGAAAAATACGGCTATGGAATAAGCCAAGAACGCGCCGATCATGTATAACGAACCGTGGGCTATGTTGGGAATCCTGAGCACGCCCAGTACAAGGCTCAAACCTGAGGAAACAATGAACAAAATTGTCGTCCGGCTCAATCCCACCAGAAATTGCTGGCCGATGGCAGAGATCGTAATGTGGGACGCGATTTCCATGCTGAATACCTGCCAGTTCTGCTCAGGGCCCCGTGGAGCCGGGGGTCTGTGATTCGGTGTTCAAATGGAACGATAGAAGTGACTTTGAATTTGGTCACGATATCCGTAGGTTACCAGCCCATAATGGTTTGGAGGTCCTGCGTTCGGCTCCCCCGTGCACAAACCTCCAAGCCTGATGGCCACGAGCAGCAATCTTGCTGTAATTGGGCTTATTTCTCTTTCTCTCGAGCTTTCTTTATTTCGTCGAGCGAAGGCATCAGTTCTTCAGCCGGGATCGTTGTAATGTCGGTCGCGATAAGGAAATCATAACCGGGTACCTTCTTAGTGACGCCCATAAACATGGGAAGCATCACCTGGTTGTCTCCGGCTCTCATGGTCAATTTGCCGATAGGGCTATCGATGCTTATCCCCGGTAAAGCTTCAGCAAATTTTTGTGGATCGACCTTTCCCGCTTTTTCATAGGCTTTGGCGATGAATTGGGCGGTGAACCAACCTACCAGACTGCCAAAAGAGGGATATCTATCGTACGCCTTCCTGAACTCGTCAACAAAGGCCTTTTGTTCCGGGGTGTCCGGATAGTAAAAGTAGTAATTCGCGGTTCCAATGACCCCTTCGGGCGCATCGGGACCCAGCGGTCTGAGAGTGGACAGCTCCGTTGCCGTGTGCATGAAGAAAGGGACCCTCTCGGTAAATCCCGTGGCCTTTGCCGCCTTCAAAAAGTTAGTGCAGCCCGAACCGCCGGTAGCGATGATGACCGCATCCGGCTTGGCCGCGAGCATCGCTGTGATATAAGGCGTGAAATCCGGTTCGCCGACCTTCCACCAGGATTCGCCCAGCAATTTGACATCCGGCTTCAGCTTCTTGAGATTCTTCCAAACCCCGTCGGCAATGGCGTGTCCGTATTCGTAGTCGTCACCGGCAATCCAGTAAGTAACAAAGGGTTTCTTAGCCAGACCCACGGCGGCCGCTTTGCCGGCCATCTCTGTGTTTTCGTTCATGCAAAAGACATATTCGTGGCCCTTGGCCCCGGTTATCTTTTCGCTTTTCGAGTATGTAGCCAGAAAAGGTATCTTCTCTTTTTTGGCCAGGTCGGAAACTGCCAAAGCGACGGCGCTGTTGATGGTGCCCATGAGAAGATCAACCTTTTCCCTCATGATCAGCTCTTTGGCCGCGCTCAGTCCGAGGTCGACCTTGAACTTGTCGTCCCGGGTCACAAACGAAATCGGCCTGCCGAGCACGCCGCCCTTGGCGTTGATCTTGTCGACGGCCATTTTGAAACCGTCCCGAACATCATTGGTGTACGTGCTGGCCGGGCCGCTGTAGGTGTCGATAAGGCCGACTTTTATCGGCTCCGCCGCCTCTGTGGAAACCACAGGGACCAAGAGGCATGCAATGAGTCCCGCGCAGATGATGATTAAAGAAAGACTTTTCATGACCACGTCTCCCTATTGTTTGATTACTCGGTACGTGCCCTGTCTACCTTCGCTCTCAAGCCGCCGTTATCTGGCTAGTCCATTTAGGCGGCGACCATCTTTCGCTTTGGATTGGGCGAAAACAAGAAAGCTGTGCAGGATACAGAACCTCGTATGAATCGTTAAATCTCATTGGTATAGATTGTCAAGGCATTTCTCCCCATGTTTGGTCTTGGGCCAGTCCGCCCGTTATCGAGGGAGATCATTCTTGAGGGGTTTCATAACTTGGACAGCCAGTTGCCGAAGCAATCTGGTCAGACCAAATTTGGATAACAAGCTACGGGGCTTTTGTCAATCTCTTTTAGTCGTGGTTCAGCCGATTTTTTGCTATCATATCTTGAATAATTTTTTCAGCTAGATGGATTGATCGAGCCGGTCAATAACTATTGAAAACTCTTGACGAATGGAACTGAGTACCATATTCTTCCATCCCAAGCGATGTGGTCAGACCAGATTCTCAAGCGTCACCGGCTTATGGTCCACGGCTTGAAAGGTTTCCAATAGTCTGTCTAAACGGTCTTCTGAATCGAGACAAAGCAGCCTCATCATTGCAGTCGTTTTCGGACGCCCGCCTGGAGTGGGAATGTGAAGAACGTATATAAACGCATTAGACCGCAGAAAGTGACACAAGAAATCCTCGTTCAGATCAAAACCCTGATCAAGAATGGCAAATTGCAGCCGGGTGAAAGACTGCCTCCGGAAAGAACGCTGTGCGATGTACTTGGAGTGGGCAGGTCATCAGTTCGAGAGGCGCTGAACATGCTCCAAGCGCTGGGATTTCTTGAGATAAAAAATCGGAAGGGCGTATTCGTTCGTTCCGTAAGTGGACCGCTGGCGGCTGACCCCCTCCGGCAGATCCTAGAAGAGGACAGGACCAAGCTTATTGATTTATATGAACTGAGAAAAGACATCGAGTTGGCTTCCGCATATTTTGCGGCAAAGATGCGATCTGATACAGATCTGGCGAATATGAGGGAACTCTTGCGAAGAATGAAGGCGGATGCCCAAAACCCACGCTTGATGATACGTCACGATTTGGCATTCCATCTGGCCGTTGCTCAGGCAGCGGGTAATTTCCTCAGAATGCACATTCTAAAGAATATCTTCGATCTTACTGGAGACTTCATAGTGGTGGTAGCTGACAAATTCGGCCGCGAAGGGCGTTCCTCGCCTGCGATCGAGTTCCACGAGGGGGTGTTCCGGGCCATTGAGAAAAAAGATCAACAAGCTGCCAGGGCACGCATGGACGAACATCTTTCGTGGGTCGAGCAAACATGGAAAGAATTGGCACGAACAAAAGTTCAGACAAAGGATTGAACAGACTGTGGCCTCAGATCGTAGCGGACTTGTGCCCGGGCAACGGGAAATATATGTGGAAGGTCGTACCTACGCCGACCTCGCTTTCCACCTTGATTTCGCCGCCCATTCTTTTGACGATACCGTAGCATATGGAAAGTCCTAACCCGGTACCTTTGCCGACCGGCTTAGTAGTGAAAAACGGCTCAAATATTCGGGTCAAATCGGCCTGTGCAATGCCGGGGCCGTTGTCCGAGACCTCCACAACAGCATAATTGTCATCAAGTCTACTGGTAACGTTGATGATTCCACCTTTGTTGCCTATCGCGTCCAAACTGTTGTTGATCATATTGAGAAGGACTTGTTGAACTTCCGATGTTGAAATACTAACTGTAGGAAGTTCCTCTTCAAGGTTCGTATTAATTTTAACATTGCTGTAACGCGCCCTCTGTTCTGATAAATCCACCACTTCTTGAATCAAGTCATTTAGCTGGGCCTTCTTGATAGTGGGGTCGGTTTTCCGGGCAAAGCTCAAAAGCTTATGAGTGATCTCCTTGCAGCGCCTCCCCTGAGTCTGCAAGCGACTCAGAGACCGAGTAAATTCATCCAGTGTCGGCCATGATCGGATGTCTTCTTCTTCCAGAAGATCTTGCATCCAACCGGCTTCTTGCAACATCATTCCCAGCGGATTGTTGACCTCATGGGCTACTCCCGCGGCCAGTTCACCTAGAGCCGCGAGTTTGCCTGTTTCAATAAGCTGTTCATTGATGGCTCTCTTTTCGTGAGCTTCGTGGGCTATCCGTCTTGCCGTTCGGTTGGAGAGGACGAGGCTGCTGATCACTATAGCGACAATCCCGATGAGGAACACCAAAATCGTTGAATCTCGTGCGGCGTACAGATCGGCATACATTTCGTCAGCGCTCTGATGATGCACCAAAACCCATGCGCCATTATTAATCAGCGTCATAAGATCGACGTAATCTTTTCCCGATGTGTCGGCCCGTTCGATAATCTTCACGTCCGGGGGCGATTCCGGTTTGTCCGCAAAAAACTTGACGTAATCATCTTTGGACAATTTGGCTGCAGACCTCGCTGGGGTCTGCAACTCTCCGTCTCGATTGACCACATACGCAAGTCCGGTGACATCCGATCCTATGGTGTCCACGAGTCTTTTGAACGATTCAAAATCAATCGTGGCCCGCGCGACGTACTTTTTACCCTCGTGTTCTCGACGCACTGTCAAAGCCAGGTGAGGCAGGTCGCGAAAACCGTAAAAAACATCGCTCACATAATGATCTTGTTGCGACGCGTTGTGAAACCACGCAGCCTTTGAATAATCCGCGTGCTCCTGCTTGTACGGCCCTGCGTACGCAATTTGCGTACCCGTATCATCCACCATCGTGAGATCGACTATCGAACCGCCGTATTCCGCCTGGAGCAGCGACAAGCTACTCCGCAGGAAATCTTCTGTGATTAACTGCTCTATAGAATGAGACCCCGCCAGAGTCCTCAAAGCATCGAGCCTATCCGTCAGAAAATTGTCAATGGATTCACGATGCTTGGTAATCTGTAACTTCGCGTAATTCAGGACTTTCTCTCGATAGGAAACTTGGAAATAATGACGGGTGACAGCAGATATGAGAACCAACGGTATCGTGGAAACAATGATCATTATAAGGGCCATGTTCCTGGCCAGGGACCTATAGTATCGTTTATCCTGATCGTTTTCATTCGCCATCGTGCTTGCCATGCTCCATACGTACGATACTTGGCCTAGATTTTGGGAGGTCACCTCTCAGGAACATCAAGGCGCTATAAACCCTTGGCGCCGGTGAGATCGGCCGTTGAGAGATCGACCCCATCCAGCACCGCCTTGTCAAAGTTCGCGCCCGTCAGGTCCGCTCCGTCCAGGTTTGCTTCCGTGAGATTTGCTCCCGACAGGTTGGCGCCTGTGAGAATGGCCCCCCATAATGTGGCCTTATGCAGGTTTGCTTTGGTCAGGTCCGCCTCTGTGAGCGTGACTTTGAACAGTCTTG
Source organism: Desulfomonilaceae bacterium (assembly GCA_035506215.1). Lineage (GTDB taxonomy): Bacteria > Desulfobacterota > Desulfomonilia > Desulfomonilales > Desulfomonilaceae > DATJPW01. The sequence goes on from DATJPW010000191.1 coordinate 39,644, forward strand.
CAGTTGACAAATCGGCCCAGGACAAATCAGCTCGGAACAGTACGGCGTTTGACAAATCAGCGCCTGACAAATCGGCGTCAATCAGTCTGGCGCCGCTCAGCCTCGCCCGCATCAGCTTGGCTCTCGCCAGCTTCGTTTTGTGGAGATACGCACCGGACAGATCGACATCCCTGAGATTGGCCTTGAACAGATTTGCAGATGCTAGTCTCGCATTGGACAAATCTGCCATCAGCAGGTTCGCTCCTGATAGCTGAGCGCCTGTCAAATCAGCCTCCGAGAGATTGGCCCTGTACAGGTTAGCTCCTGCAAGGTTTGCCTCAGCGAAACAGGCCTTGGTCAGGCGGGCCGACAAGACCTTCGCATCTGACAGGTCTGCTCTGGTCAAATCACTATCCTCCAGATTGGCCGCGTACAGTTTAGCCTCGCTCAAATTTGCCCTGGTCAGTTTGGCTCCCGAAAAAATACCGTTTCCCAATTCCGCCGCGCGCAAATCCGCTCCGGCCAGATTAGCCATAGACAGATCGACGCCCGATTTGACTGCCTCTTCCACCAATGATTGCAGGGACAGTGCTTCGGCCTCGAAAATTATTTCTCCTGTGAAACGATGTCTGATTAGGCCCAACCTAAACCTCTTAGTCGTGACTTAACAGTCTCGACTCAATTATCGGATGAAAGATAAACCTTTACACCCGGCGGCACAAGTCTCTCCTTCGCACGGAGGTTGAATGGCCCGGTACAATTGTGCATCAAACATTGTTCCAGTGAAAACGAATTCGTTTCAAGAGATAGCAAAGCCCGGAAGGTGTGCGAAGTTCCGACCGAAAAGGGATACCTCCGTCCAGCCAAAGTTTAGGCGCCCTTGCTCGGCTTTATGAAAGGTTGAACATTAGTTGTTCAGACCATCAATCGCCTGACTGTCATTTTCCGATCTCAACACTCTTTGAACAGCCGCTCGGACCTGCAGCCGGTGCAGCGCCATTCTTTGTGAGTTCTTCCTTTGCGGCCGTAAGAATGCCTGCGCCCGCGAGCAACTCTCGAATTCCCCCTTCGGAGGTGAAGCGTTTGAAATTTTGCGTGTAGAAATGGGAAGCCCCCAACAGGCCGGTGAGACAAACCAGGGACGTTTGTTTCCAGGTCAGGAAGGCTTGCAGATCGAGGCCGTTGTCCAGAATTGACCATGCAGCATTGATCAGTTCATTGAGGAACTCCATATGCTCAACCCCCTCTGTATGGCTAATTTGATGTTGACTACCGCAGCGAGCGGAGGTTCCGTCCATGTGCATTTTTTTTTCGATTGTGAAATGCCGGATCACGCGGGATAATCCATGGGCGGGAGGGAGAGGACTATGGTTAGAATCATACTTGCTATTTTGGCCGTTTTTGCCGCGTGGTCAGCACTGGATTTCATCGTCCACGGTCTGATTCTTGCCGCCGCTTATCAGGCGACGTCCCAGCTCTGGAGACCCATGACCCAGATGAAAATGGGCATCCTACATGTGGCCGTCCTCATTGCCGCAATCGCATTCGTTCTGATTTATCTGCGCCTCATTGCTCAAAAAGGCATCATCCGCGGCCTGGAATACGGCTTGTTGTTTGGACTGGCTACCGGTGTGTCAATGGGTTTTGGCACGTACTCCGTGATGCCGATCCCTGCATTCATGGCGATAGTCTGGTTCATCGGCAGCCTCGTTGAGGGAGCAGTGGGCGGCATCATTGCCGCGGCGATCATAAAGGAACAATCCACGTTTAAGAGAATCTTCGGCAGGTAGCGTGGGCTTTGCCAAAGGCGGCAGCGGATCGTCTGCAGGCCACCCGTGGTTTTGCGCGGGCTGTAATGGCCCCAAAATCGAATGCGCGGAAGCATTCGGGGCATGCTTCCTGTATTCGGTTACCGGCCCGAAACTGCATCGTTGCAGTGCTTGCCCGCGATTCAGCTTACCCTACCGAAGAAGTAGTGAGTCGCAATCGCCTTATGCCTTCGGAGGATGTTATGGACTACCGGCAAATGACTTCACCGTGCGGTTTGGATTGTTTCAATTGTCGAATGTATCTGGCTAATGATGATACTGAATTGAGGACAGCCAATGCGGAAGCGCTCGGCTTGCCTTATGAAGAGGCAAAATGTGAGGGATGCAGGAACGCAGGCGGCACAATAGCCTTTCTGGGCGACACGGAACCATGCGATGTGTTCAGATGTGCAGCAGAGAAAGGTGTTGCCTTCTGTTATCAATGCTCGGATTTTCCCTGCGACTATCTGCATCCGTATGCGGACCAGGCGTCCGTGAGACAGCACAACACGAAGCTGTTCAATCTCTGTTTGATCAAGAAGATGGGCCTGGAGCAATGGGCGAGAACCAAGGCAAAGAGCGTGAAGGAAACTTATTTCAACGGCAAGCTCAGAGTACATTCCAGGGAAAAGGCCGCGAAAGACGAGAGTTCAACCGCTTGAAGACGGGGGAAAAATGTCTGCTGTTTGCTAATTCCACTGGCTTCGGGATAAGGGTTTCATGAGGACTCCTTCCAAATCGTGTGACTATTCCCGCTGAGTTTTGTTATGAGGCAGTCTCCAGAGGCCTGCCGAAGGTGAGGCTATCAGTTTCGCGGACCTCGTCCTGATCTATATCCCCCTTTGACTCTCCATGGTTTCCCGGTTAATAATATAGCTTGATTACGGTTGCGGGCTTCTTTTTCTTAAGAATCGGGGCCTGCATGACTGTGATCTCCAGAGGCAGGCCAATGCAACGGAACCTAGAGACCGCCGAACAACTCCGTAAAGAACTCGAAAAGATGCGAAAGCGCCTGATCCAGTTGGAATCGGCTGAGAGCGATCCTGGTCGAAGCAAGGACGTACGCGAGGCAACTCACAGGAAACTTGCAAAGGCTCTCAAGTCGAACCCGGACAGTGTGCTCATCACTCGGCTCGACGACGGGATTGTCATCGACGCAAACGACAGCTTTCTTCGGACTATGGGCTATTCCCGGGAAGAAGTTGTCGGAAAAGCGTCCTCGGAATTGAGGTACTGGCCTAACGCCGAGGATCGGGAATGGTTCATGAGGGCATTAAAAGCCTCCGAGGAATACTTCGGTCTTGAAACTGCCGTTCGGGCCAGAGATGGAAGAATTTTTCCCGCTCTGGTTTCAGGCCGAATAATTGAAGTCGATGGCGAACAGTGGGTGGTTTCCATCACACGTGACCTGTCCGGACTGAAAGAAGCGGACCGAGCTTTGCGGGACAGTCAAAAGCGGTACCTCGAGCTGGTGGACCAGGCGAATGACGTCATATACATGACCGACGCAAACGGCTTCTTTACACTTGTGAACCCGGCAGGACTGAAAACTACGGGCTATTCCGTGGAAGAAATGATCGGCAAACACTATTTGGAATTGATTCATCCTGAATACAAAGATCGGGTTGAGAAATTCTATGGAACACAATTCGTCAAACGAATCCCGGACACCTATCTTGAGGTCCCGATCGTCACGAAGACAGGGGACACGGTCTGGCTAGGCCAAAATGTGCAATTGGTGATCGAAAACGACGCCGTCGTGGGGTTTCGGTCGATTTGCCGGGATATCACACAGCGCAAAAGGGCGGAGCTGAGGTTATCCAAGAGTGAACGTCGGTTCAGGATCCTGACCGAGAATGCGCCTTTTGGGTTGTCGGTAATGGGCGGGGATGGACGATTTCACTATTTCAATCCCAAGTTTATGGAAATATTCGGCTATACGCTTGAAGACTTGCCGGATAAGCGGACCTGGTTTGAAAAGGCGTATCCTGACGAGGCATACCGGCAAGAAGTTATGGCGATCTGGCAGGCCGATTCAGTAGGGGATGGAACGCCCGGAGAGGCCCCGCCACGAGTCTTCACCGTCCGATGCAAAGACGGGACTGACAAGATAATTCAGTTCAGGGCCGTTGTCATGGAACACGGCGCACAAATCCTGACTTACCAGGACATTACACTCCAGGCAAAAAATGAACAGGCTCTCCGGGAAAGCGAAATTAAATATCGCACTCTTTTTGAATCCGCCAATGATGCAATTCTTGTGATGGATGGGGAACATTTCATTGATTGTAACACGCGCGCCTGGGAAATGTTCCGATGTGCAAAAGAACAAATCATGGGCGAAACCATTCATCGTTTTTGTGCAGAGCGGCAACGCGACGGCTCAGTCTCCCGAGAACAGGCTCAGGAATTTTTGAAAGCTGCGGCGGCCGGGAAAAAACAAATTTTTGAATGGCAATGTCGTCGCTACGACGGTTCCGTCTTTGACGCCGAAATCAGCCTCGGCCGAATGGAATTATCCGGGCAAACACTTGTTTTGGTGATGGTGCGAAACATTACCGAACGAGTGCTGGCACAGGAAGCACTCAAGGAACAACAGCAGATGCTGCATAATATTCTTGCCGCATCCCCGGTGGGAATAGCCCGACTGGAAGAGAGGAAGATCAGTTGGGTCAATGAAGCCATGATCAAAATGTTCGGCTACGATTCCGCTGAGGAGCTCATTCATAAGAGAGCGAGACAACTGTACGGCACTGATGAAGAATATCAGCGGATCGGAGAGATTCTCTATGAAGGATACAAGAGTGGGACTGAGGCCGAGTCATATACGAAGTTCGTTCGCAAGGACGGCTCCGTATTTGATGGACACGTTAGAATCAGCGCACCGGACCCGACCGACCTCAAGAAAGGCACCATCGCGGCATACTCCGACATTTCCCGCCTCAGAAAGATCGAAACAGCTTTGAAGGAGTCGGAGCGCCGCTATCGTCGTTTGGTGGAACAGGTCCCTGACATCATCTTTTCATTGGATCCGGCCGGTCGATTCACTTTTGTGAACGTGCAGGTCGAAAGATTCCTGGGGTACTCTACTGAGCACATGCTGAACACTTATCTGTGGGAGTATACGGTCCCTGAAAACAGGGCACTGGCAGAAACGGTGCTCCTGATAGGAGCCGAAGGAATATGGGATGAAGAGTTCGGTGTCCTGGACTCGGAGGGAAATAGGAAATGGGTCCGTATCCGCTGCCAGGCTTCGTGCGACGAGAGGGGCCTGCCTGTGGGATACGAAGGCGTAATGGTTGATAGGACGGCCAGGAAGGCATTGGAGGAAGAACTCCGAGTATCCAGAGAAGCTCTGGTGGCCAAGATGAGAATCATCGACGACCTGTATGCCCACTTGATTCAGTCAGGAAAATCCAAGGCTATTGCGGAACACACTGCTGAGGTGGCTCATGAGCTACGGCAACCGCTGGCCATTATCGGCGGGTTTGCTCGCAGGATGGCGAAACAATTGGAAGAAAGCGACATCATGGACGCTAATCGCCAGCGGGAGTGCTTCCATATCATGATCGCCGAAGTGCAGAGATTGGAAAAAATACTGGGCGCGTTGATAGATTTCGCCAGGCGTGACGTTATTCAAGTGGAAATGATCGATCCTAACCTCCTGATAAGAGAAGTGTTGCGAGTACATCAGGAGCGGTTCAGGGAAAAGAACCTTAGGGTCGAAACACAGTTTGGCGACCAGGTAGGCAATGTGTGGGTCAATTCAAACCGATTCGAGCACGTGATTCGCAACCTTCTATCCAACGCCATCGAGGCTTCGCCTGAAGGCGGCATGATATCGATTCGCACGGACGTGTTTGTCCCCAGCGATAAAGCCTTGCGAACCGGTGAATTGGCTTGGAAAAGGTATTTCGAGATGAAGATCCGAAATGAGGGTCGTACTATCCCTGCCGAAGAGATTCAGAGGTTCTTCGACCCCTTTTACACAACCAAAGACTATGGGATCGGCATTGGCTTGACCTTATGCAAGAAGATAGTCGAAGAGCACAATGGTTCGATTTCAGCCAAATCCGACGCGGAAGGCACTGTTTTGACAGTGTGGCTGCCTCTAAAATCGGCGGGACCGGTTTCACAGAGGCCTTCGAACTGACCGGTTGATTCCGGCTTCGACAACCAAGCTGTTGGTTTACAGATGTACTGTTTTTTTCTTAAATTAAGCGGACTCATCAGACCGGTTTCACCAAGTTTCACTTGACAGATTGCGAATTTCCGATTATTTTTGATATGTTGGTTGTTTGACGGAGTTCGTTACAACTTGGTTGCCGTTATTTTTGATAGTTATATGTTTTTGTTGAATAGGATTATATATTTACTTACTAACATGTTGATAGTTCGTAAACAAGGGAGACTCTCTGCATTGCACTATAATCTTTTCGTCTTTGCTCTGATTACTTTTTTTATTTGCGCGGGGCAAGCGCAGGCGCTGGATCCTATTCATTCAGGGAATTCCTTTGAAGAGATGGTGAAACAGGTCGGCAGCGGCAAGCCCATTGTTCCACAGTGGCGACCTCAACCAGCCGCGTCTACAAGCAACAAGAAACCCTTTTCGACGGCGCCGTCCAAGAAAGTTTCTAACCTCCCGACCCAATCTGCCACACGGCTGATCGGTCCCATTCAGAGCAAGACCGCGGTTGTCCGCTCATTCCCTTCTCCCAGTGAACGAGCTCTTTCACACACTACTCATTTTAATGAACAAGGCACATTGCCGGCGACTTCAGGACGAGAACCGTCACGGATCACGGCACTTGCCACAGCGCATTCTACACCAGCTTCGCAGCGGCTGGCTCCCCAGGCGCAGTTCAATTCCTACGGGCCGCGAGTCAAGGCCAAGGCGATGATGTGCGTCGACTGTGCTTCAAACAAAGTGATGTTGGCGAATAACGCGTCTGAACCTCTGCCCATAGCCAGCATTACGAAGCTCCTGACGGCCATGGTAGTAATCGACGAGATGGACCTGGATCGGGTGCTGGAGGTGCCTGCCGACATCGACGAGGTGGAGCCTCATAAGATCGGTATTCGACCGGGGGACATGTTCACCGTGCGCGATTTGTTGCATGGTATGCTCATCGCGTCGGGAAACGATTGCGCCGAGACACTGGCTCGCGCATATCCGAAGGGCGGCCGCGTGGGGTTCATGTCTCGGATGAACAGCCGTGCCGCCGAGCTGGGGGCGCACCGAGTCAATCTATATACCCCTAGCGGACTTGACGTGAAAATGGCGTTGGGCAGGAAAGAAGGTAGGACGCTGGAAACCAGAAAGCCGAATGTGGCCAGTGCTGAAGATGTAGCCACGATCGCTCGACACGCGTTCAGTTATCCTTTGATACGAGAGATCGCGGCAATGAAGACCTACACTATGAGGACACATAACACGGTGGCACGCGACTACCGCATAGCGTCGAACGATAAACTGCTCAGCAAGAACCTTCCCATTGCCGGAGCCAAAACCGGTTTCACCAACAGAGCCGGCCGATGCATTGTCGCTCTGTTCAAAGACCAGCGGAAGGAGCACGTGATAGTCGTCCTGAACAGTCCGCAACACTTCAAAGCCGCCGAGAAAATCTACCGCTGGGCTTGCAAGGCTCTGTAGAAAACGAAATTCTTGGCCGGAACATTTGTCCCCCGTTGTGAGCGGCTTTCCCCCACACCTCTTCAAGCACTCCCAACCCTATTCACGCTTCCTCTATCATTTTTCTGAATTTCTCAAACAAATATCGTGAATCATGAGGGCCGGGAGACGCTTCAGGATGATACTGGATTGCAGAGATCGGATATTTTCGGTGAACGAAGCCTTCAACAGTTCCGTCATTGAGATTTATGTGAGTGATCATGCACTCCGATTCGACGCTTGCAGGGTCCACCGCAAAGTTGTGGTTCTGAGAAGTTATCTCCACGTGGCCGGTCTCCAATCTCCGAACAGGATGATTCGCACCGTGATGCCCGAAGGTCAATTTGTAGGTCTTGCCGCCCAAAGCCAATCCTAAAATCTGATGCCCGAGGCAAATCCCTAGAATTGGCTTTTTCCCGATCAGATTTCTTACGCTCTCGATCACATAGGGCACTGCTTCCGGATCACCCGGCCCATTGGATAGAAAGATACCGTCCGGATTGAAATCCAGTATCTCGTCGCTGGAGGCAAACGCCGGGAATACTCTAACCTTCGCTCCTGCGTCCACCAACAGCCGCAATATATTTTGCTTGATCCCGCAATCGTAGGCAGCCACACGAAATCGGCCCTCACTTTTGGGGGCGGCGGCGTTCCAACGCCACGTTCCTTCTTCCCAGTCATATGGCTCGGCGCAGGTCACTTCCCTGACCAGGTCAAGACCTTCTATGTCGGGGTAGTCACGGACTTTTTTCAGAAGGCTTTGATAATCATGATCTTCCGTGGAGATAATCCCCTTTTTGGCCCCAGTTTCACGGAGGTTCCGTGTGAGTTTTCTCGTGTCGATTCCTTGTACGCCTATTATCCCGTATTCCTTGAGAAAATCTTCGAGATCTTCGTTCTTTCGCCAGTTGCTTGGATGAGGGCAGTACTCCTTGACGATAAAACCGGCCAAATAGGGCTGAATCGATTCATTGTCTTCGAAGTTTATGCCCGTATTTCCGATATGAGGGTAAGTCATGGTAACTATTTGCCCGCGATAAGAAGGGTCTGTGAGTATCTCCTGATATCCCGTAATGGCCGTATTGAAAACGACTTCGCCTATTTTCTCGCCAGGGGCCCCCATAGACGTTCCGCGCAAAATCGTGCCGTCATTCAGCACCAGAGTTGCCTTCATGATTGTCCTCTCATAAATTCTCTCAATCTGTTCATCCCTGCGTCGATTCTCTCCTCAGGGGAGGTCATGGAAACCCGGAAATAACCTTCTCCACTCGGTCCGTAACCTACGCCGGGCGTTACCACCAGCCCCTGTTTGTCCAGAAGGTCAGCGCAAAACTGTACCGCTGAAGTATATACGTCAGGAATGCGGACCCAGAAATAATAGCCGGCCCTCGGCAACAGGAACGTGAACCCCATGTCGCGTAACGCCCGCGCAATGCGGTCTCGTCGGCCCTTAAACAGGGCCGTTCGTTCCTGATGAAAAGCGGCGGCAGCCGGATGACTTAAGGCCCGAGCGGCTGTTCTCTGAATTGCCATAAAAACCCCGGAATCAAAGTTGGACTTCAACGTGAGTAAGGCTTCTATCAGAGCTTTACCTCCCGTGACGAAGCCGATTCTCCAGCCCGTCATGTTGAAAGTTTTGGAGAACGAATGGATTTCTATGGCGATGTTTCGGGCTCCTTTTACTTTCATTATGCTTATAGGCCGGTCTTCTTTTTCAAAATATACTTCAGAATATGCGTTATCAGAGAGAATCACAAGGTCATGCTTACGGCCGAACGCCACGAGTTTCTCAAAAAATTCTTCGTTTGCTACGGCCGATGTAGGGTTGTTGGGATAGTTCACGAACATAATTTTTGCGCTATCTGCAAGGTTCGGGTCTATGGCATCGAGGTTAGGGAGGAATGCTTGATCCTCTTTCAGAGGAATGTGGACCACTCTGCCGCCGGCAAATCCAATAGCCGCCTGGTACACCGGATAGCCCGGATCAGTAATAAGTCCTATGTCACCGGAATCCAAGAATACCATGGGCAAATGCGAGACAGCATCCTTCGCGCCGATAACCGCCATAATTTCCGACACCGGGTCGAGTTCCACGTCGAAGCGGGTTTGGAACCAGGCAGCCACTGCCGAGCAAAAGTCAGGTTCTCCCTTGTAGCTCGGATAAACATGATTGCGCGGGTCTCGCATCTCTTCGTCCATTAAATCCAGGATGAAGCCGGGCGTCGGGCGATCGGGGTCCCCTACCGCCAGAGAGATAACGTCCATGCCCTTGGCTTGGGCGGCTTTGCGCTTCTCATCAATCAGGTGGAACAAGTATGGGGGCGTCTCCGTCACCCTTCTGGAAAACCTCATCATTTCCCTCCGGATACTTCCGATTTGAGCTTGATGCATGACCAAAGCGCACGGGGCGTGAAACAACCACAAGTGTCGCGATTTGCCCGGTCGCCCAGGAGGCAAACCCAACGCGGCTTTTCATCCCGCATTCGCGCGTCTCGCCGCGGTCACGGTAACCGCGTAAGAATACTGATTAGACCACTTTAAGCAAACTAATTCCATAATCAAGTTGACGGAAAGTGAACGCGTGAAAAGACCAGGTGGTTGCGGTCTGCTGCTCAGGTTTTCCTCCAGGTTTGGCCTGCATTGGCGTTGTTTATCGGCAACACTATTTTTGATATCAGCAAGCTGAATGGTGTCAATGCGCTCCGCAGGTGATGACCGCAATATTCAGCCGGGTCTCAAGAGCGTCGGGGCCCGGTCCGGAACTGGCGAAGAAGCGTTCGTTCTTGACTTTTTCTTCCGGATTCACGTATTTTCGTAAGGATTCTCTGCGGAGAAAAAATCTTCAAGTGTGTGTCTCCCCCGAAACAATTTTGAGTTGCCTTTGTCTCAATATCGTGAGTCTGGTTCTGTTCGCAGCAATTGCACCTGTGAACGACGAGGACAGAGACGCTGTTGAGAGGTCTGTCCAAGGGAATCGGGAGGCGTTCGATCTTCTAGTTGAAAAATACTACAAGAAAATCTATAACCTCGCCTACCGATTCGTTGGAGACCGAGAGGAGGCCAACGATCTGGCACAGGAGATATTCACGGCGGCCTATAAGAACCTGAAGAAATTTCGGGGGGACGCCAAATTCTCCACTTGGTTATTCCAGATAGCGTCCAATAGAGGGAAAAATAAGTTTAAGTATCTGAAACGCCGCGGTCACTTTGCCAACAGGTGGCAGAGTGAGGAGGATGAGGAGCGGGATCCTCTCCGGTCGGGAATCCCGGATCATTCGACAAATCCGGAAACCCTTTTAGCGGGTAAGCAGATACAAAGAATAGTGCAGAAAGCCATCGACGATCTCGACCCGGACCATAAAGAGATCGTCGTCTTGAGGGATATAGAAGGTTTTTCTTACGAAGAAATTGCTCGGATCTTAAATCTTCCGGAAGGAACTACAAAATCCCGCCTTCACAGGGCACGGATGGTTGTAAAAGAAAAACTGAAAAAGGCTTTATCATGAATGACTGTAAGCGAATGAGCGATTTGTTCGGTGCTCTCCATGACGAGCAGCTCGATGGAGAGGTTGCGGAGAGTGTTCGTCGGCACCTCTCCAATTGTTCGGAATGCAGGGAAGACTTCAAATGGTACGGATTCACTGTTCACGCGTTGACCAGTCTTGAACGAGTCTCCCCTCCCAGCGAGTTCATGGTTCAAGTCCGTGCTAGACTTGATGGTGCTCAACCCGGTCTCTCCTTGGACTCATTCAGAAATATTTTTTCTTTATTCCCAAACCTTCCACTTCCTGTCGGGGTGACGGCACTTGCGCTCATTGCAGTTCTAGGTCTGAGTCTTTACAACTATGGGTCTGTGTACGTATTGCCGTCTGCGGCTTCGACCTATTTGTCCGAGCAACCTGAAGCGGGATTGTCGGCTGCTAAAGGGGTTGTTCCTTGGGACTCTCAGGGACAGGGCCGGAGCTTGATGGCCCGTTCACAGGAACCCTCACCTTCCAGTCTCGCCATTGTTCCTTATGCCGGCTCTATTTCTCGATCAAAGGAAGGCAATCTTGGATACCCAGGACGGGCCCTGCCCGCGGGGATCAATAATCTCACGGTGGAAAGTCCCAGTATCGATCAGGCGGTGGCATCCTTGAAACGCATATTACCCGATATTCGGGGCAGGCTTTTGGAAGAGCACTCCCGACAAATAGGGGGAACTGTCCTGACAGTCATCATTCCTCCTCAGGCTTACGGTAATCTTACAACCGAACTGGTCAATTACGGCGCGGTAGCGGTCGGACCTGACTCCGAAAGCTATTCGGCCTCAAGCCATTCGGCCTCGCCCTCTCCGGGAGAAACCGACGGCATGCGGCTGTACATACATTTTGTCCGGAGCAGATGAGTCCCTCACCTAATTCTGCACAGGGATCTGCCGAGGCCCTCACTTTCCCAGTAAACTCTCCCTTCGCCACGAAAGGCGTTCTTGCCAAATTCATCAAGCCGGTTTTGTTTTAAGCGGCGTTTGAAACGCTTCCTCAAATACGAATGCCAATCATCGGTTGACATCCGGGGATTTTCCTTTCAACATCACATTCAAAAGATTAGCGAGCGTTTGATTGATCCCTCTTCAGGGGATTATGAAAGGGGTTCCCATTGAAATTGGGAATAATCGGTCTTACCGGGAGTGGGAAAAGCACTGTTTTCAGAGCGCTTACAGGAGGAGTGGAGTCCGGGGAACGCCGTGGACACCAGGAGCCCGGTCTGGGTGTAGTGAAGGTTGAAGATGCACGACTGGATTGGCTTGCAGCGCATTATAAGCCAAAAAAAGTCACGCCCGTACTGGTAGAATACTTGGATATTCCGGGAATTCCTGCAGAGGCTCGAACAGGTCGTTCCCTGGGGGACAAAGTCCTGCCCCATATCCGGCCGCTGGAAGCCCTGGTTCATTGCGTCAGATTCTTCGACTCACCCGCTCTTGGACCGCCTGAACCGTTGAAAGACTTTCTGGCCGGGGAGGAGGAATTGATCCTCTCAGACCTTGCAGTCGTAGAGAAACGGCTGGAAAGGCTGGAAAAGGATGTCGCCCGAGGCAGAAAGGACCTCTCCGAAGAACTTGAACTGCTGCGCGAGGCTGACAAATACCTAGACGAAGGAAAGCCGTTGAGGCTTTTCTCGGCCGCCGTGGATTCGGAGAAGCTCAGAGGCTTCGCTTTCCTTTCTGCCAAGCCGCAAATCATCCTGTTGAACGCGGGCGAAAACAAGAACAGAGATGAAATACAATCGATCCTGGAACAAATAAGGCAGAACACCGACGGCCAGGCTCACATTGCAGCGGATTGGCTTTATGCCGATACGGAAGCTGAAATAGCACGCTTGTCTGAAGAAGATGCAAGGGAATTCCTGAACGACCTGAACCTGGACGAAGGCGCCAAGAATAGAATAATCAAGAAATCATTTCAATTGCTTAACCTAATCGTGTTCTTCACCGTCGGAGAGGATGAAGTTAGAGCATGGCAACTACGGCAGGGTCAGACTGCCTTGAGGGCTGCCGGCACAGTGCACTCGGACATGGAGAGAGGTTTCATACGGGCTGAAGTGGTGGCTTTCGAGGACTTCAAACATGCCGGTTCAACTGCGGCGGCCCACAAAGTCGGGAAAGTTCGTCTTGAAGGTAAGGAGTATCACGTTGTGGACGGTGATATCATATTGTTTCGCTTTAACGTGTGATCCCAAGCGCCGGCCGATTCAGCCGGTAATGGATTGACTTCCGAACCGTACTTCGGAAAGCCGGAACTCTCGGCAGCTAATAAGTGTTTTTCATTGATTTTTTCGTCCACATGCTGTATGGTAAATCATTCTAAGCTTCATGAAATCAGAATTTGAGTGTGATCGACTGTAACAATGCTTTCCTCAAGCGGCGTAGTCAGCGGATGTTACTATGGAATCTCTCGGAGAACCGAATACTGATTAGCTAAGGCTCTGTGTTGGGGGCCCTCAGCCGCAATATGAATATTCTGACTTTCAGAAGGGAGGTTTGACTGACAGTTTCTCCATACGGGTATTGAAACCTGAAGTTTTCACGAGTCTTTTCTAAGATGTTTGTCAGAAGCGTAGACTTTCGTGCGAATATCATTTATGGTAGGTCAAATGGAGGTATGACATGAGTAGGAAGTTCATCGTTGTCGTTCTTGTGGCCAGCTTTATGCTCGTTTTGATGCTGGCCGTCACAAGCCAAGCCGGCGGCTTTTTTGTAGCGACTGCCAAGAATTTCAGGGGTGCCCTTTACAAGGGATTCGGACCGACGCCGGGCCATGCATGCGAGGATGCCATCGTGAAATGTTCGCAGGATTCCTTTGCGCCTCCGAGCTGCAAAGTGATAGGGGTCCGAATGGAATGTCCTCCGCCCTTGTGTCCGCCGCCTCGGAAAGCCTATAAATCCCGCATGAGCAAGGTGTACCCTCAGGGTTACCCGATGGGCAGGCCCATGCCTTGAATTTAGAAACGAGCATTCGTCAAATATTGCCTCTCGGATTATCTGAGGGGCATTTTTGTTTCGAAAACAAGAGCATGACACCATGCGCTTGCGCATCAACTAGGTAGGGTAGGAAGGATCTCTTCACCGGTGCCGTCCACGTTATAGCCCCCCAGGGCCAGCACTTTCTTCTTGAAGCTATCGCCTTTCATTACTTCCAGCAGCACTCGAATTTTCTCATCCTGAAAGAACTCCTCAGGAATTACCAAATCGTACTGCTCGGTGGCCACGGGGATAAAATCCAACCCAAGGGCGCGGGCCGCGGCCAGCACACCCATACCGACGTCGGCCACACCGGATAAAACAGCCACTGCCACGGATGTGTGGGTATACTCTTCGATTTCGTAACCCTTGATCAGCGCGGGATCCAGTCCAAGACAATCCAAATGATAATCCAGCAATACCCTCGTTCCCGCGCCCGCCTGACGGTTGATGAATGTGACATCATTACGGGTGAGATCTTCGAAAGATTGAATGGACTTGGGGTTCCCCTTTCGCACGATGAATCCCTGCTCCCTCATCACACCGTGAATCATCTTCACCGGGACATCAGGAATATATCTGCGAATATATGACCAGTTGTACTCACCGGTTTCGACATCCAATAGATGCGAAGGAGCGACATGAGCTGCCAGGTTTTTCAGCGCCATGAGACCACCCAGACTGCCCACATGACTCGAAGAGAGAAAGACATTGTGAGGGATCAGCTCGTCAGCCAGCAGGTCGAGGGTCAAGTCGTGGCTCCCAATGACAACCACCGTGCGATTTATCTGATCGGCAGGTCTGAGAAGCTCCACATGCACCGCCGCTGCCCGCTCTATTCCTTCACTCCGTGCCGGTATGCGGAGAACTCCATCCGCTCTCGTTAACGTAGCAATAGACCCCGCGCCTCTTGGAAGCGGGGCCGCAATAACTCGATCACCGACTTTTCCCAATCTGACACGCAGGAATTCTTCCCGACCCAGCTTGGACGGTATCTTCCTGGCCGTGATGGCTGCCACGGTGGCCCGTAACCCGCTCGGAAGCCCTTGCATGGCCCGAAGCAACGGCGACCCAAAAACTTCAAAAGAAAAGACCGCTGATACCGGATAACCGGGATTCCCCATGACCGGCTTGTCCCCGATAATTCCGAGGATGGTCGGCTTGCCGGGCATCATCGCCACGCCGTGGACCAGCACTTCGCCAAGTTCCTGTATGGCGGCTGCCGTGTAATCCTCGCTGCCCGCGGAAGAACCCGCATTTATAACTATTAAGTGTGCGTCGGAACGTACCGCGTCGAGTAGCGCGGCCCTGATAGCCTCATACTCATCCGGCACGATCGGCCGACGCAATGCAACGCCTCCACTATCTTCGATCAGACCGGCCAGGATGGAGGAATTATACTCGACGACTTCACCCGCGTTCGGCTCCCGCTCGATCAACGTCTCCGGCGGAACGAGTTCGGACCCGGTAGGAATGAGCACCACCTGGGGTTTCCGTACCACGTCCACCATTATGACACCGCCTGCCAGAAGTGCTCCCACTTCGTATGAAGTGACAACATGCCGAGCGGGAAGTATCATTTCCGTTGCGACAAAATCTTCACCCACACGTCTGGCGTTCTGCCAAGGGACCAGCGCTTGATCGATCTCGAAGGTCTCCTCGTCCACAAAATTCACATTCTCTATCATTATCACGGCATTGGTACCGGGAGGCATTGGGCGGCCGGTGTTGACGGGCCAGGCGTCTTGTCCGATCCTTAAAGACACAAACCTATCAGGTCCGGCGCCAAACGTATTCTCTGCCGGCACTGCGAATCCATCCATCGCTGCTGTGTGAAAATGTGGGGAGGAAAGGCGAGCATAGACCGGGGTCGCTGTTACCCGACCTTTGGCCTCGGTGACCGGCACACTCTCAGATCCGGGAAAGCTTTTCTTGCTCAGTCGATTCAAAAAGACTGCCAAAGCTTCTTCCGGCGACTTCATGTCCAGATATATGTTCCTTCTCAAGACTCCTCCCTATCCAGCGGGCAAATAGATTAACGGTGACCTCCTCGCCCTTGTACAAGCCCTCGCAATCAGGTTCAATCGTAATGACCCCGTCAGCCCGTACCACTGATGAGATCATTCCTGACTTGGCCGGCATCGGGACCGCGATGATATCCTCGGCTCGCCTGAGGAGCCGAACGCGCACAAAATCCATTCGACCTTCTCTCGAAGGAATGTTCCTGCTCAACAACGCCCGGCAACTGGGTCGAAGAAACGGCTGCAGCACTCCTTCCCCTTCGAGGCGGCGAATCAGCGGAATTATGAACTGTTCGAAACACATCATTGCAGAAACAGGATGCCCGGGCAGCCCCGCAATAGGCTGCCGACCGACTCGCGCTAATATCAGTGGCTTCCCCGGCGATAGGGAAACGCCATGAACGAGGATTTCCGAATCCTCATGAGATCCGATAGCTTCAATCACATGGTCCCGGCTTCCCATGGAACTACCGCCGGAGATGAGCACTAGGTCGGCTGACTGCATGGCCTGCTTGATCAGGGAAGAAAGCGCGTCCAGCCTGTCCGGAGCGACACCTATCCAGACAGGATTCGCATGGGCCTCCTGAATCATCGAGGTGATAGTATAGCGATTCACGTCCCGCATGCAGCCGGGAGGCGGTTGTTGGTCGATAGGAACGATTTCATCACCTGAACTTATGACTGCCACTGCGGGTTTTCTGTGGACTTTAACGTTCTGCTTTCCCATCGCCGCCAACAGACCAAGGTCTTGAGGTCTCAGGCGATTGCCGGTCTCAAGAAGAGTTTCACCTTTCTTGAAATCCTCGCCACGCCGGACCACATTGTCGAACGGCGGTACGGCCTTAAATACCTCGAGAGTGTCGCGGCCGAGTTCCTCAGCGTGCTCGATCATGACAACCGCATCGGAATTCGAAGGCATTGCTCCGCCGGTCCAAATGCGGACTGCTTCCCCCTTTTTCAATTTGATATTCAGGATTTCCCCCATGGGGACTTCACCAATGATTCGGAAAAGAGCGGGCGCGCCTTCACCGGCCCCGAAAGTATCCATCGAGCGTACAGCGAAGCCATCCATGGTTGAGCGGTCGAATCCCGGCATGTCCTCGGCTGCCTTCACAGACTCCGCGAGGACTCGAAACAATCCATCGCGCATTGATATTTGTTCCACTTCCAGGGGCCCGAACAGTTTGAGCAGCTCCAGGGCCTGATGGGGGGTAAGCACCTTCAGAAAAGGCTTCAGCATTGGCATTTCTCTTTGAATTGATTGAAGACCGCTACATGTGCAATTATAACTTTTGCGTAGGCTTACGTCAAAAAAGTCTCAACCCGGTCGTACCGCCCCAGTATGCCTGTCCGGCCTCAAGCCCAGAGCACTCCGGCGAATACCCGTGGCCTCAATAGAAGGATTCGGAATGAATACTGATTCTCTCCACCAGAACAACTTCAATCTCAAGATCCTGATAATCCTATCTTTCGGGCATCTCGCAACCGATTTTTGTCAAGGGGCCTTGCCGGCCATTTTGCCTTTTTTGAAAGCAAAATTGCTTTTGTCCTATACGATGACCGGCGTCATCATCCTGGCTTCGAATATCACATCTTCGGTGATTCAGCCCATCTTCGGCTACCTGTCGGACAGGCAAGAAAAGGCTTTCTTGCTTCCTTTCGGGTGCCTGTGCGCGGGTCTTGGGTTATCACTGCTGGGTATTCCTGATCATTATGAGCCTGTTCTCTTATTAGTGGTGGTCAGCGGACTCGGGATTGCGTCCTACCATCCGGAAGGATTCAAGACTGCCCGCTTTTTTACCGGGAGCAAGATCGCTACTGGATTGGCCGTCTTCACTGTCGGCGGAAATATAGGGTTCGCAATCGGTCCCATGGCCGCGGGTTTCATAATTACACATTTCGGCCTCGATTATCTTCCGTTGATTCTTGTGTTTGCGTTCACATTCCTGTTCGCACTGCTTTGGAATCGGCGTGTCCTGGCTCAAGCCCGGCCTGTGCGCCCCTCTAAAGGCAGCAGCCCAACTCATACGTCGAGGAGAGCATATCGTTCCCTTGGGTTCTTGATTGCCGCCGTTGTCATGAGGTCGTGGACCCATTTTGGTCTCATGACCTACATCCCCTTCTATTATATTGATCATGAAAAAGGGGACCCGTTTTACGCAGGATTGTTGGTCTCGGCTTTCCTCCTGGGAGGCGCGGTAGGAACATTGGGAGGATCACCTTTGGCTGATCGATGGGGTTACAAAAGATTCTTGATCCTGTCGATGACCTTGACCAGTCTGCTATTCCCTTTGATTTTCGTGACTCAAGGCATCATGTTGTTTGTCACTCTCGCAGCCGTTGGTATGGCGCTTATCTCCAGCTTCACGGTTACCATTGCCATGGCGCAGCAGATCCTGCCTCACAACCTTGGCGTCGCTTCCGGCCTCATGGCCGGTTTCGCCATCGGGACGGGAGGTATCGGCGTCACCATACTCGGAGTAATCGCTGACCACTTCGGCGTATCTTTGGCTTTGAAATCGATCAATTTGCTTCCGTGGATCGGGCTTCTGATCAGTTGCCTTATCAGCTATCCGGTACGGCATGTAGATACCGGAACGGATTGAATCGAAATTAGCCAGTGCACGTAGGCCGTCGCCATTAGTCCATGTCTTGCAGAACAATCCTTGTAATTCGTCCGGCCGCGCTTGGTGATACCATCTTGACCTTGCCGGTTCTGGATTCCATCCGGAAGGAACATCCCGGAGCGGCAATAACGTTTCTGGGTAATCGTGCGTACAGAGATCTGCTCCCGTCTTGGACCCGGTTCCATGCCTTCGACGATCCCGCGTGGTTGTGGCTCTTCAACACCGAGCAGACTGCTCCCCCCGGGTCCGCTCAGAGATATGACCGCGCGTATGTAATCCTTACGCGGCCCGAGGGAGTGATTCGAAATCTTCAAAGGTCCGGTACTGTCTCTGTACGCCACTGTTCGTCGTCCCCTCAAGCTGGTCGGCACCTTGTGCAACACTTCCACGAAGCTCTTGGCCTGATCTTGCCGCCGCCGCGTCCGATTCTTACCCGTGTGTCCGACGGGCCGAGGAAGGACGTGATATGGGTGCATCCTGGAAGCGGCGGGCCAAGGAAATGCCTACCTCTCCGGAAATTTATGCAGATAGTGACGGAACTGAGCAGAACCACAGGCTGGAAATTGGCGATTACAATTGGAGAGGAAGACGCATTTGTTCGCGAACAGCCGGGCTGGAATCAAATCATCCAATCAGGGGTTTCTATCCTGGAAAATAGATCGTTGCCGGAGCTATGCAGCCAGCTTGGGAACTCGAGGCTTTTTCTGGGTAACGATTCGGGGATAAGTCATCTGGCTGCAAATCTCGGCATTCCCTCCGTAGTTTTCTTCGTCGTGACAGATCCTGCCCAATGGGCTCCTTGGGTCCCCCCGGATCAGATGCGCGTCATTGATCTGAGGCGGCAAGATCTTGAGGAACTCGATTTTCACCCACAATTAGCGGAGATCAGGAATCTCCTTAGCTAGCGCCACTCCGAGTTTTGGTAGCGTGCTGACAGGCCGGGACAACGCGGGAGGATACGGTTTGTCAAGCACTTGAGTTACTATATTATCACTTGATATCAATGCATTATACTTGAATCATCAAGTTATTAATTATAAAAATCCTGCCTATTCTTCATACAAATTCTAGATTATTTAGATAAATTTCGATATTATTGGTATTTTTTTCTTGACAATCAAAAAGTCAACTGTAATTGTCATTCGTAACAGAAAGTTGTTCTCTGGAGGGAGGGTATGTATTCAATAAAAACCCACACGCTATTAGTATGTCTAGTGTTTTTAGTAACACTTTTTGGGGGAGACTCTTACGCCTGGAACATGAACCAGGCGGATTGCCCGGATTACCCACAGGACTACTTCGTGCCTGCCGCAGCTCCAACTAACGCGGTCACAAAGGTCAAACCGACAAATAAAATATTCAAATGTAAGCCCACGGCTAAGGGCATCGCAGTCGACCCCTGGAACTTACGCTCGGACTGCATTCTTCCCATGACTCAAACGAAAGGCTGGGAAGTCGATGCACAGGCCTTCTTTGCGAGAACCAAAGGCAAAGTTCGGTTTACTCAAGGGACCTTTTCAACATTTGGCTCCGTTGAGGACGTGGACATCAATTCTGATCTGGGCGTTCCGGATCATGCCGTGATGGGCGAATTCTCCATCTCATACCGGTTCCGTCCGAGGTGGTCGCTGAGATATTCCATCATGCCTATGGTCATGAACGGAACAGGGCAGCCGGGCCGAAATGTCATCTTTGGAACTATGACGGCTTTCACCAGTTTCCAGAATATATCGGTCAAGTGGGAACGCTTGCAGCAAAGCATCGCGCTCGTATACGACCCCATCCACAACCCATCATCTCGAGTGAGCCTTTTTGGAGGCTATGTCCGCATCAACGAAAGGTTGGCCGTGCTCCAAAGCGGTTTTGCCGGCGGCGGTACATTTGACAATGATATGAATATGGGAATGGCCGCGCTGGAATTCGAAAAGTGCCTCAAACAAACCCGCATGTGCAATACTCTTTCCCTGGAATGTGGAGCAGGAGTGGCCTTCGGCGATGATGGATTCGGATCGGACCTGATGACCGGCCTGAAGTACAGCATCCCCTTGAACAATGGCCGCTGGGGTTTCGTTAAGGGTGGATACAGATTCATGACCTACAAAAAGAAATATAGTGATTTCAAATTGTTCGATACAGCTATGGAAGGCGGCTTCCTCCAAATGGGTCTTGTGTTCTGATCGGACCGCTTAAGTTTCGGTGACCGCTCCCCACAGCGGTCAATTCATCAGTATTGCTTACGGCCGGCCGGAAAAATCACTCAAAAGCCCGACCGCTCCTCCGGCCGTTTTCCTCCCAGCTCTTAGTGCGGTCGGGCTTTTTTTTGTCTAATGCCATCTCCGTTATTACATGTCAGGCCGATCACTTTTAAAAAAGTAATCTGAGTTGAAATTCGTTCCAGCACTGACCCCGCGTCCCGCGGGGTTAGTGGCACCCAAAGGCACGAGTTCACGAAGATGGGAGCCACTGACTTGCGTTGCAAGCCCGTGATTCTTTATTCCAATGTTTCACGTTGAATCGCGAATCGGTATCAACAGAACCGGAAAATTGCACAGTGGAATCAGGCCGGTACGGATAGGGCCGCCTGACTCTCTTGCCCAAATAGGTCTGCGGTGCGAAACTAACCCGGAGAGGGAAGCCGTCTCAATTCGGTATGGAGAAAATCGCAAGGTCATGAAACTGGAAAATAAAGTTTTGAAGCTCATTCTGGACGCGCCCGGCACGTCAAAGGAAAAGCTTCGGTCTCTGTTCGATCTAACCGAATACCGCCTGAAGAGAATTCTCAGACACATAGAAGCCGACCTCCCCGGCGCAACGCTCGTACATCATCCGGAAAATGGGGTTTGGATAGTGCAAATTGATCCCGCGAAGTGTCTTGGTGTTGACTGGATGGGAACGCTCGGTCGCGGATATGTCCAGTGTTCCAGAAGACCTCGGTTTTCCGATGGACGCTGTTGGCATCATTCCCGTTGGGAAAACCCTGAGATGATCGCTTTCGAGCGGAGATTGGGTTGCCTTTCCGGGCCGTGCGAACCTAGTCCATATAGCCTGAGCCAGTTGCCTATCATAGAGTTGGAGGAGCTTATTCAGGCCTTGAAAGATATTGTTCCCAAAACTTTTATGGATCGGAACAGAAAAAACAAGTTTATGGCAATGCTCCTTCCCGCCCTGGCGATATTGAGATGGAAGGATCAGATGCGGCGCCGGCGCATGGGCCACTGGATGCCCCCCGAATTTGCAGAGCGTCACAGACGATCTTCGGTGAACCTGTTTGAATTCAGTGTTAGACAACACTTTCAAGCTCTGGAGTTGTCGTCGGACTCTACCAGGGAAGATGTCTTGAAGGCATGGAAGAAGCTTGCCAAACGCTACCATCCCGACACTTCGGATGGAGATGAGGAGAAGATGAAAGCCATCAATTCGGCCAAAGAAAGAATATTCAAAATAAGAGGCTGGGATTGATCAGAGGCAGGCCGGCGCTGTGACACTCGTTGACATTTTTTCCGTAGGAATTCTTGCAGAAAGCCTCGGGCATGCTTTCAGGGTCTCACGTGTTTTTGAAAATCTTCTCCAGGGGTGGGGTGGGGATTTTGCCCAAATGAAAAACAGGGGACCCTTGAGGGTCCCCTGCGGTTTTTCCGTAGATCATAGACTGAGTACAGGCTACCAGTAGCTTCCAAAAACCCCTTCAGGAGGTCCGGCCAACAGGTAGGAAGCGACAGAAGTCTTTTGAGCAAATGGAGAGAATTTCTTCGGAGCCCCGCGGCCGAATCCCACTGGCCGGCCTGGTCCCATTCCATATCCCATGCCCGGTCCGTACCCCGGACCGCACATTGGCGGCGCACACACGGGAGGCGGACACGGCGCGGCCGCAATCATACAAGGCCCACCGGGTGGCGGACAAGGCGGCCTGCAACCATCTTCCAGGAGGCAATCCACTAGCTTGAACGGAAGAGAAACAGCCCCGACGACTATTTTGCAAGCGCCTTCAAGTATCATTGCCAGGGGATTCTCCTTGCATTGACCGCATGGACGCGGTCCACACGCAGGAGGCCCGCATCTTGGAGGCGGACAAGGCGGCGCACACATAGGAGGTGGGCAAGGCATAGGCGCCGCACACACAGGAGGTGGACAGGCCATAGGCGGCATACACTGAGGAGTGCGACAGACCGGGCCGCCGGCCGATACCTGCGCTGCGGATGCAATTAGCAACATGCAGGCTATAAGCGCAGCACCTATGTAAATTCTGTTCTTCATCATTAGACAACCCCTTTCACAAACCCACCTTGCGTGCCAAGGCGGACAGGCTCCCCAAAAGTAATATCATGCCGAATGGGTGGACAATACCAAACAGTAGCGATAGGTGTCAATACTTTAAAAGGAAACGCTGTACGGGGCCGCTGATATCAACCATTTTGTCTTATTGTTTTTTCACTGCCCAAAAAGTTCCTCCTCTCCGGAGTCCAACGGAATCTCATCAGCAGGACCACTTTCGGGTCTTTTGGGGAATCCGACCCGACCGCATCCGAAATCCATGGAAGACGAAGGCCCTATATTTTCAAGAATTTTTTGTTTGAAGCCTTGACCTTCAGGCATCCACTCTTGAACCATTGCGTCCAGCACAGGTTCGTGGTTCTTATCGAACCGAATTTTTCCACGAGGACCTTCGATTTCGATTTCGGATACAAAATTTATCAATTGAGACGGATCACGTCGGTCAGGCGGGAGATCGGACATGCGCCAGACTATGTCCGCAATATCATATCCTTCCGCAGCCCGGACCACGTCGGTAACTTCACGGCGCAAAATCTTTTTGATTTTGCCTGCAAAGTCCTCCTGGGCTTTCATGAACGTGAGAGTTCTTACCCCAGCGCAGCTTTTTCCAAGATCGGTGAGCGTCCGAGGAAACGCTGTTAATGAATCAGGTCCTATGATTGGTTGTGTGAGAGGAGCATTTGCACCTCTGTAAGCTTTCAGGAACGACACCGCCTGTTCATGACGGAATGACGCGAAAACAAAGTCAGGTTTGGACTTGGCCACAGCGTCTCGGAGGTTCTTAATTTTTCCGGAACGGGCAGGTATCATCATCCTATCTGCAAACGCGCCTCCCACCTTCTCGAACCCATACGCGAAAGAATCCGCTTCTTCATTGCCCTGTGGATCGTCGTCGCCGGTCAGGAACACCTTCTTCCCTACATTTTTCAGCGCCCAAGCGGCTAACGGCTGAGCTGCCTGATATGAATTGTTCCTGACCCTGAAGCTACCGGGAAGGCAAAACTCCCCGGCTACCAACCTCACTGAAGGGTTCGTTACGAACAGGATAATGTTTGCATTCGCAATCCCGTGGATCACCTTTTCAGATCCATCGAGGGAGGGCGGGCCTACCAGGACATGAACCTGTTTGGTCATGACAAGATCCGCAACAGCTTCCACCGTTTTGGCGTCATCCTGACCAGGATCTCTTTTCAGGATCTCCAGATTCGCAGCGTCCGATCCTTTTTCTTTCAAATACAACTCGAATCCGCTGAGTAGTGATTTGGCTTCGCCCGAAAACGGACCTTGTTCCGGGAGAATCATCCCCACCCTAAGGCGCTGTTTATCCGCCGTGGCGGCCGTTGGGAATCCTCCAAGCAGGAGGGCGGTCCCGGCGCCGGTCCAGACCAAGAAATCGCGGCGGCTAATTCGTGCCGCTTCTTTTCTATGGACGGGCCCGACAGACACTCCACGGCAGCCTCGATACAGAGCCTCAATCGAATTGGATATGGATTCTTGAATCTTTTTCGTATCCTTGTTCCCGGAACTCCGCATTTTTTCTCAGTTCCCTTTCTCCACCTCATTGGAGATTCTCAATGCAGTCACGAAACATGTCTCTTACGCTTCGGGAGAAGCAAGGTGAACCGCACGCTTTCATGAAGGCAATCAGGGCTCGCCTTGCCCAACCAGGGCTCCCCGAGGACCGGCACAGGTCGTGATTTCATTGAGAAAACCGGCTCGGTCTCGGGCATCCTACCCCAAGCCGCGCACAGTGTAAAGAAAACGAAGCCCGTAGACCCCTGGGCTAGCTCGGGAGAAAACAAGTTGAGCATGCGCCTCAGCATCGAACATGGAAAAAGGCTGTCACAACGATCCCCACGAACCGGCTTGCGATCCATAACAGGACGTTATATAAGAAAAGCAGTGTTATCAGGTCGGTTGCCGGAGACGGACAAGGACGGCTAGCAACCGCTGTTGCGACGTTCATTCCTTATTTGCAAGGAAGCCGGGTCAGACTTGAGCCGACTCCCACACTGAAGGTGAGCCATGGCCGTGAACCCAAAATTATTGGAGCTGCTTGTCTGCCCCAAGTGCAAGGGTGATCTTGAACTCACTCAGAAGGGCGACGGTTTGATATGCCATGCCTGCCGCCTAAAATACGAGGTCAAGGACGATATCCCAATCATGTTGATAGATGAGGCAATTCCCCTTGATAAGGATGTGCCGGGAACCTGAGACGTGATAAGCACCCAAGATCAACATGGATTGGCGCCGTCGAATTAAGCCGTAGGAACAATGAGTTTCAGTCTGGCCCCACCTGGAAAACCCTCTCGCATTCTTGTTCGTGGAACAAACTGGCTTGGCGACACAGTGATGAGCTTGCCGGCCATCAAAGAAATCCGGAGACTGTTTCCATCGGCATATATAACGCTGTGGGCGCCGGCAAGTTTGGCCGCGCTCTGGGAAGTGACCGGGATTGCCGACGACATCATCTCGTTTGACAATAATTCGGGCGGCCCCTGGCGAAGGCCATACCGGATGCGCAAACGGCTTGTATCGAAAGATTTCGATCTTGTGGTCCTCTTTCAGAATGCTTTTGAAAGCGCCTTCACTGCATGGCTTGCCCGGATACCGATGCGAGCAGGCTACCCCACCGACATGCGAGGTCTGCTGCTTAACATAAAGGTGCCTCTCACTCAGGAAATCCGCAGGAAACATCAAGTCTTCTACTATCTGGCGATCACAGACTTTTTGGCGAAAGTCTTTCAAATCCCAGCTTCGCCGGGAACCCGGCCGGCCGATTGTTCCATCCCTCTCCGAGAGGAACTCCTTAACAGTGGTAAGAATGAGCTGTTATCCAGGCGTCTCGATCCGGAACTGCCCCTGTTCTGTCTTTGTCCCGGCTCGGTCAATTCCGACGCAAAGAGGTGGCCTGTGGACTACTTTGCTGAGTTGGCCGATCTCCTGATTGCCCATGTCGGTGGGCAGGTGGTGTTCCTGGGAACAGCCCAGGAGCATGCACTAATTGAGACTATTCGGTCGCTCATGCAGAATCGAGGTTCCGTCAACCTGGCTGGAACAGCCGACGTCGTAACCGCGATGGCTGTGATGAAGTTATCCACCGCAGTAATATCGAATGATACGGGAAGCGCGCACCTTGCCGCCGCAGCTTGCGCGCCGGTCTTAACGATATTTGGACCGACATCTCCAGGCGCCACGGCGCCTTACGGACCCCATAGCTACACGATTCAGGGCGAAGCTCCGTGCGCTCCTTGTCGCCACTTCCGTTGCCCGGTCCCAGGCCAGCCCTGTATGCGGAGCGTCGAGCCCGGAACGGTTTTCCGCAAGATTCAGGGAATCACCATTCCTGATCCCTAATCTTTTGGCAACGGCCGAAATGTTCATGGAAAATAAGCGCTCTCCTTTCATTAGCGTGATCATCCCGACGTTCAACCGCCTGAACTTGTTGAAGGAGACGCTGGAGTCCGTAAGGAGCCAGATCTTTCGCGACTTTGAAATCATCGTTGTAAATGATGGGTCGAGCGACGGGACCGGCAACTGGCTCAGCAATCAAACTGACATCCGAGTGATCGAGCAAAACAACCTCGGTATAGCAACGGCAAGAAATAATGGTGCGGCTGCCGCCCGTGGCGTCTGGCTTGCTTTCTCGGATCATGATGACTTGTGGGCCCCCGATAAGCTACTGATTCAGGCCGAATTCATCCGAAACAATCCTGAAGTCGCTATGGTTGCGGCTCGACACGTCAGATTAGGTAAGGCTTATCATCGGCCGCGACGACCGCGTTGGATCAAAGGCGACCTCTTTTTAAAAGAGTATTCCCAAAGTTTTATGCATACGTCTTCGGTAATGATACGCAGCGACGTCTTTGAAGAGATCAAAGGCTTTCCCGTCAAATATCGGTTTGCTGACGAATTCGATGTCTGGCTGAAGATAACAGCGGACCACCCCACCGCCTATTTCGACGGACCGCTGGTTTTTATTCGTTTTTACGAGTCCAATACCAGTCATGACCGCATCGGGGTGCGGACCGACACTTACGATATTTTGTTAAGGCATTACGATCCTGAGCGCGTTCCTCGAGAGGTCTTTCTCAGGACTTTGTCTGATCACGACATTTCCTTTGGCAGAGCGTACGCGCACGCGGGCAACCTTTCCGAGGCGCTGAAATGGTTCCGAAGCTCTCTGCGAAGGACCCCACTCAGATTAAGAAGCTGGCGATATTACATCAGATACAGAATCTTGTCGGCATTAGGCAAGAAAGACGCGACCGCGGTCGGGAGTCAACCGGAAGAGATCAGGAGTGAGAGTTTACCGCAAACTCGGCATCCTGCGGGGGCTCCTGACTCTACTTCAAAGCACTCCTAAACAGTCGGACCGCTACAGGTGCTCGAAATTGAGCTTGGCAATCAAAATTCACCCTGAGACAGCACAGATCCTGAACTCAGATCCACGCGCCGTTTCGGATTTTCTTCTTTCCGTAATCGAACACCACGCTCGACTTCTCTCGGCCAACAGCAAATCCGTATTGAAGGACAGCCCGGAGAGCGCTGTGACACTGGTGAAACTGTCAGGTTTCCCCAAGGTCTGCGTGAAGGAACTCCGGTGGCGAGGTCGGATCCATGCGTTAAAGGGATTCTTGCGTCCCACCCAGGGTGAAAGGAGCTTCCGGAACGGATGGAGACTGCGCGAGGCCGGGTTCGGAGTAGCTGCCCCCCTCGCTCTTATCACAGACAGGCGACTGGGGATCGTGCGCGGCCAATGGGTGGTCATGGAAGTCATACCCGGTGCGGTCGAGCTGGACCGCTACGTTCTCAAGAGGGAGGCCGAAAGGTGGCAGCCCGAAGAAAAGATCGCTCTTATCAGGCTGTTCGGCCGGTTTCTGGGGTCCATGCATGCTGCCGGCGTCTTCCACTCCGACCTCAAGACTTGCAACATACTGGTCTCTGAAGACCCTCCCCAAGAAAGTGATCCGTCAGACATGGGTCAAGATGATGCTATAGTCTCCGGCATTGAGAATTGCGCCAAAGATCACCCTCCCCTAACCCCTCCCGTCAAGGGAGGGGATGAGAAAACCCTCTCCTCAGGTGGGAGAGGGATGGGAGAGGGGGATCTTCAAGAGGGCCGACAAGACGCAATTTTCAGCGCAGTTCACCATAACAAAGCGCCGGCCTCTGGAAAAGCTGTTCGCTTTTCATTGCTGGATTATGATGAAGTACGCTTCTTCCGACATGTTTCCGGCAGACGCAGGATCAAAAACCTGATTCAGATATTCTTATCAACGCCGGTTGCTATCAAAGCCACTCAGCGATTGCTCTTTCTTAACGAATATGCCCTGCACGCCGGCTTAAGTCCTTATGAGAAGCGAGAGACAGCCCGAGTGGTCATTGAAGCTGCGAGCGGAAAAAAGATACTGTATGTCGGGTTTAATGGGGATGTGCGGGAGCAATGGGACTCAACACCTAGTTCTTCCGGGTCGGCGCTTGAGAAACCAGAGAACCTTTCTCCATAGTGCGCGCCACGTATCTGGTCACCCTGCCGGTTTCTGCCATGCAGGCACCGACGAGCTCCACCAAGCGCTGAAAAAGCTCAGGTCGCGCTGCGCGGGCCTCGGCGAGCTTCTCCTCAACGGGGTAGCCATCCTCTTCGCGTACCAAATATTCCGGATCATCGATTTCAGCATCATTAATCAACGCCTCCAGCGTTTGATTCACCGCGGGCGCAAGATCAACCGCTATCTTCGAGGAAGTCTTCATCACTTGTTGGAGCGGACCCTCAGAGCATTCTCCATCGTTTTCCAATGCTGAAATCCAGCGATGGACAGAGCCTCTCTTTACCGCGTCATTGATCAGGTAATGAATTGTGCTCTCGAAGATACGGTGCCGGTTCACGATATAATTTCTATTGCGAACCGGGGAGCGCTTGGAAAGCGGATTCAACAGGACTCGGTGAATTATTGTCATAAAAGAAAAGGGCAAGGCTCGGGCATGGTACGGTTGAGTCAAATCCTGGAGATAATGCGCCGCCCAGGCAGCGAAACGCCATGCCCAATAAATGGCTCCTTTTGCCTGAGCCAGTTGGGCGAGCGCTGAGAACAGCCTTACTCTTTGTTCCATGAAGCTTATGCGTAGGTCCGGGAAAATATAGGTCAGCACTGGGTTCTCATGGAGAAAAGCCATGTGGAATGCGGCCTGCGAACTCAGTCCGGTTTGCATACCAAAGGGCGCGCGGCCGTACGCATAGCTTTTCTCAAGAAACAAGTTCTGGTCCATGCCCCAATCCGGTTCATCGGAAAAGGTTGCCATGACCTCGCTGATTTCAATGGATTCCTCATTTTCAGTCTGCACGTAAGAGGCCGAGGGAGGACCTGATCTGGAGGTGTCATGCTCGACTCGACTGGAGACCTCCTCAGGTTTGAGTGCGCGAACGTATGAGATCACAGTTTTCGGATTTAGTCTGAGCTGGGCCATCAGATCACCGGGGGAATTAATCTCCATCACGTCCGGTCTGCTCCGCGCCGCTTCCTCGCTCCGGGCGCTGGGCAAACCCGAATACGCGGCGATGACCTGCGGCAGGTCCTCACGTGCCAGTGCAATAAATTCATCAAGCTTCATGACATTTGTTTTGTCGGTCACAGATGTTATCCGGCAAGACTTGAGAGCTATTCGGGTCAGCAAATAATGGGTGTTCCAGGAAAGCCTTTCGCTCTTCATGGCTTCAACCAATGGAGCGATTTTGCTTGATGGCCGCTTCATCAAGATACGCGGTCAGATTATCGTCGGATTGCATGCTAATGCCCAATGCTTTGTGCCACACGTACGGCGATTCCATGCATAGGTAAATTGCCGCTTCGGGGGCACAATGCCTGATCCTGTCCGAGAGTTGTTGGTAAATTTCAATACGCCGATCTTCATGCAAGCGGCGTTTACCATCCAAGCCCCTTAGAAATCCATCGTGGAAATACGGGACCGGGCCGAAACGCTCACGGGCAACCTGTTTCAGTCCCGAAACAAATCGTAGCACGCCGAGGGAAATCCACACGATTGAAGATGGGTCCAGACAATTAAATATTTGATCTATTGTCCGGCAATAGTCATCCTCCCATCCCGGCAAAGGGATTATCGGATCGAAATGAAACCCAATGTGGTAACCCGCCCGTTGAGCCAAAACGGCAGCTTTGAGTCTTCGTTCGAGAGGAGCTGCCCTTCTCTCTTCTTGTCGGGCTACAGTCATCGAATTGACTGAAAAACTCAAAATGACCCGTCCTCGCGGATCGACTTCCAGAAGCGGGTCTATAAAATCCGTCTTAGTCTTGATTTCAAGAGAAGCGTTTTTTTGCGAAGAAAAAACATCGACCAATCGCCGGGAAAGACCTGTTAAAGGTTCCAGAGCAAGCGAATCGGTGAATTCTCCGGTACAGATGCGATGGAATTTGTTGGCATCTTGTTTCAGGTGGTCATTCAGCGCCGCCATCAGATCGGCTAAGTTTACAAAGACCTCAAGGACCGGTCTGTTGAAATAGGCCTGAAGCGCACAGTATCGGCAGTCCATGGGACACCCCTGACCTATGTGGAGAATCTCCAGCCCGCAGCAAACATAATGAGGGGTCCCAGGACAAGGTTTGATACACGCCCCCTTGTTTTTCATAAGCCGCAAAATCTTTTTTCCCCGGGAAAAAGGGTCAGGTTCCAGATTCAGTTCCCATTCTTTCTGAGCGCATTCGGCGCCGACGAAAACTTTTGCCGTTGGCAGCTTATCCACGATTTCGCGCGTCAAGGGCTCATCACGTGCGTCCTCGTCAATCCATATCTGTTCGATGGGGAATTTCATTTCCTGGTGCGGGATTTTCCCTCTCTCCCTGACAATTCGGGATACTTCCACGAGCGCAACAGTTCTCGGAAACGATTCGCCTGCTCCGGCAGAGGTATTTGCAGATCCGTAAGCACGGCCTGAGCCTCCGCGCTGCGAACAAATTCGAGCACCGGCCTGGCGTGAAAAATAGAGAGATCGAACAGCTCTCCGATCACCTCCGCCTTTTTGTTCGCATTGAAACCGAGGCCCTCGGTCAATTCCAGAAGGGTCGCCCGCTCTTCAGGTTGCAGCTCCGATAGTATGAGGGCTGTCTTTTCACGAATACGACCGATAGCCAGCGCTTCCAAGAACTTGTCTTCCAGGCTACCCAAGGCGCTGAGACGCTCCAGACGAGGCCCGAGAGGCGGAACACCCAGCGTGGGCAAAAAATCTCTTGCAACAACGCTGCGAGGAAACAATTCGAGCAGCCGTTTCACAATGACCCCGACGCAGGCTGAATTGAGCTCCCTGTGACTCACGTTGTCCCAGAATGCCATAGTGAACCCATGATTCTCCGGCATATCGACAGGGACCTCTCGAACTTCCACTTTAGCAAGGCCGATTTGGGATGCGGCCTGAAGACGACGTCTCCCGAGAACAGGAGTCAGCTCGCCGGACGCCCTTTCCTGAACAATCGGCGGATTGAGTATCCCCACTTGCTCGATGGACCTCATCAGAGATTCCAAACCTGAATAGCAAGGGATGAAATATGTCCTATCGTCCAGGTTGATCGCCTGGGGCTTCAGGGTATAAGTTACAGTATGTTCGAGCCAGTTCAAGATAAGTCTCCGCCTCTTGATTTTTTCCCTTTTTCTTGCATCCGGAAGCTACGATGCGGCATTTGCGAATAAGCTCCCGAACCGCCGCAAGATGGTAGTCTTTCCGTAGTTCCGGGTCTCTGAGTATCTTCAATATGGCTTGAATTCTGAACCGATCGATCGCCGGCGTGGTTTCGGAAAGTTGGTCAGAGTGGCCGCCATGCTTGATTACCAGGCGTTCCGGCACGAAGGCCACTTCATAGTGAGCTGTGACACGAAGCCAGAGATCATAATCCTCTGCAGCCGGTAGGCTTTCGTCAAACCATCCGACGCGATCCAGGAGCGTCCTGGAGATCATTACCGATGAAGGGCTGATGAGACATCTTTGCAGCGCTCTCTCGAAGAACCGACCGCCCTGCTTCTGATGCGCCTTTTTTTGCTGAACTTTCTTATCATCACGTATCCAG
Organism: Desulfomonilaceae bacterium; assembly: GCA_035506215.1. Classification (GTDB taxonomy): domain Bacteria; phylum Desulfobacterota; class Desulfomonilia; order Desulfomonilales; family Desulfomonilaceae; genus DATJPW01. The sequence goes on from DATJPW010000191.1 coordinate 71,595, forward strand.
ATTTCATCTGTGTGACAGACGAACAGCGCATCTTTCGCGTCATACATCCGGATTTGTCGAAGCAGTTTGTCCGGAAGCCACTCGTCATCCGAATCGAGAAAAGCCAGGAGTTCACCTGACGAACGTTTGACGCCGGCGTTGCGCGCCGCGGATACGCCGCAATGTTCTTGAAATAATGGCAAAAGCCTGTCCCGGAATTGCGAAAGCAGTTCACGAGTGGAATCAGTGGAACCGTCGTCCACGACAATTAACTCAAAATCGGTAAAGGTCTGGCCCAGGACTGAATTGATCGCCCGTTCCAGGAGATAGGCCCGATTGAATGAGGGAATAATTACGCTGACAAGAGGCAAAGCGATCTTCTGTTATAACGAAATTCAAAAATAGGAAACAGAAACATTCTAATTGAACTATCATTATCGAGCAACACGAGAAGTGCAATCTCAGATAAGCTCTACTCGTTCCCAGGCTGGAGCCTGGGAACGCGTGTAACCGTGGCTTGATCTTAACTTAGACTACAATACTCAGTGATCGAAATATCCGGATAGATATGCCTCAATAAACACCGTCATCCTCTCTGTGTCACCGCGAAGTGCCCTATCCGATGCGAATTCTAACGCACCAAA
>DATJPW010000192.1:0-5149 GCA_035506215.1 Desulfomonilaceae bacterium
TTTATTATATCAGTTTAATGCAAACTTGCCAATGGTGGAGCAGCCCAACTTGCTGTAGCTATTCAATTTCATGACGAAAAGGCTTCATAGGAACGGGTTTGTGACCATCTTCCATCTGAACCTTATCCTTGACTTGATATCTGTCGTGAAGTACCCCAGAGATAGCTAGGTTCTTTCGTCATATGAGATACTGTCTCCAGGATCGGCCGGCTTGCAAATTCCAGAGATTTCAAAGTCTCACGAACAGGGTCCTGCTGGGTGGATCGTTGTATCGTAGCTCCTGTACGGATGTTCAGGGAATCATCGGAGGAGGAAACGTGAGAGAGAAAGAAATAGGTTTTGGGGTATCGAATGAAGTGTTTACTCAATTCCCCGGGTATGTGAGGGGAGTTGTGTTGGCCTACGGTGTAACCAACGGAGAATCGTCAGGGCGGCTCACCTCGTTGCTACGGGCCGCGGAGGCTTCTCTCCGGACAAAATTGAATTTGGACACGATTGCCGAACATCCCAGGATTTTCTCTTGGCGAGAGGCTTATCGCTCCTTTGGCGCCAAACCCAGCAAATTTCGTCCATCCATGGAGGCGATGGCACGCCGCGTTTTACGAAATGACGAATTGCCGTCTATTAGCGCACTGGTTGATATCGGTAACATAGTGTCTCTACGACACATCTTGCCGGCCGGGGGGCACGCGATAGAGTTTGTTAAAGAGGATATTGCCCTGCGCCCCGCGACGGGCGACGAGGAATTCATAGCGCTCGACTCGGAAGAGGTCGAGAACCCGTCACCGGGAGAAATCATTCTCGTTGAGGGGAAAACCGTTTTGACTCGACGATGGACCTGGCGTCAGGGTAAACATACGTTGGTGGTGCCCACGACCACAGACCTCGAGGTGAATGTGGATGGACTCCCGCCCGTGCCGGTTGAAGAGGTAGAGGAGGCCTGCCGAGAAATCATGGAGCTGATCGAGGAATTCTGCGGCGGCACTACTAGGTATGAGGTTCTGTCTCAGGCAAACCCGGTGATCAAGCTGTAGTGACCAGAGGCCGCCTTGACAGGCTCCAGTGGCTTTGTTATGCTATTCTTGCATGTATTCCCTTCCCAGAGTCTTCTCCCCCGGAGGTTTTAGTTGATCGTCGCGCAGCGGAAGCCCTTCGTCGAATTCAAGAATATCCTGAATGATTATTCACGCGTTCTCGTCGCAGGCTGTGGGACATGTGTCGCGGTCTGTCTGGCAGGCGGTGAGAAAGAAGCCGGCATACTCGCATCCCAGCTCATGCTGGCCGCAGGCAATGAAAAAAAGGAATTCGTGGCGACCGCGGCTACCGTGGAAAGGCAATGTGACCGCGAGTTCCTGGAACTTTTTAAAGAGCGAGTTTCGCAGGCCGACGCTGTGATTTCGCTGGCCTGCGGAGCCGGTATCCAGTTCCTGGCAGAGATGTATCCTGACGTCCCTGTTTTCCCGGGTGTGGACACGAGCTTCATCGGGGTGGCGGAACAAGCCGGCGAATGGACGGAACGCTGTCGAGCCTGCAATCAGTGCTATCTCGGGATTACAGGCGGCATTTGCCCTGTAACCATGTGTTCCAAAGGACTTCTGAACGGTCCGTGCTCAGGCACGGTCCACGGAAAATGCGAGGTCGATACCGAGAGAAACTGTGCCTGGACCATGATCTACGAACGGCTCGAGCGTCAGGCACGCTTGGCCCTGCAGGAACCGGTAGTACCGGCGATAAGACACAACCTCAGCGTGCAACCGGGCAAGGTGATTCACACCGCTTATCAAAAGAGGTTCCAAATTGGCTAGCCTGTTTGAGCAAGGACTCCAATCCGGAAAGTTTCAGATTGTTGCGCAAATCACACCCCCCAAAAGCGCAGATCTTTCCTTAGCTGTTGCGTTGGCTTCTTCCTGGAAAGACAAAGTGGACAGCTTCCTGGTTGCCGACAACCCGTCGGCGGTAATGGGAGTATCTTCTCTCGTCCTGGCCCAAGCACTCAAGGGAGAAGGCCACGATGTGATCATGACCATCTCGTGTCGCGATCGTAACAGGATAGCCCTTGGATCCACCGCACTGGGGTCGGCCGCGTTGTCCATCGGCTCGATACTGTGCGTTTCCGGTGACTATTTCAATTTCGGTGATCATCCGGAAGCAAAGCCGGTCTATGATCTTGATTCCGTGCAGTTACTCTCTATGCTTCGCGACATGAAGAACGCAAGAGATCTTGGCGGCAATGCGCTGGCTGCTCCCCTCGATTTTTTCCTTGGCGCAGCCGTCTGCCCGAACGCGGACCCTCTCCCGCCGCAACTAATGAAAGCCCGCAAAAAGGCGACTGCCGGAGCGAGTTTCTTGATAACTTCACCCATCTTCACCACTGAAGAACTGGATCCTTTTGTCAGTGGTGCGAAAGATCTGCCCGTAAAGGTTCTTGCCGGAGTTCTCTTGCCCTCTTATCAGGAGATTGCCCAATATAGGGATGGCTCTATTCCCTCAACATTCATTCCTGAAAATTTGGTCACCCGATGGAGGGACGGAGGTGAGGAACAGTTCATGTCCTCTTCTGCCGATCTTGTTCGGAAGCTGATTTCCGAGCTAAAGGAGTCGGGAAAGGTCGCGGGTGTGTGCGTGAGCGCCTCCGGAAGGGAATCCGAAATCGAAGGACTTCTCTGAGCAAGGTTATGAAAAAGGATGCAGTGATTATCGGCGGTGGCGTCGCGGGTCTCTGGTGTGCCAGTGAACTTTCCCGGATGGGTTTTGAGTCGATCATTGTGGAGAAGGCCCCTTATCCGGGGGGACACGTAGCGAAATACTGTTGCAAAGCCACAGATCAATGCCAGAGATGCGGGGCGTGTCTTCTGGAGGATGTATTCGACACTGTTGAGACGTCTGATCTGATCACCAACTATTTTCGCACAATCCCTACCAAAATCGCACGAGAAAACGGTTCCTTCAAGTTCACTCTGACTCGGCAACCGTTACGCATCCAACCCGATCAATGTAATGAATGCGGCAAGTGCCTGGAAGTCTGTCCGTCGCCGGGCGCATTGAGCCGTTCCCCTGTCAGCAATCAGGTTTACCTCAATGAGGATGCATGTCTTTTCTTCAAAGACGCCTCCTGTCGCGCCTGCGCGGATGCTTGCCCGGAAAATGCCTGCCATCTGCAGGCTGCTGCGGAGGACATCCAGGTGGAGGCTCCCGCGGTAGTTCTGGCCTGCGGCTTCAAAGCCTTTGATGCTGCGGAAAAACCTCGATTCGGATACGGCCGGATTCCGGGAGTAATTACCGGTCTTGAACTGGATTCGATCCTCAGGAGTGACAATTTCGATCAGGGCGACGGGGAAAGGCGTATCCAGTCCGTGGCGTTCATTCAGTGCGTGGGGAGTCGCGATCCGAAGATAGGCCACAATTACTGCTCTCGCGTCTGTTGCGGTTACGCGTTGAGGCTCGCCAGGCTTCTGCGCCACCGCTTTCCGGGAATTCAGCCTTCAATGTTTTACATGGACATCCAATCATTTGATCGAGATTTCGAGAGACGCCTTGAGGCAGCTCGACGGGAGGTGCGGCTGGTAAGGGCCATCCCTTCGGAAATACGTCTGAGCGCTGATGGACGCCCTGAATTGATCTACCGTGGACCGGACGAAAACAAAGTTTTCGAGGCATTCGATCTTGTAGTTTTGAGTATCGGGATCGCGCCGGACCCATCTCTGGGCGGTCTGGCTGAACTCCTGGGAGTGAAATCCAATGAGGATCAATTCCTGGGACTGGATGGAGACGACGCGTTCACCGATTCGATCGGCGTTTTCGTGGCGGGAGCGATTCAAGGGCCGAAGTCCATTGACGAAACAGTTTCACACGCGATCAGGACAGCGGGAGAGACGGCCTCATACCTGAGAAAAGTCGCCAAAGGAGAACGTCTGTGAAAGTGCCGATCCTCGAATCCGTTTTCCTGAACCGCAGCCCGAGACCGGAGACCAGGGACCTGCGCCGGGTCCTCGTTATAGGCGGAGACAGGGTGGGCCGTGAACTCGCCGATCGACTGATTCGAGAAGGCTTCAAAGTCGTGATCCTGGATGAGAAGGACGGAGCCCAAATTCCCAGCGGCTTGTCATTTGTGCCGGACGCCGTCTTGCAAGAGGTGCATGGGTTCATCGGGGGCTTTGACGCCGTGCTCGTCTCGCCTGAAGGACAATCCACCGAACGTGTCGGCTTCATAATCGCCGCGCCACCTGCCGAGAATGTTCCGAAGTTTGCTGATTATGGTCTCTCGCCATCGGACAGAGTGGTCTCAATATCCCAGCTTGAAGCCATGCTGGATGGCAAAGCCCCTTTGGTTGAGCCGAGAGGAGAATGGCATCACGCTGTCTTTCTCTGCGGTCTGGAAGGCGAATCAGACCCCGTTGTATTCGGGAGGGCCTTTGAGGCTATCGAGCGGCTGCGAGAGATAGGCCAAATTCAACCTTACGTATTTACCAGGCAAGTAAAGGTGGCTGCTAACGGTCTGGAAAAACGCTATGGCCAAACCCGGGATCAAGGCACACTCTTTTTCAAGTTTGATGGCGACGGTCCGATGTTCGAGGAAGGTCCGGATGGATTGACCATGATTTTCACGGACCCGGTTCTCGGGGTTGAGCTGGAACTTGTTCCGGACCTGGTCGTGGTGGACGAGAGCCACCGGCCGGATTCATCCTTGAGGCCTTTGCTGGACGCGATTCCATCCTCCGTCGTGACTGCTCCATTTCTCCAGCCTGAGTCAACAAGGTTCTCAGGCGTGAGGACCCCCAAGGCAGGAATATTGGCGCTGGGACCGTCCCGAGGGAACTTCAGTCCTGAAAGCGCTCAGGCCGATATGGAATCCGCTGTGGTTACGCTGAAAACGTCATCTATTGAGGAAGCCCCGCCAGGACTCCCGGGCCCGCCGGTTGTGGATCCGGCAAAATGCACGATCTGCCTAACCTGCGTCCGGCTTTGTCCGCACGGCGCAATTGGTTTCCAAAAGAGAGCGGAAGCTGATCCGGCAAGTTGCGTGCGATGCGGCATTTGCGCGGTGGAATGTCCCATGGAGGCCATAACGCTGGCCCCGGCTGACGGCGATATAGAGTTTGCAGGCAAGATCACGGACGGTCTTGGCCGGACAAGCAGCGCCCGGAAGATC
>DATJPW010000193.1:0-6599 GCA_035506215.1 Desulfomonilaceae bacterium
GCCCCTATTAGTTTTGCGCGATAATTCATAATTCGTAATCCCATGCCCGTGCTCGCGAACGTTTCCCGTATTCCTTCACCATTGTCTCTAATCTCGAGGATAATCCCGCTGTCGTCCGATGACAGCTCGATGATGATTTGCTCGGCCCTGCCGTGCTTTATCGCATTATGGATAGCCTCCTGAGCAATGTAGAACAGATGTGTGGCCAAAGTGTTGTCATGAACCAGTATAGGTTGATCTCCCTTGAATAAGCACGACACGCCGAACATTTCTTCAGCTTTGCTTGCCAGTTCCTTAAGGGCGGTTTCCAAGCCGTAAGCCACAAGATTCACAGGACACAGTCCCCTGGCAAACGTTCTTGTCTTGTCTATCGCCTGTGCTATCAAAGACCGGATCTTATCTGCATGCGCTGCTTCGTCCAGTCCCTTACCGGACAACTTCTTACTCAGAACTTTGCTCAAAACTTCAATTCCTATCAAATGCGGGCAGAGATCATCATGAAGGTCATGCCCGATTCTCTGCCGCTCGCCTTCAGCGATGTCCATGATCTCCCTTTCCATGCGCCTGGAATCAGTAATGTCTTCAATGGTGGAAAGCATGGCCGGTTCACCCCCGAGTTCGATGAGTTCGGCCGAGAGCATACCAATGCGCATGTCGCCATTCTTGGTGCGAAACTCGATTTCCCTGTTCCTGAGATGCCCTTTTGCCTGAAGCCTCTGCATCAATCGGCGACCTTCCTCCCGGTTTGGGAAAACCCCAAGGTCAGTTGCGGTCCTCCCGATCACTTCATCTCGACAGTAACCCGTAGCCCGTAATAGGCTTTCATTTACATCCAGGACTACTCTATTCTTGAGGGAAGCTATGCAGATTCCATTCGGACTTAAGCGGAAGGCCTTTGAAAACATTTCCTCCGAGAGCCTTAGCGCTTCTTCAGCCTGCTTGCGTTCCAGTATTTCCGCATGGAGACTAGTGTTGTACGCCTCCAGCCGTTCCATAAAGGTGTTGAAATATAGCCCCAACTGTCCCAACTCGTCCTTGGACTGTGTATTCGCTCGGACGCTGAGGTCCCTAGTGGCGCCGGTGGCAAAACGCTGCATTAGTTCCTTTAATGGACTGGTAATCGATGAGCTGATTCGGGTGGTAACTGGAATGACGAGTAATAAGGATACAACGAGTGTAGTCAAAAAAACGTTTCTCACAGTTGTAAGAGGAGAAAAAAGTTCGTCCAAATAGCCCGAGGATGCAACGATCCAGTCAAGCTCGGGAACGTAGTTGAAAATAACCAGTTTCATGCGCGGGACCGGTTCATCCGGATTTTTCCACGGGTAAATGATTTTCCCGCTCTTTTGGCGGCATATTTCTCGAATGAAGTGCCGGCCGGTTGCGTCCGACGACTCGAAGTAGTTTTGGCCTTCAAGCTTCGGATGGATAATGAGATTCCCTTTGCCGTCCATCACATATGAGTAACCTGTCTGACCGAATCGAAGGGACAAAATGCTCTCGCGAAAATCCTCAGTGTTAATCAGCGTCCTGAATTCCTCCCGGTAAGATGACGCTGATATGATCCAGTCCCAGGCCGGGAAATATGTCATATAGAGGGCTTTCGGCCGAGTGGCCACTTCTCCGGGATTTTTCCATTCGTACTCGACGTATCCCCCTTTTCTGGACATTTGTTCCTGGACAAATGGGAAAGTGGAAAAATTGACACCCTGCACACCCTTTTGGGGATGGACCACAGCGACTCCTGTGCTGTTTGCACAATATATGTAACCTGTTTCACCTATTTTTTGGCTGAAAAGGATCTCTGTCGCGCGTCGCTTTGCTTCTTCTTCCGACAATAGTCCTTGCTCATGTAAATTATAGAAGTGCTCGACAATCTCTCGGTTCTTCTCTGCCACCGCTCGAAGGTGATTTTTGATCGACACTGTGATCGAAGTCCTCACCATGTCAAGGATGGTGGCCGTGGAGTTGTTCAGCTCGCTTTCGATGTTGGCCTCAATTGTTCGTCGCACCAGAGTATAGACGATGCTGCTGCCTACGGTGAGGGCCAAGACGAAAACGGCGGAATAACTCACGAGGAGCCTGTACCGGACAGGAAGATCGTGGAAACAACGGCGTAAGTTCATGATTGGATCCTTATCGCATTGGGCAATGACCCCGATTCTCGGAGATCTGCCTGGATCGAATGTGGGTTCCCCGGGTCGGTTCGCGAACTCTCACGTTAGAACCGATTGCAGACCTCAACAGAAGGAGAAGATACTGTGTCATCTGTGAGAGTGGTTGATGAAAAGTGCTTTTTGGGTATGAGGAGCGTAGTAAGGCTAACGGTAGTATGAGCGCGAATAGAACTACACGTGAACCCTGATTGGGAAAGCCCATGAACCTTATTGAAGCGATATGAATGCGCACGATGTCCATGTGCCCTCTTCAGTTCCGAAGCACGCAGGACACAATGGTTTAGTTACCGATCTCCGCCCCTGACCTGATCAGTTGTTCGTCTATTTTAGTATATGTTTCGGATAGATCAAGGAAAACGTGTTGTCTGCGGATTCCGAAGCACGGCCATTCCTCTCAAGAAGGAAGATCACGCTGCCATATGACGAGACTTCTCGATTTTGGTGGCAGGAGAAAGTTTGAACTCCGAACCTGCGTGACAATGGAAAATTAACCATCGTTAAATCGACTAACCGTCCAGAATCTTAAATTATTTCATTTCAAAGTCTGTCGGCAAAAATTCTTGAGCTTTTTTCCATAATGGTATACCAAATAACATGCCAACCAAATGAAAGCATGTGGCTTCAGCCTCCCTTTGGCCAGACACTACCGAGCTGTGTTTGGATGACAAGTGCGGCGGAAAAACGGTTGACGGAGTGGCGGAGGCTGAGGTAGGCTCACAAAAAGAACAAAAAGAGCTTTTTCGTCAACATGACGACCGTTTTGCCTCTTTCAGGTCGCATGGGACACTCCCCCCACACCTTTGCGGGGTCGGCGGAGAGATGCCTCTGGCCTTCAGGAGTTCCCAAACGACTAGAATGGCGAGACCGCCGCATAATTCTGGCAACTTGCCACAACAACTTTCAAGAAGGAGTGGTGTAACATGGTCAGGAACAAGACGATTCTCAAGGTGGGGATTCTACTGGCTTTTTTTTGTTCATTTCTTGCGATAAACTCTGCGCGGGCAGAAGATACCACCGCCCAAATTCTAACCCAGGTGGATGAGATTCTCGCCATGAATCCCCCGAAGGACGGCGAGAAAGCGCAGATGATCAAGGTTGCCCAGACCGACGCTGTTAGCGTCCTCATCATAAGACTTTTACAGGGTGCAGAAGTGAAGCCTCATTATCACAAAACTCACGAGGAGACTGTGTATGTGATCAAAGGATCCGGACAGATGCTGGTGAACGATAAATGGGTGGAACTGAAAGCAGGCACGATTCACTTCAATCCTATGAATGCAGTGCACTCTGTCAAGAATACCGCCGAAGAACCGCTCGTGGCCGTCTCAGTATTTACACCTTCTATGAAAGAGCCTGACAGGCATCTTGTGAAATGAGCCAGAAGTGCATGGCCTGCCCTCCAGAAACTGGTCCAGGTTGTGAGTTAGTATAGAGTAAGGCCTGGTCAAAGCAGGGAGGTCAGGATGAGGCGGAATTACATGGGACTATACCCCTAGACTTAACAAGTGGTACGTAAACGGGGGGCGGGGCACAGCCGCCCCTTTCGGCCTTTCTTTTTCTTTGGGCTCACAGCAATCATCCTTTGGAATTATCCATTATAAGATCTTTGCTGTATTCGCTCCGCCCCAGGCGAACGGCATGGATAGGATATTCGTAAACTTGACGTAAGTCGATTTGTTGTCGGCCTCGGGCGGCCCAAGGCCGATTTGAGTGGCGCTGGCGGGTCAAAACTCGTCCGGCCCACGACTGCATACAACCCAATAGCCGTGTCCAGAAATTAAGGATGGAGACGTCCTTGGCTCACTCATAGATTTAAGGCCATTTTCACCGACGGATCAAGAAATAGCATAAAGAATACTTGACGAGTTTGTGCCAAATGGTATACCAAATAAAATACAAAATGGAGGGCAATGCACAAAGATGGGCACAAATCCCCATAAGGCTGCGAGTTCTACGACAAGCGTGAGTTCAGCGTTGGTCATGCGAGAATTGGAAAATGCAATTCTGTCAGGCTATTTCAAACCCCGGGAACGCCTCATCGAAAGGGACCTGCTCGCACACTTCAATGTCAGCCGCACGGTGATCCGAGAAGCCCTGAAAATGCTGGAAGGGAGAGGGCTGGTTAAGCACACACCCTACCGTGGGGCTATAGTTATGGACCTTACCGCGGAAGAGGTAGAAGAGATTTATTTCCTGCGCACAAAGCTCGAAGCTATTGCCGCTGGTCTTGTCGTCAAAAATATCACCCAGATAGAGATCCAACACCTGAAAAGGCTTTGCAGGGAATTGGAAAGACACCTGCGCGACAGAACAGACCAGATGATTGAGAAGGACAATGAGTTTCACCGAGCTTTTTTCCAGGCTTCCAAGAACCGCTACCTTAACAGCATGATCGATTACCTTAGTACAAAGGCGCACATCGTTAAGTTTAATGCGTGGTCTCAACCGAATCGAATAGAGCAGTCAATACTTGCGCACGAGGCCATGATCGAGGCCGTTGAGCAGCGAGATGGTGAAGCATTGGAAAAGCTTGTTACGGAGCATCTCTTGTTTTCCAAGGACAGCTACTTGGCCCAATTAAGGGGCGTGACACGTAAGGAGACATCGAAGACGGTCAGAAATCGGTCCTAAGCGAGGACAGACCGAGAAACAACTGTATAGGAGCGAATATCATAGATAACATAAGGATATATCAGCAATTGTGTAAAGGTGTCGAGGGTTGTGGTGTTTGCCTCAGCGTTTGCCCGCGTGGAGTTTTCAAGCCGGCCTTGACATTGAACGAGAACGGCTACCGTCCACCCGAGATAGCTGAGTCGGGGGCATGCACCTCATGTGAGAATTGCATGATCTACTGCCCGGACCTGGCCATCGCTATAACCGGCAAGAGGCAAAAAAGACGTGTGAAGAGATGACGGCGGAAAGAGTGCGAACGGGACGGTACTTTATGATGGGGAATGAAGCCTGTGCCGAGGGCGCCTTGGCGGCGGGCTGCGAATTCGCGGCGGGATATCCTATAACGCCTGCCACCGAGATTGCCAATCAACTGGCCGAGAGACTCCCCCAAGTTGGCGGTGCGTTCCTTCAGATGGAAGACGAGATAAGCTCGGTTGCGGCTGTCATAGGGGCTTCCTGGACAGGCAAGAAAGCGATGACGGTAACTTCGGGACCCGGCATCAGCCTTATGGCGGAGAATATCGGCTTTGCGGTCGGGGTAGAGACGCCGTGTGTCATCGTGAATGTTCAGCGCGGCGCTCCCACAACCGGTATGCCCACTGTAGGAATGCAGGGAGACATGGTGCAAGCTAAGCACGGCTCCCACGGCGATTACGAGATCATTGCCCTTTGTCCTTCTTCTCCCCAGGAAATGTTTGATCACACCGTCACGGCCTTCAACTATGCGGAAAAATACCGGACTCCTGTCTTCATCCTTTCCGACGCTTTCGTGGGACATATGCGGGAAGAAGTGATCATACCGAAAGCTGAAACGATTGAAAGGATGTATCGAAAGATTCCCGCTCAAGGGGCAGACCCACAGACCATTAAAGGCTTTCTCGATGTGGATGTTGCACCAATGCCCATTTTCGGAAAGGGTTTCAAGGCCCACGTCACCAGTTCCTGCCACGACGAGGCCGGTAGACGAAACCTTATAGACGTATCTTCTCTTGACATGTTCGTCCGGAGGCTAAGCAACAAGATACTGAAACACAAGGAAGAGATCACCATTGTGGAGCGCGACTACGAAGGCGCGGATGTGGTCCTCGTTTCCTACGGACCGGTGGCAAGGGCTGCGAAAGAGGCGGTTGACCTTGCGCGGGAAAACGGCCTCGCTGTCGGAACCTTGCGTCTGGTTACCGTGTGGCCTTTCCCGGACCATGAGATCGAGAGGATGGCCTGGACTGCGAAGCAGGTGATAGTACTGGAAAACAACCTGGGCCAGATGTACCCGTATATCAAGGCGGCTGCAGCCCGTTTTGCCGACGTGTCTTTTCTTCCCCCACGGCTGGTTGGACAGATTCAGGACCCGGAAGACATCATTACCAAAATCAAGGAAGTTGTTCGATGAAGGAGATTGTCCATCCCCTCCACCGATTTATCCGACCTTCAGTCACCTCCACTACCAATTGCCCTGGCTGCGGCAATGGCATTGTGGTTCAGAGCATCCTGCGGGCGATAGATGAGCTTCGCATGGACCTGGACGAATTTGTTTTCGTTTCGGGAATTGGCTGCGCGGCTTGGATACCCAGCCCCTTTTTTAACGGAATTTTATACTTCAGATACCCCACTGAGTCTCGACAATGATTTCACCGCATTTTCACCCTTGTATGTTGCTTAGGCGGAACTCGGTGTCTTCGGGGTACCGCGAGAGACAGGGGGACGGTACTTGTATTGCCAGAACAGGTATCGTGGGATAAAGGGGAGCTG